>JBJTZN010000079.1:0-5363 GCA_046087245.1 Rubrivivax sp.
CCCGCGCACCCGCTCGTCCGCCCCAAGCGGCCCCGCTCGTCGTTGCAAATGCTCGCCGTAGCCCGGGCTACGGCTGTGCTTTGCGCCTAGATCGGCACCATTTGGAACGCCCGCTCGGGCGCGCCGGAATACTTCACAAGCTCTGAGGCGGCGCTGCCGCACGGTCCTGGCCTGCCGCTCAGTCGCCCGCGAGCCTGATGCGCAGCGGCTGACGCCGCTCGATCGCCCACTTCAGCAGCGCGGCGCCGCGGTACACGCCATGGGCGAACTTGCCATAGGGCAGGGTGGCGAACAAGGCCATGACGAAGGCCAGATGGATGCACAGCAACAGGGCCAGCGCACCCGTGCCGCGCGCCAGGGTGAGCACCAGGCCCGTGAGGGCCGTGCCGAACAGCAAGGCGATGAAGCCGCGGTCCATGGAGCGCTGTGCCGGGTCGCCGTGCAACGGGTGGCGGCGCAGGTTCAGCCGCCACAGCGCGGCGGTGCCGATGGTCAAGGCGATGCCGCCCGTCATGCCCAGCAGCTTGGGCAGGGAGCTGAAGCTGTAAGGGGCCACCCAGCCGAACAGGTAGTGGTACAGCGTGGCCACGGAGGTGGCGGCAAAGCACAGCAGGAAGCCGTAGAAGGTGAGGTGGTGGGCGCGGCGGCGGCGCTCGGTGAAGGCATCGTCCTCGTCGTGGCAGCCCTCCCCATGGCCTCCGCCCAGGTAGGTCAGGCTCAGGGCGTGCCCTGCGGCCTCGGCCCGCGCCTGGCGCTGCTCGCCTGGGGGCAGGCGGCCCGGGTCCTGTGCGCGCCAGAAGCGCGCAACGCCCACGCCCAGCGCGACGAGTGCGAACACGAAGACGGGCGCGAACAACGCGACCATCAGGTGGTGGGGAAAGATCTTGTAGAAGTCGCCCGCCAGGGGTTCATGCCACAGCAGTTGCGACCAGGAGCCCTGGGCTGCCACGCCCAACATCAGGATGAGGGCGAGCGACGCCGCCAGGGCCAGCGACAGCGTCAGCCCCTGGCGCTGGTACAGCCCGCCCAGGGCCGCGGGCCAGGCGTACGCGCTGTAGGTCTCGCGGCGCACCTGCGCCATGGCCCGGGGCACGTTGATGGCGAACTCATGCGGCGGTGCATATTGGCAGGCGTGCAGGCAGGCCCCACAGTTGTGGCACAGGTTGGCCAGGTAAAGCAGGTCGGCCTGGGGGAACTCCAGGCGCCGTGTCATGGCCTGGAAGGTGCCGCAGAAGCCTTCGCAGTAGCGGCAGCCGTTGCAGATCTGCAGCACGCGCGCCGCCTCGGCCTGCGCGCCGCCGGGCAGCAGGTCGGGCGGCGGCTGCGCCGGCGTCGGCGCAGTCCACGGGCCGGTGGCACCGTTGGCGGTGTCCACCGCTTCCTTCACCAGGGCCTCAAGCGGTGGCATGGTGGTCCTCCTGCGCCTGCGCGGCGTCTGCGGCCTGGCGGCCTGCGATACGGCCGAACACCGTGCCGATGGTCATGCCCACGCCGGCGGTGTAGCCCTGGCCCAGCACGTTGCCGGCCATGAGCTCGCCGGCCACGAACAGGTTGGGGCTGGGCTGGCCGCCCCAGCGCACCGCGGCCGTCTGGTCGGTGTGCAGGCCCAGGTAGGTGAAGGTGACGCCAGGCCGCACGGCGTAGGCGAAGTACGGCGGGGTGTCGATGGGCCGGGCCCAGTGCGACTTCGGCGGCGTCAGGCCCTGGGTGCGGCAGTCGTCCAGCCGGGTGTGGTCGAAGTGGCCGCGCTGGCACGCGGCGTTGTAGTCGCGCAGGGTGCGCATGAAGCGGGCCGGGTCCAGGCCCAGCTGCGCGGCCAGGTCCGGCAGGGTGGCGGACCGGGTGCCCTCGAAGACCGGCGGCATGAAGTGGCCCACCGCCTGGGCGTCGATCACTGCCCAGGCGATCTGCCCCCGCTGCTGCGCCACCAGGCGGCCCCAGATGGCGTAGCGCTTGGTCCAGAAATCCTCGCCCTCGTCGTGGAAGCGCTGGCCGTCGCGGTTGACCACCACGCCCAGGGGAATGCAGTCGATGCGCGTGCAGATGCCACCGTCGTAAAGGGGCGCTCGCGCATCGATGGCCACCATGTGGGCCTGCGTGGGGTCGCCCACCGGATCGGCACCGGCCTGGAGCATGAACTTCAGCAGGGCACCGTCATTGAAGCGTGTGCCCCGGATGAGGAAGTTGTCAGCCGGCCATTCGCCGTGCTCGTTGCGGCCCCACGCTTCGCGCAGCCAGGCCCGGTTGGACTCGAAGCCGCCAGTGGCCAGCACGCAACTGCGCGCCGTAATGCGTTCTTCACCTCGAGGCCCGTGGACGATGGCCGCCACGAATCGTTCCCTCTGCAGCTCAAGGCGGTGAACCGCAGTCCGGTAGCGGATGTGCACGCCGAGCTTCTCGGCGCTGCGGTAGTAGGCGTTCACAAGGGCCTTGCCGCCCCCCAGGAAGAAGGCGTTGGTGCGCGCCGTGTGCAGCGCCCCGGACAGCGATGGCTGGAAGAACACGCCATGCTTGCGCATCCACGGCCGGCAGCTGGCGGATTCACGGATGACGCGCCGGGCCAGCGCTTCGTTGGTGCGTCCCCCGGTGACCTTGAGCAGGTCCTGCCAGAACTCTTCTTCGGTGTAGCTGTCCACCAGCACGTCCTGGGGCTCGTCGTGCATGCAGCGCAGGTTGCGGGTGTGGCTGGAGTTGCCGCCACGGCTCTCGCGCGGTGCGGCCTCCAGCAGCATCACCGACGCGCCGGCCTCGCGCGCCGTCAGGGCCGCGCACAGGGCGGCATTGCCGCCGCCGATCACGAGAACATCAAGCATGCTGCAGCACTTTGGGGGACATGGCGCCGACGAAGGATCAACGGCGTCGCCGGTAGGTCACGAAGTCGATGTCGAAGTTGTTGGGAGCCGCGGCGCGTACCCTGCGGCGCGAGGCTTCCTCGAACGCCTGTCGCCAGCCTTGCGGGAAGTGTGCGTCGCCCGCGAAATCCTGCTGAATCTCCGTGATCTCCAGCCGGTGGGCCAGGGGCAGGGCGGCTGCGTAGACCTGCGCCCCGCCAAGTATGAACACCGTGGACGCGGAGGGTGGGTCCGCGGGGGACTTCGTGGCCATCGCCAGGCCTGCTTCCACAGTGGCCGCGACCTCGGCCCCCTGCGCCTTGAAGCCCGGCTGGCGCGACAGCACGATGTTGCGCCGGCCCGGCAGCGGCCGAAAGCGCTGCGGGATCGATTCCCAGGTGCGGCGGCCCATGATGACCGTGCCGCCAGCGGTCACGGCCTTGAAGTGCGCCATGTCTTCCGGGATGTTCCAGGCCAGGCCTCCCTCCCGGCCGATCACGCCGTTGCGCGCCACGGCGGCCACCAGCACGATGCTGGGGCGCGGTGTCTGCGCGGTGGGGGTTGCCGAGGCCGTCACACCGCCACCGGAGCCTTGATGGCCGGGTGATGCTGGTACTCCAGCACCTCGAAGTCCTCGAATGCATAGTCGAAGATGGAAGCCGGCCGGCGCTTCAGGTGCAGGCTCGGGTAGGGCAGCGGGGTGCGGGAGAGCTGCAGATCCACCTGCTCGCGGTGGCTGTCGTAGATGTGACAGTCGCCGCCCGTCCAGATGAAGTCGCCCACGTCCAGGTCGCACTGCTGGGCCAGCATGTGGGTGAGCAAGGCGTAGCTGGCGATGTTGAAGGGCACCCCCAGGAAGATGTCCGCACTGCGCTGGTACAGCTGGCAGCTCAGCCGGCCCTTCTCCCCCGGCTCAGTGGCAGGGGCCACGTAGAACTGGAAGAAGGCATGGCAGGGCATGAGGGCCATCTTGGGCAGGTCGGCCACGTTCCATGCGCTGACGATCAGGCGTCGCGAATCCGGGTTGTGCTTGAGTTGCTGCACCAGTTGTGCGATCTGGTCGATGTGGCCGCCGTCGGGGGTGGGCCAATTGCGCCACTGCACGCCGTAAACGGGGCCCAGATCACCATCTTCGCGCGCCCATTCGTCCCAGATGGTGCATCCCCGTTCCTGCAACCACTTCACGTTCGAGTCGCCGCGCAGAAACCACAGCAACTCCACGATGATGGCCTTCAGATAGACCTTCTTGGTGGTGACCAGCGGAAAGCCCTCGTTCAGATCAAAGCGCATCTGGTGGCCGAACACGCTGGTGGTGCCGGTGCCCGTGCGGTCGCCCTTGGCCACGCCATGGTCGCGCACATGGCGCATGAAGTCTTCGTATTGGGAGCGGATGGGGCGCCCGGTGGCGGGGGTATTCAAGTCAGTAGCTTCCAAAGAGAGCGTCGATGGCGTCCTGGATGTCCGCTCGCCAGGCACTCGCCAAGGGTGCGCCCTGCTTGAGCATTGACAAGGGTACCGGTGCCATGGAGGCGGTGTCGACGACGAGAGGTGTTCCTGAGAACTCGATTCTGGGGTTGATTTGGCGCGCCGGCTTGTTCAAGGCTTCCGGCGTGCGCAAGGGGATGACCATGCGCGTTCCCAGCCCCAAATGATCATTCTGGACATCCAGCACGTAGGGTGTGTGGTGCCTGTCGACGGCAAAGGGATTGGGGTAGACGTCGAAGCGGGCCATGGGCAGGCGGGTTCAAGCAGCATCCTGATCGGATTGCGGCCGCATGAAGGTGCGCACCCGGTCGGAAAACAGGCCCTCGCGTTCGACGCGCTCGTTGTAGGCGGCGATCGCTTCGGCGTTGTCCTCGTTCCAGCGTTCCCAGTACTGCTTAAGGACCGCCTCGGTCAGCAGGGTGTCCACGGTCTGGGAGATGTTCATGCCCATGTCGCGGGCCATGTCGAGTACCTTGGCGTTGAGCGACAGGTTGATGGCCCGTTTGGGCGCGTTGCGAATACTGCGCATGTGTCATCCCCCTAAATCATGTGCATGGATTATGCAGACGAGAACTGCATCGCCGCCAGCCGCGCATACAGCCCACCACGGGCCACCAAATCCTCGTGCCGGCCGATGTCGACGATGCGCCCGTGGTCCAGCACGACGATGCGGTCGGCGCGCAGCACGGTGGCCAGGCGGTGGGCGATGACGATGGTGGTGCGCCCGCTCATGGCGGATTCCAGTGCGGCTTGCACCATGCGCTCGCTTTCGGCGTCCAGGGCGCTGGTGGCCTCGTCCAGCAGCAGCAGCGGCGGGTTCTTCAGCATGGCGCGGGCGATGCTGATGCGCTGTCGCTGCCCGCCCGACAGGCGCACGCCGCGCTCACCCAGGAAGGTGTCGTAGCCCTCAGGCAGGGCGGTGATGAAGTCGTGCGCGAAGGCGGCGCGGGCCGCGGCCTCCACCTCGGCGTCGCTGGCGTCCGGCCGGCCGTAGCGGATGTTCTCGCGCGCGGAGCTGGAAAACACCGTGCTGTCCTGCGGCACGAT
>JBJTZN010000080.1:0-14157 GCA_046087245.1 Rubrivivax sp.
CGGCCCCTCGTCGTTTCGTGTGGAACCCAACAGTCAGAATCCCTGGTCGTCGTCGAGCCCGGTGGGCATGTGGGCAGGCTGCCTTTGAGCCTGTCCACATGTCCACGGGGCGGTTTCCAGGAGCACGGATTTGAGCGTTGAAATTGAAGCGCTGTTCACCAGCGCGTTGGGCCTGCAGGCACCGTGGGCGGTGCGGGAAGTTCGGCTTGACACCGCCAAGCACCGCATCGACTTCGATGTCGAGTGCAAGCAGCCGCTGCTGGCCTGCCCGGCATGCGGTGCGGCTGCGCAGAAGGTGCATGACCGGCTTGGGCGATCGTGGCGGCATCTGGACTTCTTCCAGTACGAGGCGTGGCTGCACGCCGAAGTGCCGCGCGTGGGATGCACGGCCTGCGGCAAAACCACGCAGATGAGCGTGCCATGGGCGCGCGAGGGCAGCGGCTTCACACTGCTGTTTGAGGCATTGGCGCTGACGATGTGCAAGGACTTGCCGGTGCGCCAGGCGGCCAGGGATCTGCGGGTGCGCGACAAGCAGCTGTGGCGCCGCATCGAGCACTACGTCACCCAGGCGCGCAAGAAGCAGGACATGAGCCGGGTGCGCATCGTCGGCATCGACGAGACCAGCCTGCGCCGTGGGCACGACTACGTCACCGTAGTGCACGACCTGGATGCCAAGCGGCTGCTGTTCTGCACCCAGGGGCGCGATCACACGACGATCCAGGCGTTTGCCAAGGACCTGCAAGACCATGGCGGCGCGCCCACAGCCATCGCCCACGCCTGCATGGACATGAGCGCGGCCTACCTCAAGGGCACGACAGCTTGCCTGCCCAACGCACAGGTCAGCTATGACCGGTTCCACATCGTCAAGCTCGCCGGCGAGGCGATGGATGAGGTGCGCAAGCAGGAGTGGCAGACCGAACAGGCACGGGTGCAGCAGGCGCTGGGCGAGCTCAGCCCCAAGCAGCGCCGCTCCATCCTGTGGGGCATGCGCAGGAATCCATCGGGGTGGTCGAACACGCAGACCCAGGCCATGCACTGGCTGCAGCGCGCCAACCTGAAGACCGCGCGTGCCTGGCGCCTGAAGATGGCGCTGCGCGAGGTGTTCGCCAACGCCCGCAGCCACAACCAAGCTGAGCTGGCAGGAGCAGAGCTCAAAGCCTGGCTGTCCTGGGCTCGCCGCAGCCGCCTGGAACCGTTCAAGCGCCTGGCAGCCACGCTCAAAGCCCAGTTCGACTCGGTCATCCGCGGCATGCTGGATCACCGCAGCAATGCCTTCGTCGAAGCCATGAACGGGCTGATGCAGCAGGCCAAGCGCGCCGCGCGCGGCTTCAGGACCGCTGCCAACTTCATCGCCATCGCCTACCTTCGCCTGGGCAAGCTCACCCACTTGCCGGCATCGCCGTTCGTACCGGCCATCGCCTCGTCAGCGGGCGTCACCCAGCATCGGGCGTGAAGTCAAGTTCCACACGAAACGGCATAGAGCCCAACCCGCCGGTAGCGGCGTGTCGTAGACGGCCTTCATTCCGACCGCACTCCTGCTGCGGCAAGCACAGCCTTTAAGGCTTGCTGGGCTTCATGCGCCGCCTTCTCGGCATCGGCCAGTTCACGCGCGGCGATGGGCAGTGGCTTCGTGGGATCTGGATCGAAGGTGTCCACGTACCGAGGCATGTTCAGGTTGAACTCGTTCTCTTCGATCTCGCCAAGGCGAACGATCGCGAAGTAGCGCTGCGCGTCGTCCTCGCTGCTGCAAATGCGGAGCAGATCCTTGGACGCTTCGTGCAGATGAGCAATCTCACGTTCGGCGACCTGCTTGATTTCCAGCTCGCGTGCGTCCCGCTCTTCCTGCAACTTTTGCAGCTCCTTGACGGCACGCGCCACCTGCTTCTCGCGCGCCTTGATCGCATCCACGAGCTTCTTGCGCGCCACGTCGAACTTGGCTTTCGGGGTCAGCAGGGCCGTCTTCAACGCTCCCTTGTCACCGCGCCCTGCAGCGGCGATCTCGGCCTCGATCCGGTCCACTTCGGCCTTCAGCGGTGCGAGTGGATGGAAGTACGGGTGTTCGGGGGTGATCGCGTCCCTGACGGCTTGCACTTTGAGGTCCAGCGCTTCCAGTGTGGCCAGTTCTGCCTGCAGGCGGGCCAGCGGCTCCAGCACAGGGCCGTAGGCATCTTCGATGTCGGCGAGCCGGCTGTCGCGGTCTTGCTCCACCTCGCGGATCAGCTGCGCCTCGTGCACCGGCACCAGCTGCCGGGCCGCTGCCAGGTCACCGAAGGCCTGCCACGGCACCAGCACCCGCATCAGGTCGGAAGGCCGCAACAGGTTCTGGGGGTTGCCCTTCTGGAAGTGGCGCGACGCCCAGATCATCAGGATCTTGCCCTTACGCGCTTCGGGCTTGGCCTTGTTCAGCAGCAGCAGGCAGCCGGGCACGTTGTTGCCGTAGAAGAGTTTGCCGGGCAGCACGACGATGGCCTCGATCAGATCGGCCTCGATGAAGCCCCGGCGAATCACGTACTCGGCGTCGGCCTTCTGGTTCTGGCCGTCCTCTTCTTCGGTCTGCTCGGGCTGGCCACGGAACAGCACGCCCTGCGACATCACCACCATGCCCTGACCACCACCGCTGGTGTCGGGGTGGGCGTCCTTCAGCGACTTGGCGATCTGCTGCAGCCAGGCCCAGTCGCCGTTGCTCGCGGGCGGCATGCCAAAGCACAGGCGCCCGAACTTGTCGCCCGCCGCCACCGTGTCGTGCCCCCAGTCCTCCAGCGAGAAGGGCGGGTTCATGATGATGCGGTCGAACTGCTTGAGGCGGTTCTCGGCCGTCAGGTGGCGCGGGTCTCGCAGGCTGTCGCCCTGCTTGTGCTCCCACACGGGGATGCCGTGCAGGATCATGTTGATGCGCGAGATGTTGTAGGTGGTGACGTTGGATTCCTGCCCGTGCAGCTGAAGCTGCCGCACGTCGCCGCCGTGCTTCTTGACGTGCCGGATGCACTGCAAGAGCAGGCCGCCCGAACCGCTGGCCCAGTCGCACACCGACATGCCGGCCCGCGGCTGCAACACCTCGGCCATCAGGAAGCCGACCTCGGCCGGTGTGTAGAACTCGCCGCTGGACTTGCCGGCCTTGCTGGCGAAGTTACGGATGAGGTATTCGTACGCGTTGCCGAACAGGTCGTCGGAGACGTGTGCGCGGTCGAAGGTCTGGCTGCTGAAGTGGTTGATCAGGTTGACCAGCTTGTCGCGAGGCAGTTCGTCCTGCTTGTTGAAGTCGATCTTGCCGGTGAGGATGCCGTCGAAGTTGTTCTGGCGGTGAGCGTTCGCCCGCTCGATGGACAGCATGGCCTCGTTCAGGGCCTGGCCCAGCTGACCTTTGGCTGTGCGCGCCACGTCAGCCCAGGCCGCGTGTTCGGGCACCGTGAAGTGGTGGTTCTGCGGGTCTCGGGCCAGCAGCAGTGCCTGGTCGCGCGGCACGCCCGCCTTGACCAACGCGTCGGTCTGGCTGCGGACCTCTTCGTCGTAGCAGTCGCTGATGCGCTTGTAGAACAGCAGCGCGAACACGTAGCCACGGAACTCGGAATGGTCGGCGTTGCCACGCAGGATGTCGGCGGCCTTGTCGAGATAGGTCTCCAGCTCGCCCTGCGTCATGCGCCGCGTGGGGCGGATGACGATGGGCGTGTCGAGCTGGGTGAGCAGTTCTTGCAGGTTCATGGGGCGTCGTCTACTTGAGGGTGCCGATGCAACCGAGGCATGGCCAACCCTGCTTGTTCTTGTGGGGGTTGAGCGTGGCGTCGTACGTGCCGCGCTTGAAGGTCTTGCCGCAGACCGTGCAGGCGAAGGTGTAGCTGAGCCCGGTCTGGCCAAAGGGCTTGTTGCTGGCGCGGCGCGCGGGCGCTGCACTTCTGGGGGCATGCGGCCAGGCCGGTGCAAATGCGGCGGCCCTCGCTGCTGGGCGCTCCACAGAGGGTGCAGCCAGCGGGCCCGATGCGGTCAGCTCGACGACGTAGCGGGGCCGGAAGGCTTGCCGCGTGACCGTGGCCGCGTTGACGCGGTCGAGCCGGTAACTGCGGGATTCACCGGTGTCTGCCTTCACGCCGAACAACAGCAGGTGACCGGCGCTCGTCCGGCGAACCGAGTAGGGCTCGATCGTGGGCGACGTGCGCTCGCCGTTGACCTTGGTGTAGTCCAACTGGACGCAGAGGCGGTTGGCCGCGGCAAAGCGGATCGTCTCGAGCGATCCTGCCTCGGCACCCCAGGCCTGAACCATCGGCGGCAAGCGCCAGGTGGCGTCGAGCGCATCGCGCCCGAATGCTCCGCCTGGCACAGCAGCAAAGGTGGGCGCGGCGATGACCTCGTTCAGCCACTCGAAGACTTCCGGAAGCTCTTGCCAGAACTCGGCGAAAGGCGGACAGGTCGGCAGCTGGTGGGCGAGCATCTGCTCCCACTCCACCTCAATGGCGGCGCGCTCGGGGCGGTCCGTCAGCGCGGCATAGGTGGGCACCGCGATGCCCTTGAACTCGCATTTGCGGGCCAGCGTGCTGCGGACGACGGCGCGGTCCGGCTGCAGGTCTTGCCGGCGGTAGAGGTGCACCACGTCGTACAGGTCCCGTGGGCGCTGGCGTTCGGCCAGTGCGCGCATCTTCTCGGCGAAGACCTCTTCAAACGAGTAGCTGAGGACGTGGATGCCGTCTGCCGGTCGGTCGGTATAGGGGTGGTGAACCGGGCGCTGCACCGGCGTCAGCACCAGCACCTCATCGGCAGCCAGGTCGAGCTTGATGCGAGGCGGATCGCCCGCGCGACCGAGCGGCCCGCGATAGCCCACGCGGCCTTGGGCCGATGGCGTGCCGCGCGGGTTCGTGAAGACCTCGAACTTGCGTGCTTCAGGCGGAAGCTGAAGGCCGCAGGCGTCGTAAACCCACTCGCCCACCTCCTCGAAGACCCCGGCGAGGAAGTCCTCATCCAGGTGCTCGGCGTCCTGTAGCGTGAAGTCCAGGTCCTCCGAGAACCGGTAGGTCTCGAAGTAGCACTTCTTCAGGCAGGTGCCTCCCTTGAACACCCAGCGCGGGCCGATCACCGGGTGGGCCGAGATGCCGGCCAGGAACCAGCCGAGGGCGTAGTCCTTCTCCACCACGTGGGCCTGGAGCTGCAGTTCGGCTGCGAGGGCCATGATTTCCTGCTTGGGGATCATGACGCGGGCTCCCGCAGTTCACTGTCCGGAACCCACACGCGCCACGCCGTCACCAGGCGCTCTGCTGGCAGTGCCGGATCGAGGCTGGCGTAGCCTGCCGTCATGCGCTGGCGGCAGGTGGCGATCAACTCCGCTGCGTGATTCACGGCAGCATGGTCACGTTGCAGCAGGTAGCCCAGGCGCTTGTAGACGGCTCCGACGCCCAGCTTTTCGGCATAGAGCAACAGCTTGGGGGCTTCTTTGGGCTGCTCACGCAGCAGCGTGGTCAGCATCTCTGCCACATGGCGAATGCCGCCGCCCAGGCTGGGTGACATGAGCGTGTCGACCAAGGTCCGAGCCGGGTCGGACACCTGCACGCGCGTGCCTCCTCGCCAAACCGTCTTCAACCCGATGAGCTGTGACTGGGCGACCGTGTGCAGGTCGAAGCGGACCTTGCGCAAGACGGGCTGACGGTCGTAGGGGCGCTTCAGCGTCATCACGCAGACCGAGCGGAAGATCTGCTCGGTCAGCCCCCAGTGTTCCGCGGCAGACCAGCCGCCGATGTAGCACGGCGCGAACATGGTCATGGCGACCGACCACGGGTCTTCTAGCGCCACGTCGGCAGAAGCCGATTCGATCGGCACGGGGACGTAGGCGCCGCGCCGGACGCGCGCCAGCCATCCAGAACGCGACCAGGCCGCCAGCCGGCGCGAAGCCGCGGCCGGCGTCAGCCCCAGCGTTGACGCCGCCAGGCTCGTGGTGACGAGAGGCGGGTTGTCTCGCAACAGGCGGCTGAGTTCGCGACGCGAAGCGGCGCTGAGGCCGGAAGGGACCATGTGCTACATGATAAGAGAAGAAAAGTCTTCCGCTGATATCTTTCTACGCTCGAGTTGTACTTTGATATGGACTGAATCTGGGAGCGGGTCCAGAAACTCTTTGCTCAGGGCAGGGTCGATTCATTGCGCGGGCGGGACATGCGGCTCCCATCTGGCGATGGGTGGGACAATACAGGCGTGAAGCAGGCCAGACCGCCGCTGGGGCGAGCGTGGAAACACGGCCCTGGAGGAAGGTCCGGACTGCACAGGGCAGCGCAGGAGCTAACGGCTCTCCACCGCGAGGTGAGGATCAGAGCAACAGAGACGAGTCGCGGCGGGGCAACCCGTCGCGGGTGCAACGGGCAATCTCTGCGCGCAGCAACACCAAGTAGGCCGGCGTTGACGTGGCTCCGCGGAGCCGGCGGGTAGGTGGCACCGAGCCGGTGGGGTGACCCCCGGCCCAGAGGAATGGCGGTCACGCCGCGCGGGTCGCAAGGCCCCGTGGCGCACAGAATCCGGCCTATCGGCCTGCTTCACACTATTGACGGTCTGCGTGGCGCAAGCCACCGCAGGCCAGGCACGAAGGACGCCCCGACCATGCATCCCCAAGCCGCGACCCTGTGGCGCGGCCCTCTGTGGAGCTTGGCCCTGCTGCTGGCCGGCCTGAGTTCGCTCGGCCCGTTTGCCATCGACACCTACCTGCCGGCGTTTCCCGGCATGGCGGCCGACCTGCCGGCGTCGGCTGTGCAGTTGCAGCAGACCTTGTCAGCCTATCTGTGCGGTTTCGCGGTCATGAACCTGTTCCACGGGGCGTTGTCGGACAGCCTGGGACGCAGGCCGGTGGTGCTTGTGGCCATGGCCGTGTTCACGCTGGCATCGGTGGGTTGTGCGCTCAGTCCGTCCATCGGCTGGTTGCTGTTCTGGCGCGCCGTGCAGGGGCTGTCGGCCGGCGGCGGCATGGTGGTCGGGCGGGCCGTCATCCGTGATCTCTTCCCGCCCGCCCAAGCCCAGCGCGTGATGTCGCAGGTGACCATCTTCTTCGGCCTGGCCCCGGCGGTGGCGCCGCTGGTGGGCGGGTGGCTGTTCGTGCACCTGGGCTGGCCGTCGGTGTTCTGGTTCCTGGCCGCCGTGGGCCTGACGCTGTGCGCCGTGATGGCGTGGCAGCTGCCGGAGTCGCTGCACGCCAGCCAGCGGCAGCCCTTGCGGGCTGGGCACCTGCTGCGCGGCTACTGGCAGATGGGTGCCAGCGCCCGATTCATGTCCCTGGCTCTGGCGGGCAGCCTGCCCTTCAACGGAATGTTCCTGTACGTGCTGTCGGCGCCCGTGTGGTTGGGCGAACTGCTGCAGTTGGCGCCCACCGAATTCTTCTGGTTCTTCAGCCTCAGTGTGGCCGGCATCATGTCCGGCGCCTGGCTCAGCGGGCGTCTGGCCGGGCGCATCCGACCGGCCGCGCAGATCCGCCTGGGCTTTGTGATCATGCTGGGCATCACGTGCGTGAACGTCCTGCTCAGCGCCGTGCTGCCACCACACCCGGGCTGGGCGCTGTGGCCGGTGGCCGTGTTCTCCCTGGGCTGGTCGGTGATGACGCCATCGGTCACGCTGCTGCTGCTGGACCTGGCACCCGAGCGCCGCGGCATGGCCTCTTCCGTGCAGTCCTTCGTCTCGGCCGTGATGAACGCGCTGGTGGCCGGCGTCCTGGCGCCGCTGGTGATGCACTCGTGCCTGGGTCTGGCCCTGGCCTCTGCGGGCCTGCTGCTCGGGGGCCTGGGAGCCTGGGCCTGGGCCAGGCCCAGGCTCCCTCCCGGCTCGCTGTGAGTGATGCCGCGGTGCAGGGATGCCCAAGCTTGGGTGACACTTCAACTTCCTGAAGCCGCCAGCGCGGGCCCGCCCCATGTTTACCGTGCCAAGCCTTCGAAGCCTCTCGCGTGCCCTGGGCGCCGCGCTGCGCCACGCCCTGGCCGCACTGGGCCTGCTGGCTGCCGTGGCAGCCCTGGTAATATGGGCTGTGCCCACTTGGCGGGCCGCCGCAGAGGACCATCTGCTGGCCTGGCTGGAGCGCCGCTCCCTCGATGAAGTGGTGCTGACCCCCGATCCGCAGGCGGCCGATCGTGCCACCGCCATCGATCCGGCCTTGCTGCCTGCGGACCAGGCCCGCATGGCCCGGTGGCTGGCAACCACCTACAAGGTCGCGCCCGAGCCCGTGGCTGCCTTGGTGCGCGAAGCCCACCTGGTGGGCCCGAAACTCAAGCTGGAGCCCACCATGATCCTGGCGGTGATGGCGGCTGAGTCCAGCCTGCACCCGTTCAGTCAGAGTGCTGCCGGGGCGCAGGGCCTGATGCAGGTGATGCCTAGATACCACGCCCGGCGCTACGAAGAACATGGGGGGCCGATGACCGCCTTCGACCCCCTGACCAACCTTCGCGTAGGCGCACGCGTGCTGCACGACTGCATCCGGCTCACGGGCGGCTCGGTAGAGGATGGCCTGCGGTTCTACCTGGGCGGCAGCCGCATGGACGAGGCCCTGGCGGCAGACTACATCGCCAAGGTGATGACCCTGAAAGCCCGGTTGGAGGCGGCCGCGGCCACGGGCGCTGCACCGGCGCCTTCCTGAAGGCGGACCTCACCCGCCTCAAGTTCTGCGTCCTGGCGGCCGAAAACGTTCCAGGACGTTCCCGCGATGAAGCACCCTGCCCCCCCCCGCTTGCTGCCCGCCCGGTGGCCCGTCTGGGCTCCTCGGGCGGCTCAAGTGGCCCTTGCAGCCCGAGCGGGCCCCGCGGTCCTGGCCGTGCTGCTGGCTTGGGGCGGCGCCCCCGGTCTGGCCCAGACGACGCAAGCGCAGGTTCAGGCCAGGCCGCAGGCAGCCGCCGCGCCGCCCGCCCTGCCAGCCTCCGAGGCTCGCGGGACGGCGGCCATGCGTACGCCCTACCGTCCCAGGAAGCCCAGCACGCTGGACGGGAGCACGGCCCCGGCCGCGGAGCCTCTGGCCGGCAAGGCCATCGAACTGGGCCCCGGTGATCCACTGGACCGTCTGCGCGAACGCCTGGCCCGCCGGCTAGGGCCGGATGGCGACGGCAAGGCCAGCCCGCGGGGTACGCTGGCCAGCCGCCAGCTCCCTGGGGAGTTTGTCGTCCGGGCGCCAGCGGCCCGCTTGGGCGGTGCGAGCGGGCGCGCGGCCGGTGCTGCCGGGGCGGACGGCGCCGCGAAGCGCTCCGCTGCCGCGACGGGCAACCCTGCCGAGGGACCCGCCTGGGCCTACACGGGGCCGCTGGGCCCGGAGTCCTGGGCTGCGCTGCGCCCCTCCTTCGCGTTGTGCGGCGCGGGCCAGCGTCAAAGCCCGGTGGACATCCGCGACGGTCTGCCGGTGGATCTGGAGGCGGTGGATTTCCTGTACCGGCCTGGCTTCTTCTCCGTCACTGACAACGGCCACACGGTGCAAGTGCAGGTGGGCGCGGGCAACGCGATCGAGGTGGGCGCGCGCCGCTACGAGCTGACCGGTTTTCACTTCCACCTCCCGGGCGAGGAGCGGGTTGACGGGCGCAGCTTTGCGATGTCGATCCATCTGGTGCACCGGGATGCGCAAGGTCGGTTGGCCGTGGTGGCCCTGGTGGTGGAGGAGGGGCCCGAACACCCAGCCGTACAGGCGGTGTGGAACCACCTGCCGCTGGAGCGCGGGGAGTTCGTGGCGGCGTCGATAGAGTTCGACCCGGCGACGCTGCTGCCCCCCCGACGTGGGTACTACACCTACATGGGGTCACTGACCACCCCGCCATGCACCGAGGGTGTGTTGTGGATCGTGATGCAGCAGCCCATCCAGGTGTCACCCCAGCAACTGGCCATCTTCGCCCGCCTGCATCCCATGAATGCACGGCCCGTGCAGCCCTTGAACGGCCGGGTCATCAAGCAGTCGCGCTGAGGACAGGCTCGCCAGCCAGTCCGGGCCGGCGGCCGCCGCGATCCCTCAGACCGGGGGCTTGCGGCTCCGGGCGGTCCACCACAGGGCCGGCCACAACCAAAGGCTCAGTACCCAGCGCAGCAACCGCCTGGGGCTCAAGGGCCGGGTCTCGTGCTGCGCTACCTTGACGAACAGCACCACCGCGCCGACGACCACGTACAGCAGCAGCAGCGCATACAGCCCTGCCCGCCAGGCGTAGGTGCCGGCGAAGGCGTCGCCCAGCACGCGGCCGATGAGGGCGGCGATTGGCACCGAGCAGGCCAGCGCCAGCCCGATGCCGGCCAGGCCATGACGCAGCCGCCACAGGGGATCGTTCTCGTTCATCACCAGTCTCCGGACGGATCGCGGGCCGTCACCAGGTCGTGCTCCTGCACGTGCACGCCGTTCTCCTCGACGATGACCGCCCGCACGCCCTTGCCCAGCGGGCGCAACTGCGTACAGGGATGCAGGCGGTGCCTGTTGCCTGCCACGAGCGCCGCGGTCAGGGGGTCGGGGAGTGCTCGCGAGGATGGCGGCAATGTAGCAGCGGCTCCTGCCGCAGGGGCCGAACCCAACCCCGGGGAGCCCGGCCTTCGTCCGGGACACGCCCCCCGTGAAAACCCTTGGCTTGCTGACAAAGCAGTTTCATTGGCCCTTGCAAGTACTTGGTTCTGAATGCATTTTTGCCTCTTGGCACCCTGCAGATGAGGGTCTAAGTGCTTGATTCCATTGAATTTTTTGTCCCTCGCACGTTGACCTGGGAGGTGGGCCTGAGATAAAGTGCGCGGAAGTGCAGGAAAGTGGGTTTTTGTGTCGGCTTTTGCGTTCAAGGGGGGTCCGGTGCTCACGCTGGACGGGAAGGGACGGATCACCGTGCCGGCTCGTTGGCGGGATGTGCTCGTGTCGGCCGTGCAGGGGCAGATGATCGTCAGCAAGAGCCATGTGCGCTGCCTGTCGCTGTTTCCGCGCCCGGTGTGGGATCAGTTCGAAACGCGCCTGAACGCCCTGCCGGCGTCGGCCGATGGTCTGCGCCGGCTCTACATCGGCAGCGCCACCGAGGCGGCGATCGATGGCGCCTCGAGGCTGTTGCTGCCGCCGGAGCTGCGCGCCTGGGCCGGCCTGGAGCGTGAGGTTGTGTTCATGGGCCTGGGCAACCGTTTCGAGCTCTGGGACAAGGCCCGCTACGAAGCCCATGAGGCCGCTGTGCTGGATCAGGACATGAGCGTGCAACTCGACAGCTTGTTCATCGGGTGAAGGTCTTGAGCGACACCGGTCTGGCCTGGCAGCACACCACCGTCATGCTCACCGAGGCCGTGCAGGCCCTGGTGACGCACGCTGACGGGGTGTATGTGGACGGCACGTTCGGCCGGGGCGGCCACAGCCGCGCGCTGCTGCAGCGTCTGTCTCCCGCCGCACGCCTGGTGGCCTTCGACAAGGACCCGCAGGCGGTGCAGGCCGCCGCCGCGCTGGACGACCCGCGGTTTTCCATCGTGCATGACGGGTTCTCCAGCATGGCCCAGGTCTTGAACCACCTGGGCCTGACCCCTGTGGACGGGGTGCTGCTGGACCTGGGCGTGAGCAGCCCGCAGATCGACGACCCGGCACGCGGGTTCAGCTTCCGCTTCGATGCGCCGCTGGACATGCGCATGGACACGACCCGCGGCCAGACCGCTGCGGACTTTCTGGCGCATGCCGAAGAGCGCCGCATTGCACAGGTGATCCGAGACTATGGCGAAGAGCGGTTTGCTGTTCAGGTTGCAAAGGCGCTTGTCGCTCGCCGCGAGAGCGGGAGCCCCGTTCGAACCACTGGCGAACTGGCCGCGGTCGTGGCTCGTGCGGTCAAGACCCGAGAGCCGGGCCAGGACCCTGCAACGCGCACGTTTCAGGCGCTTCGGATTCTCGTCAACGCCGAGCTTGAAGAGCTTGAACAGGGGCTGAAGGCTGCGCTGCAGCAGCTCAGCCCGGGGGGCCGACTGGCGGTGATCAGCTTCCACTCGCTGGAGGACCGCATCGTCAAGACCTTCATCATGCGCGAGAGCCGCGCCGAGGTGGACCGCCGCGCGCCCTTTGCGCCAGCCAGGCCGGTGCGCCTGCGGGCGCTGGCGCGGATCCGGCCCAGCCCGGCAGAGGTGGCGGCCAATCCCCGGGCCCGCTCGGCCATCCTGCGCGTGGCCGAGCGCACCGACGTGCCGTTCGACGCGATGCCGCCGCGCGCCGAGGCCGCTGGGCGCCGCGTGCCGTCCCGGGGCGCCCGATGAGCCGGCTGGACATGCTGTTGGTGGCGGGTCTGATCGGCAGTTGCCTGCTCTTGGTGAACACCGCCTACGAGACGCGCCGGCTGTTCTCGGCCCTCGAGCGTGCCAAGGTCGAGGAGCGGCAGCTCGACAGCGAGCACAAGCGCCTGGACGCCGAACGTCAGGTGCAGTCCACCCATCTGCGTGTGGAGCGCGTGGCGCGCGAACGCCTGCAGATGCGCACGGTCACGCCTGCGGTCACGCACTGGGTCTATGAGCGCCCGGCCGAGGCCGCGCCCGGTGCCGAGGTTCGACCCGTCGAGGGAGCGCGTCCTTGAAGCCGGCGCTGCACCCGGGTGCGCGGGCCGTGAACTACGCCACCAGCCCGCTGCTGGCCAGCAAGACGCCACCCTGGCGTTCGCGCTTCGTGCTGGTGATGGTGGCCCTGGCCTTCCTGGTGCTGGCCGGGCGCGCGGTCTACATCCAGGCCGTGGGTACCGACTTCTACGTCAAGCAGGGGGAGATGCGCTACACGCGCACGCTGGTGTTGCCGGCCAGCCGCGGCCGCATCCTGGACCGACACGGCGTGGTGCTGGCCACCAGCGTGCCGGCGCCTTCGGTGTGGGCCATCCCCAAGGACTTCGCGGCCGACGTGGCGCAGCGCAAGGCCCTGGCCAGGTTGCTGGGCATGACGCCGCAGGAGCTGAACGAGCGCACCGCAGGTGACAGCGAGTTCGCCTGGCTGCGCCGCCAGGTGGACGATGCGGTGTGGGCCGAGGTCAAGGCCCTGGGCATCAAGGGGGTGCACCGCCACGGGGAGTTCAAGCGCCGTTACCCCGAGGGTGAGGCCGCTGCGCATGTGGTGGGCTTCACCGACGTGGAGGAGGCGGGCCAGGAGGGCATCGAACTGGCCTTCCAGAAGGAGTTGCAGGGCAGGCCGGGTTCGCGCGGCGTGGTGCGCGACCGTCTGGGTCGGATCGTCGAGGACACCGGTGCCCGGCTGGAGCCTGTGAACGGGCGCGATGTCACCTTGTCGATCGACAGCAAGGTGCAGTTCTTCGCCTGGCAGCGGGTGCGCGACGCGGTGGCCGCGCACGGCGCCAAGGCCGGCAGCGTGGTGGTGCTGGATGCCAAGTCGGGCGAGGTGCTGGCCCTGGCCAACTACCCGAGTTTCAATCCCGGCCAGCGCCGCAACCTCAGCGGTGCGCAGCTGCGCAACCGTGCGCTCACCGACATCTTCGAGCCCGGCTCCACGATGAAGCCCTTCATCGCCGCCTGGGCGTTGGAGAGCGGGCGCGTGACACCGCAGACCCCCATCCAGACCGCGCCTGGCTCCATCAACATCACCGGCTCCACCATCAAGGACGCCCACCCGCATGGGGTGCTGTCGGTGGCCGAGGTGATCCAGAAGTCCAGCAACGTGGGGACGGTCAAGATGGCGATGCAGATGTCGCCGCGCGAAATGTGGGAGCTGTACGCTGGTGTGGGTCTGGGCCAGAAGCCGCAGCTCGACTTCCCGGGGGCCGTCACCGGCAGGCTGCGTCCGTACAAGACATGGCGCCCCATCGAGCAGGCCACCATGAGCTACGGCTACGGCGTGTCGGCCTCACTGTTCCAGCTGGCGCGCGCCTACACCGTGTTCGCCCGTGATGGCGAGCTGATTCCGGTGTCCATGCTCAAGCGCCAGGAGCCGGTGGCGGGCCTGCGGGTGCTGTCGCCGCAGACGGCGCAGCAGGTGCGCGAGATGCTGCGCATGGCCGCCGGGCCCGGCGGCACCGCCCAGAAGGCGCAGGCCATCGGGTACTCGGTGGGCGGCAAGACCGGCACGGCGCGCAAGCAGGAGGGCAAGAACTACGCCACCAACAAGTACCGAGCCTGGTTCGTGGGCCTGGCCCCGGTGAGCGACCCGCGCATCGTGGTGGCCGTGATGGTGGATGAGCCCAGCAAGGGCGTGTTCTACGGCGGTGAGGTGGCGGCTCCGGTGTTCAGCCAGGTGGTGCAGCAGACGTTGCGCATGATGGG
>JBJTZN010000081.1:0-6258 GCA_046087245.1 Rubrivivax sp.
CTCCATCATCCAGGCGCCGGGTGTGAGGTGGTAGCTGAAACTGTTGTGCACCAGGTCGCCGGCTTCGAAGCCGGCCGCGCGCAGGGCCCGCGCGATGCGCCAGTAGTCGGCCCTCGTGCCCTCCGGCTCGTAGATGGGGCCGGGCGACTGGTAGACGCGTCGGGCACCGCTCAAGCCGCGCAGGGCCCGCCAACCGACGGCGGAATGACCGCCAAACGGGTCGAAGGGCTCGGCCGCACGCAGGGCCTTCTGGCGCTCCAGCAGCTCAGGCTTGCGCAGCACCGGCAGCGCGGCCAGCGCAGACCGCGTGCACACGCTCGATGGCTCCACGCCGGCGAGCAGTTCGGCCATGCCGGGTACCTGTTGCGCGCCACGCACCACACCTGGCAGGGCTGACAGGAGATCGGCCTCGCGAACGGCGGGGTCGCGCTTTTCCGTCGGTTCGAGGTTGGCGTGATTCTGCTCAGTCATCTCGGTCGCTCCACAAGGCGAGCTGTTTCTTCAAGTGCTGCGTGAAGTCGCGCACATCGGCGCCGCTCTTCAAGACGCGCTCCTGCCACTCGGGGCTGTTCCTGGAGGGCCTGCGCACGGTGGCGGCGGCTATGCAATCATCCTGCAGCGAGGCTCTAGCGATGGCCACGCCACGCCGCTCGAACACGCCGGCGCGCTCGTTCAGGCCCAGCTCGCGCAGTTCCCGGCGCAACCGCTGCCAGGCTTCCTCGGCCTTGAAGGGCGGCGGGGCAACGCCCCAGGGCTCCTGGCTCACGGCGGCACGGACGCTGTGCTGAGGTGACGGGTCGCGTGTTCTCAAGCCAGCCAGCGCTTGCGGCGCTTGTAGCTCTTGACGTCCTTGAAGCTCTTGCGGTCGCCGCCACCCATGCCGAGGTAGAACTCCTTGACATCCTCGTTCTCGCGCAGGGCCTTGGCTTCGCCGTCCATCACGATCCGGCCGTTCTCGAGGATGTAGCCGTAGTCGGCATAGCGCAGCGCCATGTTGGTGTTCTGCTCGGCCAGCAGGAAAGTCACCTGCTCCTTGGTGTTGAGATCCTTCACGATCTCGAAGACCTCTTCGACGATCTGCGGCGCCAAGCCCATGGAGGGCTCGTCCAGCAGCACCATCTTGGGGTTGGCCATCAGCGCCCGGCCAATCGCGCACATCTGCTGCTCGCCTCCGGAGGTGTAGGCGGCCTGCGAGCCGCGGCGCGTCTTCAGGCGCGGGAAGTAGTTGTAGACCTTCTCCAGCGTCTGCGCGACTGCGGCCTTGCCGTCCTTGCGGGTGTAGGCGCCCGTCAGGAGGTTCTCCTCGATGGTCAGGTGCGCGAAGCAGTGGCGCCCTTCCATCACCTGGATGACACCTCGGTCCACCATCTCGGAAGTGGACAGCTTCTCGATGCGCTCGCCCTTGAGTTCGATCGACCCCTTGGTGACCTCGCCACGCTCGCCGGCGAGCAGGTTGCTCACCGCGCGCAGCGTGGTGGTCTTGCCCGCGCCATTACCCCCGAGCAGCGCCACGACCTTGCCTTCGGGCACGGTCAGCGACACGCCCTTGAGCACGAGGATCACGTGGTTGTAGATGACCTCGATGCCGTTGACGTTGAGGTAGGTGTTGCTCATTTCGAGGCTCGCTGAAGCCCCTCCCGCCGTTTTGGCGGGAGGGTAAGGAGGACAGGGCTCAGCTCTGGCAATCCGCCGGCGCGCGGCGCGCGATCTTCTTCTCGGCCAGGTACTTGTCCGCCGAGGCCCGGGTCATGGGCTTGAGGATGGAGTCGTCGCTCTGGTACCAGTCGGAGGAGTACACCCACTTCGAGCCGTCCCAGGTGTGGACGCGTGCGAAGTTGGCGCCGCGGTGGTCGGCGCAGCTGGTGCTGATGGGCCGCATCACACCCTTGAAGCCCAAGGCGTCGAGCTTGGCCTGCGTGAGGTTGAGGTTCTCGTAGCCCCAGCGCGCTTGCTCTGAGCTCACCCACTTGCCTTTGCCGAAGCGCTCCTGCGCGGCGCGCACGCCTTCGACGGCCAGCATGGCCGAAATCAGGCCGCGCATGTAGAGCACCTGGCCGACTTCTTCCTTCGGCCCGGTGCCCTGGCCCTTGGCGTGGACCTTCTCGAGCATTTCCTTGACCACGGCAGAGCCGGGTTCGGCACCGTGCTGCATGGCCAGCGCGTTGTAGCCCTTGGCGCCGTCACCCACGTCCTTGACATCGGGCTCGGCACCGGCCCACCACACGCCGTACATCTTGTCGCGCGGGTAGCCGGTGGCCTGTGCTTCCTTCAGCGAGGTGGAGTTCATCACGCCCCAGCCCCACAGCAACACGTAGTCGGGGCGGTTCTGGCGAATCTGCAGCCAAGTGGCCTTCTGCTCGACGCCGGGGTGGGCTACGGGCAGCAGCGACAGGTCGAAGCCGTGCATCTTGCTGCGCTCTTGCAGCAGCGGGATGGGCTCGCGGCCATAGGGGCTGTCGTGGTAGACGAGGGCGATCTTCTTGCCTTTGAGCTTGTCGAGACCTCCCTCCTTCTTGCCCAGGTGCTGCACCAGGATGTCAGCCGCATCCCAGTACGTGCCCATCAGGATGAAGTTCCACTTGAAGGCCAGGCCGTCGGCACTGTCACTGCGGCCGTAGCCGGCGGTGATGAGCGGGATCTTGTCGGCGGGCGCCTTCTCGGTGAGGGCGAAGGTGATGCCGGTGGACAGCGGCTGGAACACTGTGGCCCCCCCGTTCTTGCCCTTCAAGCGCTCGTAGCACTCCACACCACGGTCGGTGGCGTAGCCGGTCTCGCATTCCTCCCACGAGACCTTCACGCCGTTGATACCGCCCCGCGCATTGGTGAGCTTCAGGTAGTCCACGTAGCCATTGGCAAACGGTGTGCCGTTGGGCGCGTACGCACCGGTGCGGTACACCAGCGCGGGGAAGAACTGCTCCTTGGCCTGCGCGTAAGCGGCGGGCGTGGTGAGCGTCGTGCTCAGGGCCGCCGCGGCAAGCGCACCGGCAAGAGCGAGGGACTTCAAGTTCATCATGGCCTCCAGAGGTGGGAACGTTGCACGCGTCCGTGCGGTTGGGGAAACAACGAACAGGCCGGCGGCGAAGCCAGCCCCGAGGGGAAACTCAATGCGGGAACGGCCACAGGCGCAGTTTCTCCTTGCCAATGGACCACAAGCGAGCCAACCCGTGCGGCTCTACGATGAGGAAGAACACGATCAGCCCACCGAAGATCATGAACTCGGTGTGCGCCACGGCGGCGGTGCTGATTGTCACCCCCAAGAGCGAGCCGGCCCAGGGCAGGAACTGGTTCAGGAAGATCGGCAGCACGACAATGAAGGCCGCGCCGAAGAAGCTGCCCATGATGGAGCCCAGGCCGCCGATGATGATCATGAACAGCAGTTGAAAAGAGCGGTCGATCGAGAACGCTGCAGGCTCCCACGAACCCAGGTGCACAAAGCCCCACATCGCACCGGCCACGCCGACGATGAAACTGCTCACCGCAAAGGCGGTCAGCTTGGCGTACACGGGGCGGATGCCGATGACCGCAGCGGCCACGTCCATGTCGCGGATGGCCATCCACTCCCGCCCGATGTGGCTGCGTACCAGATTCTTGGCCAGCCAGGCGAACACCATCACCACGATCAGGCAGAACAGGTACTTCTCCACCGGTGTATCGATACCCCAGCCCAGCAACGTGAGCTGGGACACCGCCACCGACCCCGAGGCCGACTCGTTGGTGAACCACTTAATGCGCAGGAATGCCCAGTCCCAGAAGAACTGGGCCGCCAGTGTGGCCACCGCCAGGTACAGCCCCTTGATGCGCAGGCTCGGAATGCCGAACAGCACCCCCGCGATCATGGCGAAGACACCGCCCAGCAAGATGGCAGCGATCATGGGCATGCCGTCCACACGCGCGAACAGGTTGTAGGCCGCATAGGCTCCCACCGCCATGAAGGCGCCCGTACCCAGCGAGATCTGCCCGCAGTAGCCCACCAGGATGTTCAGGCCTAGCGCGGCCAGCCCGAGGATCAGGAAAGGGATCAGGATGGCGCGGTACAGGTAGTCGTCCTGCACCAGCAGCGGGATGCCCACCAGAGCAAAGGCCAGCAGCAGCCCGACACCGATGCGGTCCTGCGCGATGGGCAAGGGCTGGTGGTCTGCCGTGTAGGAGGTCTTGAACTGGCCGTTTTCGCGGTAGAGCATGGGATGTTTCCGTTACACGCGATCGATGACTATTTGGTTCCGGCCGGGCCTGCGGCCTTTCACATCCGCAGTGCGGACGTGAGCCTCCACCGAAAAATCATTGATCGCGAACTTCATACGCGGTCAATGATCTTTTCGCCGAACAATCCCTGCGGCCGCACGAGCAGGACGAAGAGCACGAGGACATAGCCGAACCAGATCTCGATGCCGCCGCCGATCTTCGAGCCGATGTAGACCTCTGAGAGCTTCTCGCCCACGCCGATGATCAGCCCGCCGATGATGGCGCCGGGTACGCTGGTCAGGCCGCCGAGGATCACCACTGGCAGGGCCTTCAGTGCCACGAGAGACAGCGAGAACTGCACGCCCAGCTTGCTGCCCCAGATGACGCCGGCCACCAGCGCGGTGAAGCCGGCCACCGACCACACGATGACCCAGATGCGCTTGAGCGGAATGCCGATGGACTGCGCGGCCTGGTGGTCGTCAGCCACCGCGCGCAGCGCGCGGCCCGTGGCCGTGTACTGGAAGAACAGGCTCAGAAGAATGACCAGAGACGCCGCCATCGCTGCGGCGTAGAGGTCTTCCTTGTTGACGAGGATGCCGCCCTGGAACATGCCCTCGAGAAGGAACATCGGGTCCTTGGGCAGGCCGATGTCGATCTTGTAGATGTCGCTGCCGAACAGCGTTTGGCCGAAGCCGTCCAGGAAGTAGGTGATGCCCAGCGTGGCCATCAGCAGCGTGATGCCCTCCTGGTTCACCAGCTTGCCCAGCACCAGGCGCTCGACCAGCCAGGCCACCACCACCATGAGCAGGGCCGCACCCACAAAGGCGAGCACGTTGCCCAGTACCTTGCCCGTGCCCAGGAGCTCCGGCGCCCATTCCGAGAAGCGCGCCATGGCCAGCGCGGCGAACAGCACCATCGCGCCCTGGGCGAAGTTGAAGACGCCGCTGGCTTTGAAGATCAGCACGAAGCCGAGTGCGACCAGGGAGTACAGCATCCCAGTCATCAGCCCGCCGATCAGCGTTTCGAGGAAGAAACCCATGGTCTGCCGCCCCTTCAGTGCGAGGTGCCCAGGTAGGCGTTGATGACATCGGGGTTGGCGCGAACCTCCTCGGGCGTGCCGTCGCCGATCTTCTTGCCGTAGTCGAGCACGACCACGCGGTCGGAGATGTCCATCACCACGCCCATGTCATGCTCGATCAGCACGATGGTGGTGCCGAACTCGTCGTTGACGTCGAGCACGAAGCGGCACATGTCCTGCTTTTCCTCGACGTTCATGCCCGCCATGGGTTCGTCCAGCAGCAGCACCTGTGGCTCCATGGCCAAGGCCCGGCCCAGGTCCACGCGCTTTTGCAGGCCGTAGGGCAAGCGCCCCACCGGCGTCTTGCGGTAAGGCTGGATTTCCAGGAAGTCGATGATGTGCTCGACGAAGGCGCGGTGCTCCACCTCCTCGCGCTCGGCCGCGCCGAACCGGAAGGCCTGCTGGAAGATGTTGGTTTTCATCTTCAGGTTGCGGCCGGACATGATGTTGTCAATCACATTCATGCCCTTGAACAGCGCCAGATTCTGGAAGGTGCGCGCGATGCCCATCTCGGCCACCTCGCGGCTGTTCATGTGGCCGAAGGTCTTGCCGCGGAAGTTGATGGTGCCCTGCTGCGGGGTGTACACACCGTTGATGCAGTTGAGCATGGAGCTCTTGCCCGCACCGTTGGGGCCGATGATGGCGCGTACCTCGTGCTCACGCACGTCAAAGCTGATGTCGGTCAGCGCCTTCACGCCGCCAAAGGCCAGCGAGATGTTCTTGACGTCAAGGATCACGTCCCCGATTTGCTTGCCGTTCATGCTCAGGCCGCCTTCCTGACGCTGCCGAAGGTCTTGGCGTCGATGATCTTCAGCGTGGCGCTGACGCGGCCGGAGCGGCCGTCCTCGAACTTCACGGCCGTCTCGATGAACTGCTCGGACTTGCCGCCGTACAGCGCGTCCACCAGCACCTGGTACTTGTCGCCGATGTAGCCGCGGCGCACCTTCCGTGTACGCGTGAGTTCGCCGTCGTCGGCGTCGAGTTCCTTGTGCAACACG
>JBJTZN010000082.1:0-26783 GCA_046087245.1 Rubrivivax sp.
ATGATGAACGAGGCCCGCATCGGCGTGGGCATGGCCGCGGCCATGCTGGGCATGGCGGGCTACGAGGCCTCGCTGGCCTATGCGCGCCAGCGCCCGCAAGGGCGACCTGTGGCGGGGGCGGGTGCCTCTGCTCAACTGTCATCCGCAGGGGCCGCGGCCTCCGCGCAAGCGCCTGCCGCAGGCGCCGCCGCCAAGGTGGTGAAGGACGCCACCCAACCGCAGGTGCCCATCATCGAGCACGCCGACGTCAAGCGCATGCTGCTGGCGCAGAAGGCGTACTGCGAAGGCGCGCTGGCGCTGGAGCTGTACTGCGCGCGCCTGGTGGACGAGCAGCACACGGGCGATGAAGCCGCGGTGCTGCCCAGCGGCCTCACGGCCTCAGGCGAAGCGGCGCTGCTGCTGGAAGTGCTGACACCGATTGCCAAGAGCTGGCCCAGCGAGTGGTGCCTGGAGGCCAACTCCCTGGCGATCCAGGTGCACGGTGGCTACGGTTACACGCGCGACTTCCCGGTGGAGCAGTACTGGCGCGACAACCGCCTGAACATGATCCACGAGGGCACGCACGGCATCCAGGCGCTGGACCTGCTGGGCCGCAAGGTGGTGATGGACGGCGGAGCGGGCTTGAAGCTGCTGGCCACGCGCGTGAACGCCACCATCGAGCGTGCCGGACATGATGCCGCCCTGGCGGCGCAGGCCACGGAACTGGTGGCGGCACTGCAGAAGCTGGGTGCGGCTACCAAATCCGCCTGGGCCACGGGCGTGCCTGCCGAGGCCCTGGCCAACGCCACGCCGTATCTCCAAGCCTTCGGCCATGTGGTGCTGGCCTGGGTATGGCTCGACGTGGCTCTGGCTGCACGACGTGCTGGCGATACCGCATTTGCGCAAGGCAAGCTGGCGGCTCTGCGCTACTACTTCGCCTATGAAATGCCCCGCATCGACGCGTGGCTGAAAGTCGTGGCCGAGCGCGAGGCCGTCTGCCGCACCATGGACGATGCCTGGTTCTGATCCCGGCCCCTCCTTGCTCCTTTCTCGCCAGTTCTTCCCACTCTCGCCACGCTTGTCCGTGAGCCTCGTTCCACCCCTTGCTTGAAGCAGGACTTCCCATGAGCACACCCGTCCAGCAACTCTTCGATCTCACCGGCCGCTTCGCTTTGGTCACGGGCGGCTCCCGTGGGCTGGGCCTGCAGATGGCCGAGGCCTTGGGCGAGGCCGGCGCCAAGATCATGCTGACCTCGCGCAAGGCGTCCGACCTGGAAGAGGCTGCTGCCGAACTGCAGGCCAAGGGCATCGACGCCCGCTGGATCGCCGCCGACGCCAGCGACCCGGCGCAGATCCAGCGCGTGGTGGACGAGACGATGGAGCGCTTCGGCCGCATTGACATCCTCATCAACAACGCCGGCGCGACCTGGGGCGCGCCCGCCGAGGACCACCCGCTGGAAGCCTGGGACAAGGTGATGAACTTGAACGTGCGCAGCCTGTTCCTGTTTGCGCAGGCGGTGGCCAAGGCCAGCATGATCCCCAACCGCGGCGGGCGCATCATCAACGTGGCGTCCATCGCCGGGCTGGCGGGCTCGCTGCAGATGAAGTTCATCGCCTACGGCACCAGCAAGGGTGCGGCCGTCAATTTCACCCGCACGCTGGCCGGCGAGTGGGGGCCTTACGGCATCACGGTCAACGCGCTGGCGCCGGGCTTCTTCCCCAGCAAGATGACGCGGGGCGTGCTGGCCGAGTTTGGTGCTGACAACCTGGCCGCCATGTCACCGCTGCGCCGCATCGGTGACGATGACGACCTGAAGGGTGCGGTGCTGCTGTTCGCCAGCGCGGCAGGCAAGCACATCACCGGCCAGATCCTGGCGGTGGATGGCGGCGTCAGTTCCGTGCACAACGGCTGATGTCCGCAGCCCGGCCGCCCATGGACTTCCTCGTCCGCATTCCCTTCATCGAGCATCTGGGTTTTGAGTTGCTGCGCGTGGAGCCCGGTTTGGGCGAGATCGCCATCGACGTGCGCGACGAGCTGACCAACTCCTGGGGTGTGGCCCACGGGGGCCTGTTGATGACCTTGATGGACATCGCCATGGCGCATGCCGCGCGCAGCCCGCTGGAGCCGGGCGGCGAGGTGTTGCCCGGCGTGGTGACCATCGAAATGAAAACCAGCTTCATGCGCCCGGGCGAAGGCCGCCTGGTGGGCACGGGCCGCCGGCTGCACCGCACGGCTTCCCTGAGCTTCTGCGAGGCCAGCGTGGTGAACCACCGTGGCGAGCTGGTGGGCCACTCCACCGGCACCTTCAAGACCATGCGCGGCCTGCCTGCGGCCGATGGCCGGCGCATCCAGCGCCTGAATGCCTCCGACTGATCCCGCTTCCTCTTCCCGATCTTCCTCAACAAGGCACGAACCCATGCATAACCAACAGATCGTCCTGGCTTCCCGCCCCGCTGGCGAGCCCACTGTGGACAACTTCCGGCTCGTCGAGACCCCGGTGCCGGCGCTGGCCGACGGCCAGGTGCTGGTGCGCCACCATTACCTGAGCCTGGACCCGTACATGCGCGGGCGCATGAACGACGGCAAGAGCTACGCCCAGCCGCAGCCGCTGGACGCGGTGATGATTGGCGGGACCGTGGGCGAAGTGGTGGAGTCGCGCCATCCGGGCTTTGCCGCGGGCGACTGGGTGGTGGGCATGGGCGGCTGGCAACAGTACTCGGTGGTCGACGCTTCCCAGCCGGGCATGCTGCGCAAGGTGGACACCACGCACATTCCGTTGGCGGCCTACCTGGGCGCCGTGGGCATGCCCGGCGTCACGGCCTGGGTCGGCCTGACGCAGATCATCGCGCCCAAGGAAGGTGAAACCGTGGTGGTGGACGCCGCCAGTGGCGCGGTGGGCAGCGCGGTGGGTCAGCTGGCCAAGGCGCGCGGCTGCCGCGTGGTGGGCCTGGCAGGTGGCGCCGACAAGTGCGCCTATGTGACGGACGTGCTGGGTATTGACGCCTGCATCGACTACCGCCAGCACCCGGACCTGAAGTCCATGCTGCGCGCGCTGAAGGAGGCCGCACCGAACGGCATCGACGGCCATTTCGAAAACGTGGGCGGGCTGATCCTGGACGCCGTGATGCTGCGCATGAACGCCTTCGGCCGCATCGCCTTCTGCGGGATGATCGCCGGCTACAACGGCGAGCCCATCCCCATGGCCAACCCCTCGCTCATCCTGGTGTCGCGCCTGAAGCTGCAGGGCTTCATCGTCAGCGAGCACATGAACCTCTGGCCCCAGGCGCTGAAGGAACTGGGCACCATGGTTGCCACCGGCAAGCTCAAGTACCGCGAGACCGTGGCCGAGGGCCTGGACGCTGCTCCGGAAGCCTTCCTCGGCCTGCTCAAGGGCCGCAACTTCGGCAAGCAGCTGGTGAAGCTGGTGTGACGCCGCCGCGGCTGGGCTGGACCTGGAAGCGCTTCAAGGCCCTGAGCCTTGATGAGCTGTACGACGCCCTGGCCCTGCGCTGCCGCGTGTTCGTCCTCGAACAAGGCCCCTACCAGGACCCGGACGGCCTGGACCGCGTGTCCTGGCATTTGCTGGGGCACGACGGGACCGGGGTTCTCCAGGCCTACCTGCGGGTGGTGGATCCGGGCGCCAAGTTTGCCGAGCCGTCCATGGGGCGTGTGATCACGTCGCCTGAGGTGCGGGGCACCGGGGCAGGGCGCTTGCTTGTGGCTGAGGGCGTCAGGCGTATCGACGAAACCTGGCCGGGGCAGGCCAATCGCATCAGTGCCCAACTCCACCTCTCGCAGTTCTATCAAGCGTTTGGATATCAAGAGGTGGGTGAGCCCTACGGAGAGGATCGAATACCTCATGTCCAGATGATTCGCAGTGCGGCGGGCGGATTCCCCCCTCCGCTCATGTCCCCAGGTCCGGGCGCTGCCCGGACCTCCTCCTTGACTTCGCTGCGGGGGGAACCCGCCCACCGCGCTGTACCAGCATCTTCACAGGCGGACCCAGAGGCGGATCACTGAGCCGCACAGGACTTCCATGCTCTCGACTCACGATGTGTTCAACCAGAGCACGCCCTTCAC
Source organism: Rubrivivax sp. (assembly GCA_046087245.1). Taxonomy (GTDB): domain Bacteria; phylum Pseudomonadota; class Gammaproteobacteria; order Burkholderiales; family Burkholderiaceae_C; genus Rubrivivax. Next base: position 4,061 of record JBJTZN010000082.1, read on the forward strand.
AGACGTGAACCTCTTCACGTCCAACCGGCCCCTGCAGAATGCCTTGACGCATCACCGCCCGGGCTTTGACCGGGAGCGCTTTGAGTCCCTGGGGGCCCTGTGCGGCAGCGCCGAGATGCAGGCGCATGCGCGGCTGGCCAACACCCAGGGCCCGCGCCTGCTGACGCATGACCGTTTTGGCCGCCGCATCGATCAGGTGGAGTTCCACCCCGCGTACCACGCCCTGCTGGAGGCCGCCTGCGGCGCGCGCCTGCATGGCAGCCCATGGTCCGAAGGGCCGGGGGCGCACATCGAGCGGGCGGCGGCCTTCATGCTGTTCACCGAGCTGGAGCCTTCGGTGCTGTGCCCGGTCTCCATGACCTACGCCGTGGCGCCTTCCTTGCAAGCCAACCCTGCGGTGCAAGCCGCCTTCGGACCCGGCCTGGCGGCGCCGCGCTACGACGCCCGCTACATGCCCCACCCGGCCAAGCTCGGCCTGACCATGGGCATGGGCATGACCGAAAAACAAGGTGGCTCGGACGTGCGCGCCAACACCACCCGCGCTGAGTTCGATGGCGAAGACGCCTGGGGCCAGCGCTACCGGCTGACCGGGCACAAATGGTTCTTCTCCGCGCCCATGTGTGACGCCTTTCTGGTGCTGGCCCAGGTTAAAGAAGGCGCAGAGGCTTTGGGTATCGGGGCGTCGACTGGGGGCCTGAGCTGCTTCTTTCTGCCCCGTTGGCGGCCCGATGGCAGTGTCAACCCGCTGCACATCCAGCGCCTGAAGCACAAGCTCGGCAACCATGCCAACGCCAGTTCCGAGGTGGAGTTCGAAGGCACCCACGCCTGGCTCGTGGGCGAGGTGGGAAGAGGCGTGCCGCAGATCCTGGCCATGGGTGCGTTGACGCGCCTGGACTGCGCCCTGGGCACCGCCGGGCTGATGCGCCAGGCGCTGTCGCTGGCCTTGCACCACACGGCGCAGCGCCAGGCCTTTGGCAAGCCGCTGATCGCCCAGCCGCTGATGCGTGCCGTGCTGGCCGACCTGGCGCTGGAAAGCGAAGCCGCCATGGCGCTGGCGCCGCGCCTGGCCGCCGCGGTGGACCACTCCGAGAACGGCCAGGCCGGCAGCGCCGCGACGTCAGCGATCGATCCTGCACACGAAGCCGTCATGCGCCGCCTGCTCACCCCCGTGGCCAAGTTCTGGATCTGCAAGCGCGGCAGCGCCTTTGCCCAGGAGGCGATGGAGTGCCTGGGTGGCAACGGCTACGTCGAGGAGCAGGGCGAGGGCGTGATGGCCCGCATCTACCGCGAGATGCCACTGAACTCCATCTGGGAGGGCGCAGGCAACATCATGGCGCTGGACCTGATGCGCGCGCTGCGCGGGCATGACGTGGCCGCAGCTCTGGAGCACGAATGCGCGCCCGCACGCGGTGCCCACCCGGCCTTCGATCGGGCCCGCGACGGCGTGCTGCTGGCCGTGGAGCAGGGCGTGGAGGAGGCGCAAGCCCGCGTGCTCGCGCGCGATCTGGCGCTGCTGTTGCAGGCGGCTCAACTGCGCCGTCATGCGCCGGCTTTCGTCTTCGACGCCTTCTGCGCATCGCGTCTGGCCACGGCAGCTGACGCCTTTGGCCTGCTGTCTCCAGGGCTGCCTCTTGAGGCCCTTGTCCAGCGTGCCATGCCGGCTTCTGGTGAGCCGGCGCCGCCCCCTTGAACCGTACGCCCTGAGCTTGTCAACGGGCTGCTGTACGCTCAGCCTGAACGCCGTCTCAAGCGCATCGATGCCCGACCATCCACTGCGGACCACCGCGTAACACCCTCTCTGGAGCACCTCATGCACCCACTGTCAGGCGGCGTGGCCGTCATCACCGGCGCCGCTTCGGGCTTCGGCCTGGAAGCCAGCCGCATCGCCGCCCGACTGAGCATGCGCGTCGTCATGGCCGACGTGCAGGCCGATGCGCTGGAGGCCGCTGCGGCCGAGGTCCGCGGCCTGGGGGCGACCGTGTTGCCCCACCGGCTGGACATCGCCAAGGCTGCCGAGGTCGAGGCGCTGGGCCAGGCCACGCTGCAGGCCTTTGGCGCACCGAACTTCCTCTTCAACAACGCCGGCGTCGGCGCCGGCGGGCTGATCTGGGAGCACACGCTCAAGGACTGGGAGTGGGTCATCGGCGTCAACCTGATGGGTGTGGCCCACGGCGTGCGCGTCTTCACGCCCATGATGCTGGCCGCTGCCCAGGCCGATCCGGCCTGGCGTGGCCACATCGTCAACACCGCCAGCATGGCGGGCCTGCTCAACGCCCCCAACATGGGCGTCTACAACGTGACCAAGCACGCCGTGGTGTCGCTGTCCGAAACCCTGTACCAAGACCTGAGCCTCGTTACCGACCAGGTTCATGCCCACGTGCTGTGCCCCTACTTCGTGCCCACCGGCATCCACCGCAGCGAGCGCAACCGCCCCGAAGCCTTCGCCGATGCCCAGAGCCGGCCCACCAAGAGCCAGCTCATCGCCCAGGCCATGAGCGACAAGGCGGTGACCAGTGGCAAGGTGTCGGCCGCAGACGTGGCGCAGTTCGTCTTCGACGCCATGGCCGAGCAGCGTTTCTACGTCTACAGCCACCCCAAGAGCCTGGCCAACGTGCAGACCCGGCTGGAGGACATCATGACGCCGCGCAACCCGAGCGACCCCTTCGCGGCGCGGCCGGAAATCGGCGCGCAACTGCGCGCCGCCTTGCGCGGGGCTTGAACACCTGTGACCCACGCCAGTGCCTCGATGCCGTTGCCCCCTGCGCCGCTCCTGCCGCCCGTACCTCTCGCTCCACCTGCAGCTGCCACCCGTCTCGTCAAGCCCTGCCAGGTCGCGGTGATCGGCGCCGGCCCGGCTGGGCTGATGGCCGCCGAGACTTTGGCCGCGGCTGGCGTGCAGGTGGACGTCTTCGACGCCATGCCTTCGGTGGGGCGCAAGTTCCTGCTGGCAGGCAAGGGTGGCCTGAACCTGACGCACGCCGAGGCCGAGGACTTGTTCCATACCCGGTACCGTGAGGCCTTGCCGGGCTTGCAGCCGGCGTTGAGCAGCTTTGGGGCCCAGGCCTTGCGCGAATGGGCGCTTGGCCTCGGCGTCGAGACATTCGTGGGCAGTTCCGGCCGGGTGTTCCCGCTGCAGATGAAGGCGGCCCCGCTCTTGCGGGCCTGGCTGCAGCGGCTGCGGCGCCAGGGCGTGCGCTTCCACATGCGCCACCGCTGGCTGGGCTTCGCGCCTGAGGGTGCGCTGCGCATGGCCACCCCGGCAGGGGAGATCACGGTGCAGGCCCAGGCCACGGTGCTGGCCCTGGGCGGCGCGAGCTGGTCGCGCCTGGGCTCTGACGGTGCCTGGGTGCCGTGGTTGCGTGAACGCGGTGCGGAGGTGGCGGAGTTGCAGCCGTCCAACTGCGGCTTCGACGTGGGCTGGAGCGAGCACTTCCGGTCCCGCCATGCGGGCGCGCCGCTGAAGTCGGTGGCGCTGGAATGGGACGAGGCGCCAGCCTCCGCGCCACTGCGCCACCGGCAGCTGGGGGAGTTCGTCATCACCGCCACAGGCGTGGAGGGCAGCTTGATCTACGCCGCTTCGGCTGCCCTGCGGCAGGAGATCGCGCGTGATGGGCACGCCACCTGCTGGCTGGATCTGCTGCCGGCGCGCTCGGCCGAGTTCGTGCTGGCCGAGGTGTCACATGGTCGCGGCACCCGGTCGCTGAGCACCCACCTGAAGTCGCGCCTGGGCCTGGACGGCGTGAAGATGGGCTTGCTGCACGAGCACCTGAGCCGGCAGCAGATGTTGGATGCCCCCACGCTGGCCCGCGCCATCAAGCACCTGCCGCTCACGCTGACCGCGCCACGCCCTATCGACGAGGCCATCAGCTCGGCAGGGGGGGTGCACTTCCAGACCTTGGATCAGGGCCTGATGCTGCGCAGCCTGCCCGGCGTGTTCTGCGCGGGCGAGATGCTGGATTGGGAGGCGCCCACGGGCGGCTATCTGCTGACGGCGTGTTTCTCCACCGGGCGCCTGGCGGGGGCCGCGGCCGCCCATTGGCTGAACAGCCCCGGGTCCGGTTCTGTGCCCGAGGCGGTGCAGGGCGGCAGCCCTTTCAGCTTGGCCTTGGCCTGACCCTGGCCGAGCGGCTGGCTACACTGCGCCGCTTTGCCCTTTCTCACCTCTTTCTCACCCTTCTTCACCCATTTTCACCCTCTCTGGCCCGTCTGCCGATGGCAGGCGCTGAACCCGCCTTGAACAAGATCCTGCTGCAGATTGCCGCCGAGCTGAAGGCCCGACCGGCGCAAGTGAGTGCGGCCGTCGAGCTGCTGGACGGCGGGGCCACGGTGCCCTTCATCGCCCGGTACCGCAAGGAGGCCACCGACGGCCTGGACGACACCCAGTTGCGCGAATTGGAGGTCCGCCTGGCCTACCTGCGCGAACTCGAAGCCCGCCGCGCCGCCGTGCTCAAGAGCATCGAGGAGCAGGGCAAGCTCACGCCCGAGTTGCGTGCCGCCCTCGAGGCCGTACCCACCAAGCAGGAGCTGGAAGACCTCTACCTGCCGTTCAAGCCGCGGCGCCGGACCAAGGGCATGATCCCCCGCGAGGCGGGCATCGAGCCCCTGGCCGACCGGCTGTTTGCCGACCCGACGCTGGACCCCACTGCCGAGGCCGCCGCTTTCGTGGCCGGCTACCCCGGCGGTGCAGCGGCCCTGGCCGAAGCCGGCTTCGCCGACGCGGATGCGGTGCTGGACGGCGTGCGCGACCTGCTGTCCGAGCGCTGGGCCGAGGACGCCGCCCTGGTGGGCAAGCAGCGCGAGTGGCTGTGGGCCGAAGGCCTGTTCAAGAGCCACCTGGCCGACGGCAAGGACGGCACGCATGCCGACGCGGCGAAGTTCCGCGATTACTTCGACTACGCCGAGCCCATCCGCACCGTGCCCAGCCACCGGGCGCTGGCGGTGTTTCGTGGCCGCTCGCAGGAATGGCTGGATGCCAAGCTGGTTCTGGACGAAGAGCCGGTGGCCGGCAAGTTTTCCTTGGCCGAAGGCCGCATCGCCCGCCACCTGGGCTGGAGCCACGCTGCCCGTCCGGGCGACGACCTGATCCGCAAGACCATCGCCTGGACCTGGAAGGTCAAGCTGTTCCTCAGCTTGGAGCGCGACCTCTTCGCCCGCCTGCGGGAGGAGGCCGAGGCGGTGGCCATCAAGGTGTTTGGCGACAACCTGCGTGACCTGTTGCTGGCCGCGCCAGCCGGCAAGCGCGTGGTCATGGGGTTGGACCCGGGCATCCGCACCGGCGTGAAAGTGGCGGTGGTCAGCGATACCGGCAAGGTGCTGGACACCGCCACCGTCTACCCGCACGAGCCGCGCAAAGACTGGGAGGGCGCGCTGCATGCTCTGGGCCGGCTCGTGGCCACGCACGGCGTGAATCTGATCGCCATCGGCAATGGCACCGCCAGCCGCGAGACCGACAAGCTGGCGGCCGAACTCATCCAGCGCATCCGCAAGCTGGCGCCCGAGGCCCGGTTGGACAAGGTGGTGGTCAGCGAGGCCGGCGCTTCGGTTTACTCGGCCAGCGAGGTCGCCAGCAAGGAGCTGCCCGAGCTGGATGTCAGCCTGCGAGGTGCCGTCAGCATCGCGCGCCGCCTGCAGGACCCGCTGGCCGAGCTGGTGAAGATCGACCCCAAGAGCATCGGCGTGGGCCAGTACCAGCACGACGTCAACCAGAGCGCGCTGGTGCGCACGCTGGACGCTGTGGTGGAGGATTGCGTCAACGCGGTCGGGGTGGACCTGAACACGGCTTCGGTGCCGCTGCTGTCCCGGGTGTCGGGCCTGTCGGCCTCGGTGGCTGGCAGCATCGTGCGCTGGCGCGATACGAACGGCGCCTTTCGCAGCCGCCGGCAGCTGCTGGACGTGGCGGGCCTCGGGCCGCGCACCTTCGAGCAAGCCGCAGGCTTCTTGCGCATCCGCGACGGCGACAACCCGCTTGACATGACGGGTGTCCACCCGGAGACCTACCCGGTGGTGCAGAAGATGATGGAGCGCACGGGCCAGGGCGTGCAGGCGCTGATGGGGCAGGCCGACGTGCTGCGCAACCTCAAGCCCGAGGCCTTCGCGGACGAGCGCTTTGGTGCCATCACGGTCAAGGACATCCTGGCCGAGCTGGAAAAGCCCGGCCGCGACCCGCGCCCGGACTTCCAGGTGGCACGCTTCAACGACAGCGTGGCCGACCTGAACGACCTGCAGCCCGGCATGCTGCTGGAGGGCACGGTCAGCAACGTGGCGCAGTTCGGCGCCTTCGTCGACCTAGGCGTGCACCAGGACGGGCTGATCCACGTCAGCCAGTTGAGCCACAAGTTCGTCAACGATGCGCGCGAGGTGGTCAAGACCGGGCAGGTGGTCAAGGTCAAGGTGCTGGAGGTGGACCTGGTTCGCAAACGCATCTCGCTGACCATGAAGCTGGATGCGGCGGTCACTCCGCGTGGGGCGGCGCGGTCGGGTGAGAACAGTTTCAGGCCTGCCGGCCGCCAGGAGCGACCGGACTCGCGCAGCCTGCGCCCTGGCGTTCAGGCCGATGGGCAGGGCGCCATCGCCGCGGCCTTCGCCAAGATTCAGGGGCGCAGGTGATGGGCTGCGCAGGCCCAGGCTGCTGGCTTGCGTGGGTCGTCAGGCTGTCCGGCCGGGCAGCTGTGGCCTGCGGGTTGGCCGGCGCGGCGCTCGGATCACTTGCGCAGACCCCTTCACCCACACGGTCATCCGATCCGGCTTCCCAGCGCGTGGAGATCCGCGGCAGCGAGGCCTCAGACACCGAGCAGCGGCGGCGCGATCCCGTGGCCAAGCAGATCTTCGGCCGGGAAGAGCTGGACAGGTATGGCGACGTCAGCGTCACCGACGTGCTCAAGCGCTTGCCCGGCGTGACGCTGTCCGGTGGGAACCCGCGGCTGCGCGGCCTGGGTGCCGGGTACACGCTGATCCTGGTGAACGGTGAACGGGCTCCGCCCGGGTTTTCGCTGGAGAACCTGCCGCCGTCGCAGGTGGAGCGCATCGAGGTCACCAAGGGCCCCACCGCCGAGCACAGCGCGCAGGCCGTGGCTGGCACCATCAATATCATCCTGCGCGCGGCCGCCCGCCAGCGCCAGCGCGAACTGCGCGTCGGCCTGGGCTACACGGCCGAGGCGCCGGTGCCCTCGTTCAACGCGAGTCTGGGTGACCGTGTCGGCGCCTTCAGCTACATGCTGCCCTTGTCGGGCTACCAGTGGCGCGGAGCTGCCGATCGCGAGATCGACCGCGTGGGTCGCGACGCGGCCCTGTTGCCCCAGCAACTGGTGGTGCGGGCACATGACCGCTGGTGGGGCGGCGGCGCCAGCTTCGGCCCCAGGCTCAGTTTCAGGCCCGACGACCTGTGGACCATCGTGTCCCACACTTTTGCCCAACGCAACGAGTGGCATTCGGCCAGCCGGGTGGGTACCCGGGTCTTGCTGGGCAGCGCTCCCACCAGCGTGCTGGACGAGAGTGAAAACCGAGGCCACTGGCAGACCTTGCGCACTGGCGTGCAGGTCAACCGACGGAGTCCGCAGGGACACCGTTTCGAGACCAAGCTGGGCGTGCAGCACTCGGACAGCCGCTACCGCACGGACGTCGACGGCTTTGACGGCACGGGCCAGCAGAGCCTGGTGCGCCTGGCACAGGGCAGCAGCAGCGAGCAAAGCCGCAGCTCCAGCGGCAAGCTCTTCACGCCATTGTTCGAGGGACATGGCCTGTCTGCGGGATGGGACCTGGAGGCGCGGCGCCGCTCGGAGGAGCGACGCCTCCTGGACAACGGTCTGCCCGTCCTCACGGGCTTCGAAGGCGAGACCTTCCGCGCCCGCATCGAGCGCCAGGCCCTGTACTTGCAGGACGAATGGGAGATCGCTGCGCAGTGGTCCACCTACCTGGGCTTGAGGGCCGAGCGCATCTCCACCTTCAGCCGCAGCATGGCTGATGAGCGTCGCAGCACGAGCTCGGTGGTCACCCCGCTGTGGCACCTGAACTACAAGCTCGATCCCAAGGGAAGAGACCTCATCCGCGCGAGCCTGACCCGCACCTACAAGGCACCTGACCTGAACGCGCTGATGGCACGCCCTGGCATCAACACGAGCTACCCGATCAGCGGCCCCAACACCGAGATCACCCCGGACCGGGTGGGCAACCCCCTGCTGCAGCCTGAACTGTCCACCGGTTTGGACATCGCCTTCGAGAAGTACTTCACTGGCGGTGGCGTGTTCAGCATCGGCACCTTCCACCGCCGGGTCAACGGGCTGATCCGCAACGCCGTGACGCTGGAGACGGTGGCCTGGTCGACAGTCCCGCGCTGGGTGTCGCGCCCGGTCAACTTGAGCCGGGCCAGCAGTTCGGGCGTCGAACTCGAGATCAAGGGAAAGGCTGGCGAACTGCTGCCTGCAGGCTGGAAGCCCATTGAGGGCTTGAGCCTGCGTGCCTCGCTGAGCGCCTACCGAAGCCGAGTGGATGACATTCCTGGCCCTGCCAACCGCCTGGAGGGGCAACTGCCGGTGTCACTCACGGCTGGACTGGACCATGTGGTGGCAGGTACACCGTTGACCTGGGGCTTGAACATCGCGCTCACGCCCGGCTACGAGGTTCAACAGACCTTGGCGCAACGGCTGGAACAGCGCCCGGCGCGCAGCCTGGATGCCTACCTGCTGTGGACCTTCAGCCGCCAGGTCCTGCTGCGCGTGGCTGGCAACAATATGTGGCCGCCCGACGATGTGAACCGCGTCTGGCTGGTGGATGACGGCGGGCTGGAGCAGTCCACCCGCACCCTGCGCCGGCCCAGGCCTTCCTTCAACGCCAACCTCACGGTCAAGTTCTGACCTGATTCAGGAGTCTCGTTCCATGGACCCCCGCCAAGTCAAGCCTGAAAGCATTGCCGCCCAGGCTCTGGGCTGGGTGGATGAGAAAACCCGCGCCATCACGCCGGCCATCCACGTCTCGTCGACCTACCTGCGCGACCCGGACAACCAGTACCGCTCGGGCCGCGTCTACGCCCGCGCCGACAACCCCGCCTTCGACCAGGCCGAGGCCGTGCTGGCGCAGTTGGAAGAGGGCGCGCAGGCGGCCCTGTTCGCCTCCGGCATGGCCGCAGCCACGGCGGTGTTCCAGGCCCTGTCGCCGGGAGACCACGTGCTGGCGCCCAAGGTGATGTACTGGTCGCTGCGTAACTGGCTGATGAACTTCGCCACCCGCTGGGGCCTGAACATCGAGCTGATCGACATGACCGACCCGGCTGCCGTGCAGGCCGCCGTGCGCTCGGGGGTGACGAAGCTGGTGTGGATCGAGACCCCGGCCAACCCGCTGTGGACGGTCACGGACATCGCTGCCACGGCCGAGATTGCGCACGCCGCCGGGGCCCTGGTGGCAGTGGATTCCACCGTGGCCTCGCCCGTCCTGACGCGCCCGCTGACGCTGGGCGCGGACATCGCCATGCACGCGGGCACCAAGTACCTCAACGGCCACTCCGATCTGGTGGCCGGCGCGTTGGTCACGCGCGAGGACAGCGAGTTCTGGCGTCGCGTGAAGACGGTGCGCGCCCAGATCGGTGGCACGCTGGGCTCGTTCGAGGCCTGGCTGCTGCTGCGCGGCATGCGCACGCTGTACCTGCGCGTGCGGGCCGCTTCCCTGTCAGCGCAGCGGATTGCTGAGCACTTCAGCAGTCATCCCCTGGTGGAGGCGGTGCTGTACCCGGGGCTGCCCGATGCACCCGGCCATGCCATTGCGGCGCGGCAGATGCAGGGCGGCTTCGGCGGCATGATGTCTGTGCGTGTCAAGGCCGGGGCACAGGGTGGGGAAGCTGCCGCCATCGCCACCGCGGCGGGTGTGGAGTTGTGGAAGCGTGCCACCTCGCTGGGCGGCACGGAGAGCCTGATCGAGCACCGCGCCAGCGTCGAGGGCGCGGGCACGACCGCCCCGCCCGACCTGCTGCGCCTGTCGGTCGGCATCGAGGACTGCAGCGACCTGATCGCTGATCTGGAGCAGGCCCTGGCCCGGGCACATGCCTGAGCGCACCGCAGGGCCGCCCTGACCGGCGTCACGCTGTTCTTGTTGCATCGCAGAGAAGGACCCCCATGAAGCTCATCGACGACATCACCCTGGACGCTGCGGGCATGACCGCACTGCGCCGCCGCATCCATGCCCACCCCGAGCTCGGTTTCGAGGAACAGTTGACCTCGGAGCTGGTGGCCGAGCAACTGCAGGCCTGGGGCATCGAGGTGCACCGCGGTCTGGCGAAGACCGGCGTGGTGGGCCTGGTGCACGGACGCGACGGCGGCGCCTGCGGTCGCCGTATCGGCCTGCGCGCCGATATGGATGCGCTGCCCATCCAGGAGCACAACACTTTCGCCCACGCCAGCCAGCATCCCGGCACCATGCACGCCTGCGGGCATGACGGGCACACCGCCATGCTGCTGGCGGCCGCGCGCCACCTGGCCGCCACGCGCGATTTCGACGGCACCGTTGTTCTGATCTTCCAGCCGGCCGAGGAGGGCCGCGGCGGGGCCCACACCATGGTGGCCGAGGGCTTGTTCGAACGGTTCCCGGTCGAGGCCGTTTTCGGCCTGCACAACTGGCCGGGCCTGCCCGTTGGCGCCATCGCCTTCAGCCCTGGGCCCGTGATGGCGGGCGGCAGCACCTTCAAGTTCACGGTGCGCGGCGTGGGTGCCCATGCCGCCATGCCGCACCGCGGGGTGGACCCCGTGGTCGTCGCAGCCCAGCTCATCCAGGCCTTCCAGACCATCGTCAGCCGCAACAAGAAGCCGGTGGACACCGCCGTGCTGTCCATCACCCTGCTGCAGGCGGGCGAGGCCATCAACGTGATCGCGCCCACCTGCACCATGGAAGGCACGGTGCGCACCTTCACCGCCGAGGTCATGGACCTGGTGGCCGACCGCATGGAGGCCATTGCCCGCCACACCTGCGCGGCCTTCGGCGCCGAATGCGACTTCGAGTTCACCCGCCGTGTGCCTGCCACCACCAACCATGCGCGCGAGGCCGAGTTTGCTGCCGAGGTGGCACGGGAGGTGGTGGGGCAGGAGCTGGCCATAGCCCAGGAGCCGGTCATGCCCTCGGAAGACTTCTCCTACATGCTGCAGGCCCGGCCGGGCGCCTACGGCTTCATCGGCAACGGTGATGGCCTGCACCGCGAGATGGGCCATGGCGAAGGCCCGTGCACCTTGCACAACCCCAGCTACGACTTCAACGACGATCTGATCCCGGTGGGCGCCAGCTACTGGGTGCGTCTGGTGCAGCGCTGGCTGGGGCAGCCGCGTTGAGGTGGTTGCGCCTGCCGAAGCTGGGTTTGCTGCATCTGGCGGTTCTGCAGTCGCTGGCCGCGTGCCCACGCACGTTCTGATCGGGAGACTCCGCTGTGCGAGCCCTCCAGGTGCATGCCGGCCCGCGCGCTGCAGCCCGCTTGCGTGAGCGGGGCCTGCGCGCGCAGGACGTGCGCCTGCTGCCGGGCGCGGCGGGCGGGCCCAAGGGCCTGGTGCTCAGCCCGCTGGACCGGTTTCTGTTCGCCGAGTGGCTGAGAGATGCGCCGCAGGTGATCCACCTCGTGGGCGCCTCCATCGGCGCCTGGCGCATGGCCTGCGCCTGCCTGCCGGACGCTGATGCGGCCTTGGCGCAGCTGGCCGAAGACTATGTCACCCAGACCTACGACCACGAGCCCGGGCGACAGCCCACGGCCGAGGTGGTGAGCCGTGCCTTCGGCGAGAAGATCGTGGAGCGGCTGGGCGCCCGCGCGGGCGAGATCCTGTCGCACCCGCGCCGGCGACTGCATGTGGTCACGAGCCATGGACGCTACGTGCTGGCACGGGAAGGGCGATTGCGCACCCCGCTGGGATATGCCGGGGCCTTTGTTGCCAACGCCGTGCACCGCCGCGCGCTGGCCGGCTGGCTGGAGCGCGTGGTGTTCAGCGACCCGCGTGACCCGCTGCCCATGGCGCTGAACGACTTCCGCACCCGGCAGGCGCCGCTGAACGCGGGCAATCTCTCACCTGCCGTGCTGGCCAGTTGCTCCATCCCGTTCTGGCTCAAGGCCGTTCACGACATTCCCGGCGGCCCGCGCGGGGCCTACTGGGACGGCGGCATCACCGACTACCACCTGCACTGGCCCTATGCCGACATGGACGACGGCCTGGTGCTGTATCCGCACTTCCAGCCCACCGTGGTGCCGGGCTGGCTCGACAAGGCCTGGAAGGCGCGCCACCGCGCCACGCCCGCCCTGGACAACCTGGTGCTGCTGAGCCCCAGCCCCGAGTGGGTGGCCACGCTTCCGGGCGGCAAGTTGCCGGACCGCAGCGACTTCAAGAGCTTTGCCGACGATGAAGCCGGGCGGCAGCGCGTGTGGCGAACGGCCGTCGCGCAGAGCCAGCAACTGGCTGAGGAGTTTGCCGGTCTGGCGATGCGCGACTCATTCGAGCCGCTGCCGTTGCTCTGACTACAATGTCGGCATCTTCAACGATGGCAAGAACGGGAAAGGCACGACGGGTTATGACACCGCGGACTACGTCCTCCTCCCTCACCGAGGTCTGACCCCGGCCGCATCATCACGTCCCCCTTTAGTGACTCATGAAGCGCGGCCCCCACCGCGCTTTTTTGTTGCCTGGACCCCTGGTCCCTGTTGTCTGGAGACCCCATGCTGAACATCACTCTGCCTGACGGCTCACAACGCGAGTTTCCCGGCCCGGTCACCGTGGCCGAGGTGGCCGCTTCCATCGGCGCCGGTCTGGCCAAGGCCGCGCTGGGCGGCAAGGTCGATGGCCAGCTCGTCGATCTGAGCCACCGCATGGACGCCGATGCCCGCCTGGCCATCGTCACCGACCGCGATGCCGACGGCCTGGAGATGATCCGCCACTCCACCGCCCACCTGCTGGCGTACGCCGTGAAGGAATTGTTTCCCGAGGTGCAGGTGACCATCGGCCCGGTCATCGAGCACGGCTTCTATTACGACTTCGCCTACAAGCGTCCGTTCACGCCTGAGGACCTGGCCGCCATCGAGGCGCGCATGACCGAACTCGCCCGCAAGGACGAGAAGGTCGAGCGCCGCGTGTTGCCGCGCGACGAGGCCGTGGCCTACTTCAAGGGCCTGGGCGAGCACTACAAGGCCGAGATCATCGCCAGCATCCCCGAGGGGCAGGACGTTTCGCTGTACCGTGAGGGCGGCTTCGAGGACCTGTGCCGCGGCCCGCACGTGCCCAGTACCGGCAAGCTCAAGCACTTCAAGCTGATGAAGGTGGCCGGTGCCTACTGGCGCGGCGACCACCGCAACGAGATGCTGCAGCGCATCTACGGCACGGCCTGGGCCAGCAAGGACGACCTGCACAAGCACCTGACCATGCTGGAGGAGGCCGAGCGGCGGGACCACCGCAAGTTGGGCCGCGAGCTCGACCTCTTCCACATCGACGACCACGCGCCCGGCGTGGTGTTCTGGCACCCCAAGGGCTGGACCGTGTGGCAAGGCGTGGAGCAGTACATGCGTCAGGTGTACCGCGACAACGGCTACCTCGAGGTCAAGGGGCCGCAGATCCTGGACAAAGCCCTGTGGGAGAAGACCGGCCACTGGGACAAGTACCGCGACAACATGTTCACGACCGAGAGCGAGAAGCGCGACTACGCCCTCAAGCCGATGAACTGTCCGGGTCACATCCTCATCTTCAAGCAGGGCATCAAGAGCTACCGCGACCTGCCGCTGCGCTATGGCGAGTTCGGCCAATGCCACCGCAACGAGCCCACCGGCGGATTGCACGGCATCATGCGCGTGCGCGGCTTCACGCAGGACGACGGCCACATCTTCTGCACCGAGGACATGATCCTGGACGAGTGCGTGGCCTACACCGCACTGCTGCAGAGGGTGTATGCAGACTTCGGCTTCACCGACATCCTCTACAAGGTGGCCACCCGTCCGGCAGCGCGCATCGGGTCGGATGAGATCTGGGACAAGGCCGAGCATGCGCTGATGGAGAGCCTGCGCCGCTCGGGCGTGGAGTTCGTCATCGCCGAAGGTGACGGCGCGTTCTACGGCCCCAAGGTGGAGTACACCCTCAAGGACGCCATCGGCCGGCAGTGGCAGTGCGGCACCATCCAGGTGGACTTCTCCATGGCCGAGCGCCTGGACGCCCAGTACGTGGCCGATGACGGTTCACGTCGCCACCCCGTGATGTTGCACCGCGCCATCGTTGGCAGCCTAGAGCGTTTCATCGGCATCCTGATCGAACAGCACGCTGGCGCGCTGCCGGCCTGGCTGGCGCCTGAGCAGGCGGTGGTGTGCCCGATCACCGATCAACAGCACGAATACGCAAGAGAAGTGGCGAAAACGCTGCAAAAACAAGGAGTTAGGGTCTCGATGGACGCTCGAAACGAGAAAATCAACTATAAAATCCGCGAGCATTCGATGCAAAAGGTCCCGTACATCCTGGTCGTGGGCGACAAGGAGAAGGCAAGCGGGGCTGTTGCGGTGCGCGCACGAGGGTCCGTGGACCTGGGCGTGATGCCCCTGGAAGACTTCTCTTCGAAGCTGCTGGGTGACATTGCCCGCAAGGCCTGAAATCTCGTCGCGCCCGATTCATTTTCAAGGCGGCCCCGCATTGCCTAGGGGTTGCACAGAGGGGTTTGAACCATCGCTACCTTCATGGACCGCCGCGTGCCGAACGCGGAGCGCAAGCACAGGCTGAACCGCGAAATCATGGCGCCGCAGGTGCGCCTCAACGGGGTCGAGAATGAGCCGCTCGGCATCGTCAGCTTGATGGACGCGCTTCGAATGGCCGGTGAACTCGATGTCGATCTGGTCGAGATTGCGGCTGTGGCAGACCCTCCGGTGTGCCGCCTCATGGACTACGGCAAGTTCAAGTACCAGGAGCAGAAGAAGGCCGCGGAGGCGAAGTCCAAGCAAAAGATCGTCGAGATCAAGGAAGTGAAGTTCCGTCCGGGCACCGACGAAGGCGATTACCAGATCAAGATGCGCAACCTGCGGCGCTTCATCGCCGATGACGGCGACAAGGGCAAGGTCACCTTGCGGTTCCGCGGCCGTGAGATCACGCACCAGGACATCGGCATGCGCCTGCTGGAGCGCATCCGCGATGAGCTGGCCGACGTGGCGGTGGTGGAGCACATGCCCAAGCTTGAAGGCCGTCAGATGATCATGGTGCTGGCGCCGAAGCGCAAATAGGGCCTCAGATACGTCGAGGCAGCAGTTCTTTGAAGATCACTCGCCTGCCGGGTTTTCCGGCAGGCGGCTGAAACAGCCGGCGTCTGGCAACAGGAGCCGACTGATGAGGGTTCCAAGCGGGCGAAGGCCAGCGAAAGAGCCGACTACAAGCCGATGCAGGCCCCACAAGTACCGCGAGTTTTTTTGCGGTCGCCTGCAAAGGTGTCCAACAACAGGAGCAGTCATGCCCAAGATGAAGACCAAGAGCAGCGCCAAGAAGCGCTTCCGCGTCCGCCCCGGCGGTACCGTCAAGCGTGGACAGGCGTTCAAGCGCCACATCCTCACCAAGAAGAGCACCACCCGCAAGCGCCATCTGCGCGGCGCGGCCACTGTGCACGAGACCAACATGGGCCACATGGCAGCGATGCTGCCGTTTGCCGGTCTCTGATTCATCACCACTGAACAAGGAGCACACACATGCCTCGCGTCAAACGTGGTGTCACCGCACACGCCCGCCACAAGAAGATCCTGAAGCTCGCCAAGGGCTTTCGCGGCCGCCGCAAGAACGTCTTCCGCATCGCCAAGCAGGCGGTGATGAAGGCCGGTCAATACGCCTACCGTGACCGTCGCACCCGCAAGCGGGTGTTCCGTCAACTGTGGATCGCCCGTATCAACGCGGCGTCCCGGTCGATGGGCGTCACCTACAGCAAGTTCATGGCCGGCCTGAAGAAGGCGCAGATCGACATCGACCGCAAGGTCCTCGCCGATCTGGCTGTCAACGACCCGGCTGGCTTTGCCAGCATCGTGGACAAGGTGAAGGCTCAACTGGCTTGATGTTCTGGCACTGGGGCTTGCCTCGGTGCCCGCAAGCATTCCAGAGGCCGTCACCTGGTGGCGGCCTCTTTTCGTTTCCGACGTCGTTTCCTCCCACGTATCCGATGAACGATCTCGATTCCCTGCTCGCGCAGGCTGCGTCCGAGTTTGATGCTGCACCCACCGCAGCAGAACTGGAGAACGCCAAGGCCCGCTTCCTCGGCAAGTTCGGCCGCGTGACCGAGCTGCTCAAGGGCCTGGGTGCCTTGAGCCCCGAGGAGAAGAAGTCCCGCGGGGCCGACATCAACCGCTTGAAGGTGGGCATCGAGCAGGCTCTGCAGGCCCGTCGCGAGGCCTTGGCCGAGGCTGAACTGCAGGCGCAGTTGAAGTCCCAGGCCCTGGATGTCACGCTGCCCGGCCGTCAGAGAGGGCAGGGCAGCCTGCATCCGGTCAGCCGCACGATCGAGCGCATCGAGGCCATCTTCGGCTCCATGGGCTTTGATGTGGCCGAAGGGCCTGAGATCGAGACCGACTGGATGAGCTTCACGGCCTTGAACAATCCGGAGAACCACCCGGCGCGCTCGATGCAGGACACCTTCTATGTCGATGTGAAAGACGCAGAAGGACGCTGGCTCAACTTGCGCCCCCACACCAGCCCCATGCAGGTGCGCTACGCCCGCATGCACGCTGCGGCCCATGCCGGCCAGGACCCGATGCCCGAAATCCGCGTGATCGCCCCGGGCCGCACCTACCGGGTGGACAGCGATGCCACGCACTCGCCCATGTTCCACCAGTGCGAGGGCTTGTGGATCGGCGAGCACATCAGCTTCAAGGACCTGAAGGTCGTCTTCACCGACTTCCTGCGTCGGTTCTTCGAGGATGAAGGGATCGAGACGCGTTTTCGCCCCAGCTACTTCCCCTTCACCGAGCCCAGCGCCGAGATCGACATGATGTTCGCCACCGGGCCGCTGAAAGGACGCTGGCTGGAACTGGCCGGCTCGGGCCAGGTGCACCCGAATGTCGTGCGCAACTACGGCCTGGACCCGGAGCGCTACATCGGCTTCGCCTTCGGCATGGGCCCCGACCGCCTGACCATGCTGCGCTACGGCGTCAGCGATCTGCGACTGTTCTTCGAGAACGACCTGCGCTTCCTGGCGCAGTTCCGCTGAGCCGCTGCAAGCCTGATTCGACCAGCGCGGCCCTGCGCCTTTACTGATCTCGAACGAAACCTTTCCGAGCCTCAAGATGCAATTCCCGGAATCCTGGCTGCGCGAGTTCTGCGATCCGCCCCTGAGTACCCAAGCCCTGGCCGAGCTTCTCACCATGTCGGGTATGGAAGTCGAGGAGCTGAAGCCTGTCGCGCCTGCCTTCCGTGGCATCGTCGTGGCCGAGATCATCGAAGCCGTGCAGCATCCCAACGCCGACAAGTTGCGCGTGTGCAAGGTGGATGCCGGACCGCACTCCGCCCAAGGGCTGTTGCAGATCGTCTGTGGCGCACCCAATGCCCGTGCGGGCATCCGCGTGCCGCTGGCCCTGGTGGGCGCGGAATTGCCCCCGGGAGAGGATGGCAAGCCCTTCAAGATTGGCGTGGGCAAGCTGCGCGGGGTGGAGAGCTTCGGCATGCTGTGCTCGGCGCGCGAGCTCAAGCTCTCGGAAGACCACGCCGGCCTGCTGGAGCTGCCCGCCGACACCCCTGTGGGACTGGACGTGCGCCGGGCCCTGACGTTGGATGACACCCTGTTCACGCTGAAGCTCACGCCCAACCTGGGGCATGCGCTGAGCGTGTACGGCATTGCGCGTGAGGTTTCCGCTCTGACTGGAGCGCCTCTGAAGACGCCCACGTTCACGCCGGTCTATCCCACGCACCAGGACAAGCTGCCTGTGCAGGTGAAGGCCCCCGATCTGTGCGGCCGTTTCTCCGGGCGCATCGTGCGCGGGGTGAACGCCGCCGCCAAGACGCCTGCCTGGATGGTCGACCGTCTGAGGCGCTGCGGGCAACGCCCGGTCAGTGCGCTGGTGGACATCTCGAACTACGTCATGTTCGAGTTCGGCCGGCCCAGCCACATCTTCGATCTGGACAAGATCCATGGCAAGCTGGTGGTGCGCTGGGGGCAGGCCGGCGAGACGCTGAAGCTGCTGAACGGCAGTACCGTCGAGCTCGACGAGCAGGTCGGCGTGATTGCCGACGCTCAGGCAGTGGAGTCGCTGGCAGGGATCATGGGGGGTGAAGCCACGGCTGTCGGAGACGACACCCGCAATGTCTACGTCGAGGCAGCCTTCTGGTGGCCTGAAGCCGTGGCCGGCCGGTCTCGGCGCTTCAACTTCTCCACCGATGCCGGGCACCGTTTCGAACGTGGGGTGGACCCTTCGCTCACGGTGGAGCACATCGAGCGCATCACTGCGCTCATCCAGCAGATTTGCGGCGGCGAGGCCGGGCCCATCGATGATCAGACGCTGGCGCTGCCGCAGCGTCACCCGGTCACGCTGCGCGTCCCACGTGCTGCCAAGGTGCTGGGCATGCCACTTACCGTGGCGCAGTGCGCGATGGTCTTCCGGCGCCTGGGCCTGGAATTCGAGCAGCGCGACCACGCGCTTGTCGTCACGCCTCCCTCATGGCGCTTCGACCTCGTGATCGAAGAAGACCTGATCGAGGAGGTCATCCGCGTGATCGGCCTGCAGCATCTGCCGACCACGGCGCCGTACGCCCCCGTGACCGCCCGGCCGCAGCCCGAAGGGCAGGCCAGTGTCCATGCCCTGCGGCGCTGCCTGGCGGCCCTGGGTTACCACGAGACCATCAACTTCAGCTTCGTAGAGGAGCACTCCGAGATCGAGCTCGCTGGCAATCCGGACTCCATCCGCGTTCTCAACCCCATCGCCGCGCACCTGGCGGTCATGCGCTCGTCGCTGATGGGCAGCCTGGTGGGCGTGCTCAAGACCAATCTGGCGCGCAAGATGCCTCGCGTTCGGGTGTTCGAGGTCGGGCGCGTCTTCAGGCGCGACGCCCGGGTTCAAGACGGTCCGCTCACGGTGGCAGGCATCGATCAACCCATGCGGGTGGCCGGTCTGGCCTGGGGGCCTGTGGACGAGTTGCAATGGGGCGAGCGCGAGCGCGCCGTCGACTTCTTCGATGTCAAGGGCGATCTGCAGGCGCTGCTGGTCGGGCGGGAGGTGACCTTCCGCCCTGATTCGCACCCGGCCCTGCATCCGGGTCGCTGCGCTCGGGTGGAGTCTGGCGGCCGCCTCCTGGGCCACGTGGGTGAACTGCACCCGAAGTGGCGCCAAGCCTACGACCTGACTTCAGCGCCCGTGCTGTTCGAACTGGCACTGGAGGCGGTGTTGAATCGGGCCTTGCCGGCCTTCCAACCGCTGCCCCGCCAGCAGTCGGTGCAACGCGACCTGGCCCTCGTGGTGGGCAAACAGGTCTCCCACGAGGCGTTGATCGACGCCTTGCAGGCAGACCCTGCCGGGCTGGTGCGCAGCGCCACACTGTTCGACATCTACAGGCCTGCGCAGCCCCAGCCTGGCCTGGCGCCTGATGAACGCAGCCTGGCCGTGCGTCTGGCGTTGCTGGACGATGCCGCCACCCTCACCGACGAGCGCATCGATGCCGCCGTGTCCTCGGCAGTTCAACGGGCGGCGGTGGCCTGCGGTGCCCGCTTGCGAGCGTAGAACGTCCCTTGCCTGGAGCTTTGCGATGAATGACCGGATGTCCAACATCCCAGTGGCAGGATTGCTGCTTCAGTCTCTTGAGACGCCCACGCTGACCAAGGCTGAGCTGGCCGAGTTGCTGTTCGACAGGCTGGGTCTGAACAAGCGGGAGTCCAAGGACATGGTGGAGGCCTTCTTCCAGATCGTCCATGGCTCCCTGGTGCAGGGTAATGATGTGAAGTTGTCGGGCTTTGGCAACTTCAACGTTCGCCGCAAGGCGCCCCGACCCGGTCGTAACCCGCGCACGGGTGAATCCATCCCTATCAAGGCCCGCCAGGTGGTGACCTTCCACCCCAGCCTCAAGTTGAAGGCCATGGTGCAGGGCGAGGTGCCCCCCAGCGGCGAGTTCGAGTAAAGTATTTTCTCGGCATTGCCTCGCTGATCATCCTGCCGGGCCGTCATGGACAGCGCGCTCCCCGCCATTCCCGCCAAACGTTACTTCACCATCGGTGAGGTCAGCGAACTCTGCGGCGTGAAGACCTACGTGCTTCGCTACTGGGAGCAGGAGTTCACCCAACTGCGCCCCATGAAGCGCCGCGGCAACCGGCGTTACTACCAGCACGATGAAGTGCTGCTCATTCGCCGCATACGCGAGCTTCTTTACGACCAGGGCTTCACCATCAGCGGTGCGCGCAACCGCTTGGCAGAGGCCATGGCGTCTGGCCGCGGAGCAGCCTTCGCAGCAGCACGCAAGGCATCAAGCCAACTGGGTCATTCCCTTCCGGATCTGCCGCCCATGTCGCCTCGCAGGGACGGCTCCGCGGCGGACCCGGCGGGGCCCCTTGCGTCTGAGCGATCTTCTGCTGCGGGCACGGCCTCCATCTCCCTGACGCAGCCTGTCGACGCCCTCGAGGACGTGTTGCGCGAGCTTCAAGCGATCCGTGACCTCTTGAAGGAATGAGTACTGCCGCCTACCCAAGGACCCCTGCTGCCCGAGCTATACTCGGCGTCTAGTCGGGGTGTAGCGCAGCCTGGTAGCGCACTTGCATGGGGTGCAAGGGGTCGCGAGTTCGAATCCCGCCACCCCGACCAATTTTCCCTAGACTCTCTGCGAAGCGGGCGCCAGTTCGCCTTCCTCCTGAACCGGTCGATGTTGGGTGCCGATTGAATTCTCAGCTGTCCGAGCGCGACGCTCGGAATTTCGGAGGTAGAAACACGAAGCTCCGCAGGGTGTTGCCTTCCGGAGCTTTCTTTTTTTGGCTGTCCGGCTGCTTCCTCGCGCCCTCAACGGGGTCGTGCGCGCCGGGCAGACGCTGCCGGAGCCACTGGCAGCAGCGGCGCCACGAACTCACTTGCGACCCGCAGGTTGATTGCCGCCAACGCCACGACTTCCGGAGAAATCCGGACGGCCAGCCGTGCCTGCATCACGGAGGTCCAGAACAGCTGCGCCGCGCGCGCCGCCACGGCCCAGACCTCGGGATTCGCGCCCACAGTGCCGACCTTCGGGACGATGGGCGAGTAGTCCGGGTCCATGCCGCCACCCACAGAGGCGTATCTCATCGGGAGGATGTCGTAGGCCGGCGCGATGCCGAGGTACTCGCCGTCTTCGCGAATGAGCATCGCGATGTTCTCGAAGTGCCGGTCGTTGTTCCCGATGAGCTCGCTGAAGGCGGCCATCACGTCGATGTGCCTGGCATCCTGCGCGGACAGGTACCCGGCCCGCTCGCAACGCTCAGCGAACTCCGACCAAGAGCCGCGCCGGCCGAAGAACTCGTCGTCCACCGAGCCGGCAGAGAGCATTCCCACCCGCCCGTTCGCGCCGACTCGGTCGAAGCGCTGCACCTCGAGGAAGACGTGGTTTGCCGAGGCCAGGAGCTCAGTCGAAGACGCGGGCACGCCGACGGCGGCCAGAGCCTTCAGTGCCAAATGTTCAAGTGGAAGCAGCTCCGCCATGCGGCTACCGTGCTTGGCGAACTTCACGATGACGTGCCCAACGCCCTCTGCCATCGACAAGAACTTCGGCTGCTCGCCGCCGGCGCTGGAGCCGTAGGATGCCTCGCGCAGCGCAGCGGCCATCGCGTCGTAGTGATCGAGCCGATCGGAGGTCGGTACCGGCGGCAACCGCCGCAGGTCGACCTCCATCTGCAATGGGACGCCTCCGAACACCAGGTTGCCAGCCAGGTTCATGCCGCGCGTGAACAGGTAGGCCACGCGATGGTCGTCGTTCCAGTCCTTCAGGCTCTCGGGCAAGCCGGCATGGGCCTTCGCGGCGTGCTGCGCGAACTGGCGGCCCAAGAAGCCTGAGGGCGCAGCGAACACCATGTAGGGCGGCAGGCCCTCGTACATGCGCGTGACCGGCCCCATGCGTTCGATGGTCGCCCCGCCACAGAGGAATTCCACGGTGGCGAACGGCTCGATGGATCCATTGCCCAGCACCCGGTGGATACGCTGGCGCGGCGAAAGTCCCAGGGGCAAGGACCGCAGCAGTGCGTACCGCGGCGTGCGGTCACCGGTGAGCCGAAACGCGGTCGACAAGGCGACCCGATGAATCGCCCGAGACAGCGTCGGCTGGCTCACGCCGAGATGGGCCATCAGCTGCGCAGCGGTATGCGGCCCACGGAGCAGCAAGCGCTCCAACTCCAGGGCGACAGTGCTTCTGGTCGTGTGCGACTGGGTGACCAAAGGGATACCTGAAAAAAGTTTCTGATGAATAGTTCAGTGAATCTTAATAAGCATACTTGACGGCGTCAATTAGAACCCGGGCTGATCGCCAGCAATCAGGTCTTGCGGGGGACCGTACGAGGCAAGAGGCGCATCCTCGATGTGATTGCGTTCTCCGAAGTGGTGCAACGCCAGGGAACAAAATCGAGGGTGGGCCTCGGTGTACTCCTGCCACAGCAGCATGAGCGTGACGCCCTGGCGCTGCAGGTCCTGGTGCACGCGTGCCCAGTCGGGCTCGACGAAGCCCGAGGCCAGACGCGAGACGGGCAGCAGGGCCTGCTGCAGGCGCTGCTCGTCCCAGTCGCGTACCTCGTCCCAGTCCAGCTTGGCGGCGCCGGCGAGCGCCACGTACTTCTGCACCACGCC
>JBJTZN010000083.1:0-8398 GCA_046087245.1 Rubrivivax sp.
GGCCGTCTTGCTCACCACCACGGGCTTGCCGCGCAACTGGTTCAGGGCCTGCTGCAGCGGGAAGTCCTGTTCGCTGCCGAACTCGGGCAGCGGCTTGATCGAATCGCGCTGCCTGGCCAACTGCTCCTCGATCTTCTTGCGTTCCTCAGCGCGGGCCTTTTCGCGTGCCTCGTCCTTGGGCTCCATCGGGTTGCCTGGTTTCTCGCCCAAGTGCTTCTGCAGGTCCGCCTCGCGCGGGCGCAGCCCCGCAAACACATTGCCCTCGGCGGTCTCGTCCAGCCAGATATCGGGCACGATGCCCTTGGTCTGGATCGAACGACCGCTGGGCGTGTAGTACCGGGCGGTGGTGATCTTCAGCGCCGTGTCGCGGCTCAACTGGCGCACGGTCTGCACCGAGCCCTTGCCGAAGGTCTGCGAGCCCATGATGGTGGCGCGCTTGTGGTCCTGCAGGGCTCCGGCCACGATCTCGCTGGCTGATGCCGAGCCTTCATTCACCAGCACCACCAGGGGCACGTTCTTCAGCGCAGCGGGCAGTCGCTTGAGCGGATCCGGCCCCCCGCGGCGGGCGTAGAACTCCGGCGCGGCCTTGAACACGGCCTTGGAGTCGGCGAGCTGCCCGTCGGTGGACACCACCGGCACGTTGGGCGGCAGGAAGGCGGCGCTGAGGGCCACGGCGCCGTCGAGCAGGCCGCCGGGGTCGTTGCGCAGGTCCAGCACCAGGCCCTTGAGCTGGGGGTCGGCCTTGTACAGCTCCTCCACCTTGCGCACGAAGTCTTCCACCGTGCGGTCCTGGAACTGGCTGACGCGCACCCAGCCGTAGCCGGGCTCCACCACCTTGCCCCGCACGCTCTGGGTGCGGATCTCCTCGCGCACGATGGTCACGGGGAAACTGCGGTTCTCGTCCTTGCGGAAGATGGTCAGTTCCACCTTCGTGTTGGGTTCGCCGCGCATGCGCTTGACGGCGTCGTTCATCGTCAGGCCGCGCACGGCGGTGTCGTCGATGCGGGTGATGAGGTCGCCGGACTTTAGGCCGGCGCGAAAGGCGGGCGAGCCCTCGATGGGGGAGACCACCTTGACCAGGCTGTCCTCCATGGTGATCTCGATGCCCACACCCACGAACCGGCCGGTGGTGCCTTCACGCAATTCCTTGAAGCTCTTCTTGTCGAAGTACTGCGAATGCGGGTCCAGCCCGGCCACCATGCCGCCGATGGCGTCGGAGATCAGCTTCTTCTCGTCCACCGCCTCGACATAGTCGCTCTTGACGATGCCGAAGACGGCGGCCAGCTGCTGCAGTTCCTCCAAGGGCAGCGGCGCCAGCGAGCGCTGCGCCACCGCCTGCACCTGCATCGTGGCCAGGGCCCCGGCCACGGCACCCAGGGCGATAAAGCCGGCAACCTTCAGTTTGGCACCCATGTCGTGTCCTGCAATGGCGGTGTGTGGAGGTCGATGGACGGGACCGCATGGCGATCCCAGCCTGCAAGCTGGTGGTACCCGCAGGGGATTCGATGTGGCTGAAAACAGTGCTGAATGACGTTGCTCAAGTATAGGACTCGACTCCGTTCGGCCGCGCTTCAAACGTGCAAAGTTACGTGTCAGCAGGGCTTCAGGCCGGTACCCGATCGAAGGTCACCACGTGGTCGACCTGGGCGCGGATGCCGATCCACTCGCCCACCTGATGGTCATGGTGCGAGGGCACGTGGGCCATCACCCGCTCACCGCTGGCCAGGCGCAGGGTGTAGAGGAACTCCGAACCGCGGAAGGCCTTGCGCTCGATGCAGGCCTTCACGGGGGAGTCGTCGTCGTGGACGATGTCGTCGGCGCGCAGCAGCACGTCGCACTGCCCGCCAGGGTAGGCGCTGGGCAGGGGGCAGCCGTCGGTGTCGTCCAGCTCGCCCAGCGGCGTGTGGACGCACGGCCCATGGGCGCAGGCCACGATCCGGGCCGGCGCGAACACGCCATGCCCGATGAACTGCGCCACGAAGCGCGTGGCCGGCCGGTGGTACAGCGCATAGGCGTTGTCCCACTGCTCCAGCCGCCCGGCGTTCATGACGCCGATGCAGTCGCCCAGGGCAAAGGCTTCCAACTGGTCATGCGTGACCACCAGGGCCCCGGTGCCGTGGGCCTTGAGGATCTGGCGCACGTCCTGCGCCAGGCGCTCGCGCAGGTCCACGTCCAGGCTGGAGAAGGGTTCGTCCAGCAGCAGCAGCCGGGGCTGCGGCGCCAGCGCCCGGGCCAGGGCCACGCGCTGCTGCTGGCCGCCCGACAGCTCGTGCGGCAGCCGCCTGGCGGTATGGGCCAGGCCCACCAGGTCCAGCAACTCGGCCACCCGGGCCTGCCGTTCGGTCCGCCTCAGGTGGTGCAGGCCGAAGGCGACGTTGTCGCTCACGCTCAGGTGCGGGAACAGCGCGTAGTCCTGGAACACCATGCCGATGCGGCGGTCTTCCGGTGCCAGATGCACCCCGCTGGCGGCGTCTGCCAGGGTCCGGTCGTCCATGCGCACGCGGCCCTCGGCCACGGGCTCCAGCCCGGCCACGGCCCGCAGCAGCGAGGTCTTGCCACACCCCGAAGGACCGATCAGCACGCCAATCTGCCCGGGCCCCAGCGACAGGGTGACCCGGTCCACTGCGGGCCGCGCGGCAGCGCTGCGGGGATAGCGGACGCTGACAGCATCTAGCGACAGGAACATGCCCCGTATGATATCCAAATGAGTATGGTTCTCATTTTCATGTGGGGTCTGGTCAGGGGCTTGCTGCTGGTGCTGGCCCTGGTGCTGGCCGCCCCGGTGGCGGCGGTATTGCTGTCCTGGCTGCAACTGGACCGGCAGGCGCTGGACGTCCTGGGGCACCAAGCGCAGACGGTGATGGCCGGCTACGTAGGGCAGTCCTTGTTGCTGGCCGCGGGGGTGGCCGCGGGCACGGCCGTGCTGGGCGTGGGCACCGCGGTGGCCGTGGCCCTGTTTCGCTTTCCGGGCCACCGATTCTTCGAGTGGGGGCTGCTGCTGCCCATGGCCATGCCGGCTTACGTGCTGGCTTACGCCGCCACCGACGCCCTGCAGCCCAGCGGCGCACTGCAGCAGGGTCTGCGCCAGGCGCTGGGCCCGTGGCTCGCGCCGGACGCGCGCGGGCCCCTGTGGCCTGACGTGCGCAGCCTGGGGGGCGCCATGGTGCTGTTCGTGCTGTGCCTGTACCCCTATGTCTACCTGCTGACACGCACCGCGCTGGGCGAGCGCGCCGTGCAGATGATGGAGGCTGCGCGTCTGCTGGGGGCGGGCCCGGCCCGGCGGCTGCTGACCGTGGCGCTGCCCCTGGCACGCCCGGCGGTGGTCGCGGGCGTCGCCCTGGCCCTGATGGAGACGCTGGCCGACTATGGCGTGGGCGCCTTCTTCGGGCTGGCCACCTTCACCACGGGCATCTACCGCGCCTGGCTGTCGATGAACGATCCGGTGGCGGCGTTTCAACTGGCCTCCTTGCTGCTGCTGGTGGTGGCGGCGCTGCTGGCCCTGGAACGTACGGCCCAGTCCCGGCTGCGCTTTGCGTCCGGTCGCGCCGGGACGGCACCGACGGCCGAAGCCCGCCCGGTGGTGCTGCAGGGGGGCGTGGCCTGGGGCGTGTGCGCCTTGTGCGTGCTGCCCGTGCTGCTGGGCTTCGCCCTGCCCGTGGTCTGGCTGCTGGTGATGGTGTGGCGCCAGGCGATGTACGGCGAACTGGGCCTGCCGCTGGACCGCTTTGGCCAGTGGGCCTGGACCACCTTCCGGCTGGCGGGGCTGGGCGCCCTGGCGGCCACTGCCTTCGCGCTGGTGCTGGGTCTGGCCCTGCGCCGGCAGGCCGGGAAGGCGTCCCGGACGGACGCCGCCCTGGGGTGGGCTGCGCGCACGCTGTCGCTCGGGTACGCGGTGCCGGGCGCGGTGGTGGCCATCGGCATCCTGATGCCGCTGGGCTGGGTCCAGCAGCACGCGCCGCACGCCGCGTTGACCCCCTGGTTCACGGGCACCCTGCTGGGGGTGTTCTACGCCTACCTGGTGCGCTTCATCTCGGTGGCGCTGCAGTCGGTGGAGGCGGGCTATGCGCGGGTGCCGGGCTCGGTGGACGAGACGGCGCGCATGCTCGGTGCTGGCCGCGGCAGGACGTTCTGGCGGCTGCACCTGCCGCTGCTGCGGCGCCCCGCGCTGGCCGCGACCCTGCTCGTCTTCGTGGACGTGATGAAGGAGTTGCCCGCCACGCTGGTGCTGCGACCCTTCGGCAGCGACACGCTGGCGGTGGTGGCCTACAACCTCGCCCGCGACGAGCGCCTGGCCGAAGCGGCGCTGCCGTCGCTGGCTATCGTGCTGGTCGGTCTGCTACCCGTGATCCTGCTGTCGCGGGCCCTGCGCCAGGACTGACCCGCCGCCCGGCCTGACCGCAGCGGTGCGTTCAGGCGCCGACGTGGATTTCGTTGACCACGGTACGCACCCCGGGGGCGGCCCAGACCGCGCCCTGGACGGCGTCGCGCTCCTGCCAGGAGTGCACCGTGCCGCGCAGCGTGACCTTGGCGCCGTCCACGGACACGTCCACACGCTTGGCTTCGCGCAGAGCCTGGCGCTGCAGGGCCTGGGAGATGCGGGTGGACAGGTCCGTGGGCAGCGCCTTGGCCGCCAGGGTGACCTCGTTGCTCACGCCGACCACCCCCATGAGCGGGCGCAGGGCCTTTTCCGCAGCGCGGCGCTGGAATTCCCAGTCCACTTCGCCAGACAGGCGGACCCAGCCGTGTTCCACGCTCACGCGCAGGCGATCGGCAGGGACGCGGGCCTGCCACTTCAGGGCCTGTGCGGCAGCAGCGGCGATCTCGCTGTCGCTGCGCCGGTGTTGTGGCGACAGCGTGATGTCCACCTCCATGGCCGTGGCACGCACGCCGTCGATACGCCGCAGGGCCCGCTCGATGGCGAATTTCTCGGCATAGGTGTCCAGGTGGCCGCTGACGGTGACGATGCCGTCCTTGACGGCCACGCCGACGGAGGCGGCGTTGACTTCCGGGTCCCACTCCAGTTCGGCCAGGACGTCTTTCTTCAATTCGCTGTCAGTCTTCATGCTCGGGGGCTCCTTGCGTTCGATGTTCGGGTTCAGGTGGCGGGTCCAGATGGAAGGTCGGGTGCTGCCCGTCCGCGCAGGCCCGGCGGGGCCTGCGTTGCATCGCATCTTGGTCGCCGCGCGTTGACCGCCCTTGCGTCGGCGCAAGGGCTCATCGAGTACGCACCGGACATTGCAACTGCGGGCTGCCCGTCGGCGGCCCAAGGAGCGCAGATGAAACCGACATGGATCGTGATCGCGGACGGGTCGCGGGCGCGGCTGTTCGAGCAGACGCAGGCTGTTGAGCAGTGGCGCGAGTTGCGTGCCTGGGTGAACCCGGCCGCGCGCCTGCGCACCGAGTCCCTGGCCTTCGATCAGCTCGGCCGCGCCAGCAAGGGCCACCCTGGCGCGACCAGTTACGTGCCGCGCACCAGCCCGCGCCAGCGCGAGCACCGCCGCTTTGCCCACGAACTGGCGCGTCATCTGGATCTGGGGGTGCGCTCCGGTCAGTGCGACAGCCTGGTGTTGATCGCCTCGAACACCTTGCTGGGGGAGTTGCGTCAGGCATTGCCGGCCCAGGCCGCCAAGCGGGTGCACTGGTCGGCGCCGGTGGACCTGACCGCGTTCTCGGGACGCGAGTTGCAGGCGCGCTTCGAGGCCTTGCGCCCGCAATCCCCCGCCCTGCTCGAGCCCGGGTCTGAGTCTGGAGTGCCGGCTTCTGCATACGCCGGCCGGATCAGCTGAGCGCCAGCTCTCCCGGGATGTTCTGGGGGTGGCGCTCGGACAGCGCCGCAGCCAGTGCGTCGTCGACCTTCTCAAGCCACACGAATTCGATCTGGGACCGTACCTCCTCGGGCACGTCCAGCAGGTCCTTGCGGTTACGGGCGGGCAGCAGCACGGTGCGCACCCCCGCGCGCAACGCGGCCAGCACCTTTTCCTTGATGCCGCCCACGGGCAGCACCAGGCCGCGCAGGCTGATCTCCCCGGTCATGGCCACGTCGGGACGCACCGGGCGCTGGGTGAACAGCGATGCCAGCGCGATGAACATGGCCACCCCGGCGCTGGGACCGTCCTTGGGGATGGCGCCCGCCGGCACGTGCACGTGAATGTCCATGTGCTCGAACGCCGGCGACGCAATGCCCAGGGCCGGCGACTGCGACTTCACCAGCGTCAGGGCGGCCTGCGCGCTTTCCTTCATCACGTCACCGAGCTGTCCGGTGAGGATGAGCTTGTCTGCACCGGCCACGCGCGTGACCTCGATGAACAGGATGTCGCCGCCGGCCGGCGTCCAGGCCAGGCCCGTGGCCACGCCGGGCAGGCCGGCCCGCAAGGCGGTCTCGTGCTCGAAAGGCGCCGGGCCGAGTACCGCCTCCAGCTCTGTCGCGTCCACGCGCACCCGGGCGCTGGCCTGCTCGGCCACGCGCATGGCGGCGTGGCGCGTGACCCGTCCGATCTCGCGTTCGAGCTGGCGCACGCCGGCCTCGCGCGTGTAGTTGGCCGCCAGTTCCTTCAGTGCGGCATCGGTGATTTCGAAGTTGGTCGCGTCCAGCCCGGCGATCTCGATCTGCCGGCGCACCAGATAGCGCCGGGCGATCTGCAGCTTTTCCTCCTGCGTGTAGCCTGGCAGCTCGATCACCTCCATGCGGTCGCGCACGGGGGCGGGCACCGCGTCCATGACATTGGCGGTGGCGATGAAGACCACCCGGCTCAGGTCGAAGGGCAGGCCCAGGTAGTGGTCGCGGAAGGTGTGGTTCTGTTCCGGGTCCAGCACCTCCAGCAGGGCCGCGGCGGGGTCGCCGCGCAGGCTGGTGCCCATCTTGTCCACCTCGTCGAGC
Source organism: Rubrivivax sp. (assembly GCA_046087245.1). Lineage (GTDB taxonomy): Bacteria > Pseudomonadota > Gammaproteobacteria > Burkholderiales > Burkholderiaceae_C > Rubrivivax. The sequence continues at coordinate 6,878 of JBJTZN010000083.1, forward strand.
ATCATCACGCAGTCCCGTGCGCCGGCGCGCTTGAGCCCCTGCACCACCAGGCCGGGCAGGGCGCCGATGTAGGTGCGGCGGTGGCCGCGGATCTCCGCCTCGTCGTGCACGCCGCCCAGCGACACGCGCACGAAGGGTCGGTCCAGCGCCTTGGCGATGCTCTGGCCCAGCGAGGTCTTGCCCACGCCGGGCGGGCCGGCAAAGCACAGGATGGGCGCACGTCCCTTCGGGTTGAGCTTGCGCACCGCCAGGTACTCGACGATGCGGCGCTTGACCTTGGGCAGGCCGAAGTGATCGATCTCCAGCACCCCGCGCGCGGTCTCCAGGTCGATCTCCAGCGGCTTGGGCTCGGCCCAGGGCAGTTCGGTCATCCACTCCAGCCAGGTGCGCAGCATCGGGCCTTCGCCGGAACTCTCGCTCATGCGCTTGAGCCGCTCGAACTCCTTGCGCGCCTGCGCCTCGGCGTCAGGCGGCATCTGCGCCTTGGCGATGGACTCCTCCAGGCGCTGGAAGTCCTGCGACTGTTCCGACTCCTCGCCCAGCTCCTTGCGGATGGCGCGCATCTGCTCCTGCAGCAGCACGCGGCGCTGGCGGTCGTCGAACTGCTCCTTGGTACGGGCACCGATCTCCTGCGACAGGCGCAGCACCTGCAGCCGGTGGGTCACGAGGTCCAGCACCGCGCGCAGGCGCTTCTCTGTGTCCAGCGTCTCCAGCAGCACTTGCTTCTGCTCGGGCTGCGCATCCACCAGGCTGGCTGCCAGGTCAGCCAATTGCGCGGGGGAGGCCGTGGCCTGCATCACCTGCGTGAGCTCCGCAGGCACGGTGGGCAGCAGCGAAAGCAGCTCCGCCGTGCGCTCACGAAGCTGCAGCGACAGCGCCTCGGCTTGCGCCGAGAGCCGTCCGTCGTCATCCTCCGGCAGGCGCTCCACCCGAGCAGCCATGAAAGGGTGGCCGGGTACCACCTCCATCACCCGCACTCGCCCCAAGCCCTGGCACACGACATGCCACTGCGACTCATCGCCCCGTGCATGCTGCACGATACGGGCCAGTGTGCCCACGGGGTGCAGGTCCTCCAGCCCGGGGTCGTCCACTGTGGGGTCGCGCTGCAGCACGACGATCAGCGGGTCCTTGCAGCCTACGGCCCGTGCCACGGCGGCTACTGATCGGGGCCGGCCGATGGTGATGGGTGTCAGTACCTGCGGGAACAGCACGAGGTTGCGCATCGGCACGATGGGCAGCACGCTGGGCGGCAGACCGGCGCCTGTCAGGTTGAGTTCGGCAGAGGAAGAGGCTGCGGAGTGGATAGACGGTACGTTCATTCGGCCTCCTGGGACTCCCTGACGCTAGTACGGCCCGGCACTGCGGGGTTGACCAGAAGCAACGGGCGGCATGGCCGGGGCGCGCGGCGCGCCTCAGACCCTCACATTGGCGAACTGCCACGGGTCGCGGGGCTCGGGGGGCGGCTGCAGCGACGAGTCGCGCCCTTCCAGCGGCGTCCAGTCAGTGCACACCGCGGCCATC
>JBJTZN010000084.1:0-11788 GCA_046087245.1 Rubrivivax sp.
CTTCCTCACGCTGGAGGCGCAGTCGTCGCTGTTGGCTCCCAGCCGCCCGACCCGCCACGAACTCACCGACGACATGGTGCAAGGACTGGCCGCGACCGCCAGCCGCAGCGAGCGCGTGCGCAGCTGGATCAACCAGGGGCGCCTGGTGCTGTTCGCGCAGCCCATCGTGGCTGCCCAGTCCTCGCAAGACGAGGCCGGGGTGCTGGCCTTCGAGATCTTGTCGCGTCTGCGTGACGACCGCGGCGAGCTGGTGCTGCCGGGCGTGTTCCTGACGATTGCGGCCGAACTGGGGCTGATGGCCCAGATTGATCGCCAGGTGGTCACTGCCGTGTTCGACCACTTCAGCACCCGTCCCGAGCAGCTCGCACGCGTGCGCAAGTGCGCGATCAACCTGAGCTCGGCCAGCCTGGCCGAGCCCGGCTTCGTGAACTTCGTCAAGGCCGAATTGGGCGCGCGGCGCCTGCCGCCCAGGCCCTTCTGCTTCGAGATCACGGCGTCCCAGGCCATCGCCAACCCGCAACTGGCCCAGAACCGCCCCGGTCCTGGGACCGACTGAGTTGCAGGCCCGCAGCCCCCCTCAAGCGGCGCCCGGCAACGCGACCAGACCGTTCGATCCGATCTGCCGCAGCATCAGGCGCAGCGACGCGGTGTTCTTCTCGTCGTGGGTGCCGGCCAGTGCGTCCAGCAGCACCTCGCGAATGTGTCCGGGCGTCACCAATTCCATGTCCCAGTCCGGGAACAGACGCTCCCGCACCTCGCCGGTCTGGCTCAGCACGACGATGCGTTCGTGGCGCGGATCGCGCCGGATCCGGTCCATCAGTCCGGCGACAGGCCCGGGCGGGCCCTCGATCCACTGGAAGAACACGCCGCTGCCGAACACCAGCAGGCCGGTGACGCCCAGCTCGGGGTTGAAGCGCCGGGCCGTGGCAACGATGCGCGCCACCGCGTCATCGTCCACGCCCTCAGCGGCGCGGCTGCAGTAGACGAGCTGGTGCAGCAGGGGCCCGAAAGGGTCGCTGCCGGGCTCGTCACGGCGTTCGATGCTGCGGTCGATCGGGTGGGGACGCATGGTGGGTGTCCAGTGGGGGGCGGGCTGCCGTGCAGTACCCCGCACGTCGCAGCGAGTCCAGCATAGCCCACACCCGCCCGGCGCGCTGCCGAGCGCCCTGTGCGGCGCCAGGTCATCCGCGGCGGACACACAGCCCGGTGGCGCGCAGGTCGTGGCCGAGCACGATGCGCAGGTCCAGGCTGTCGGCGCGGTCCATGCCGGCCAGGGTGAGCGCGTTGCCGGGCAACTGGCTGGCCAGATGCTCGCCTGAGAACACTCAATTCAGGCTGATGTCGTGGCGCAGGACGCTTGGCCCGCCGCAACGGCAGCCCCGCGTGCAGACGGCCCGACCACCCCGATCGCCGCGGCCACTCCCGCGGCCACCTGATCGCGCGCGTGGCCGGGCGCCATCGGGACCGGACCGGGCACGCAATGCACGGGGTGCCGCACGATCACGGTGAGACCAGATTGGAAGCCACGGTGCTGAAGGTCGTGGAGATGCCGCCGCCCACCGCGGTGACGGCGACGATGATCGCAACGACGATGAGCGCGGCGATCAGGCCGTACTCGATGGCGGTCACACCGTCCTCGCCCTGGGCCAACTGACGTACGAATCGAATCACTTGCATGGACAACTCCTGCGGTTTGCGGCGTACGCAGTGTTTCCGTGCCCGCGGGGCGCCCTGCTGAGCATTCTCAAGTCAGGGGTGGGGGGCTGCGGCAGGAGGGTGCGGCCACGGCGCAGGCTCGAGTCAGCCTATGTCCTGATTGACGTGGCCGGCGACCTGTAGCGACACTGCCGGGCGACGACGCCCGCGGTGGGTCATCGGGCAAGGGAACCGGCGACCAGCCCGGCATCGAGGCGAGAAGAGACGATGGACGCGAAGACAGCACCCGTGCGCATCCTGGGTGTGGGGCATGTGGCCTGGGACCACCAGTTCGCCATCCAGGCGTTCCCGCAGACCCCCGCCAAGACCCGCGCCCACGCCTACCGTGGCGGCGCGGGGGGCATGACGGCCAACGCCTGCGTGGCTGCGGCCCGGCTGGGCGCGCAGGTGCGCTTTGCCGGCCCGGTGGGCGACGACGAGGTGCTGCCGCTGTTTGCAAGGCACTTCCGGCGCGAGGGCGTGGACCCGGGCGGCCTGGTGGCAGTGGCCGGGGCGCGCAGCTCGGTGGCGGCTGTCATCGTCGATGCGCAGGGTCAGCGCCTGATCGTCAGCCACCTGGGTGATGCGCTGCAGCGGGCGCCGGCCTGGGACCTGGGCCTGCTGGAGGCCACTGACGTGCTGCTGACCGACCCGCGCTGCCCGGCCTGGGCGCAGGCGGCGCTGGAGCAGGCGCGCGTGCTGCGCCGCGTGTCCGTCCTGGACGGCGACGCGGCGCCGCAGGCCGACCTGCAGCGCCTGGTGGGCCTGAGCAGCTGGGCGGTGTTCTCGCGCCCGGGTCTGGCGGCCTTTCATGCGGGGCCGCCGCTGGACGGGCTGGCGGCGGCGTTGGCCGCCGGCGCCGAGGTGGCCGTGCTCACGCAGGACGATCAGCCCCTTTGGTGGCAGCGCCAGGGCGCGGCGCCCGCCTCACTGCCCGTCTTCGAAGTGCGGCCGGTGGTGGACACCACGGCTGCGGGCGACACCTTCCACGGCGCCCTGGGCCTGGCCCTGGGTGAGGGCCAGGCCGATGAGGACGCGCTGCGCTTTGCGGCCGCGGCCGCGGCCTTGAAGTGCCTGCGGCCCGGCGGCGTGATGGGGGCCCCGCGCAGGCACGAGGTCGAAGCCTTCCTGGCTGCGGTGCAACCGCGCCGAAGCTAGGTCCCCCTGGTGATCACGCCGGCCTGGCGGCGCTGGCGCAGCCCGAGGGCTGGGGCCTCAAGTCCAGGGTCATGAACACGCTGTGCGGGTCGAGCGTGTAGGCACCAAACGGCCCGCAGGACGTGAAGCCGAAGCTCTCGTACAGGCGTTGCGCGGGCTTGAAGGCTTCCATGGCGCCGGTTTCCAGGCTCAGACGCTGCAAGCCGCGGTCCCGGGCCTGGGCGATCAGGTGCGCGAGCAGTGCGCGGCCGGTGCCGCGGCGGCGCAGGTGGCGTGGGGTGCGCATGGACTTGACCTCGCCATGGCCGGCGCCCAGGTCCTTCAGCGCGGCCGACCCCAGCAGCAGCGGACCGTCCCAGGCGGTCCAGAAGGTGATGTCGGGAGCCCGCAGGCGGTCCAGGTCCAGCGCATGCACACTTTCCGGCGGCGATAAAGCGTGCATGTCCTCCAGGTGCTCCCGCAGCAGGGCGTGCACCTGGGGGCGGCTCAGATCGTCGGTTTCGATGCGCATGGCGATGGCAGGGCTTGAAGGAGCGGTCCGGGCCTGGCTGGCGAGTTGCGGGCGGTGTGAAGCCTGCAGCTCGGTGTCAGGGCGGCGGAATCAGTCGGTGAGCCAGGGCGTAGTCGGCCAGGGCCTGGGCGCTGCTCAGGCCCAGCTTGTCCAGCAGGCGCGCTCGGCTGTCGGTCACTGTCCGGGGTGTCAATCCCAGCCGCCTGGCCACCTCGGCTTCGTCCAGCCCGCGGGCCAACTGACGCAGGATGTCCAGTTCACGCCCGGACAGCCGCGCATGCGGGGGCACGGTCACCGCTCCGTTGTCCTGGGGCATCACCCGGTCGACGAGCGCCGGCGGCACGTGGCTGCCGCCAGCGGCCACCCGGCGAACGGCACTGGCCAGTTCCTGGCTGGCGCGGTCCTTGGCGATGTAGCCGTTGGCCCCGGCCTGGAAGGCCCGCAGCGCGTAGGCCTCCTCGGCATGCATGCTCAGCATCAGCAGGGGCATGCGATGGCCGTCAGCGCGCAGCGTACGCACCAATTCGATGCCGTTCATGCCCGGCATGGACATGTCCACGATGCCGATGTCGTAGCGCTGCCTGACCGCGAGCTCCAGGGCGGCTTGCGCGTCGGCGGCGCCATGCGCCTGCCAACGGGCGTCCGCGGCGGTCAGGATGCGGATCAGTCCTTCGCGCACAGTGGCATGGTCGTCCACCACCAGCACGTGGAGCACATCGGTCATCCCGGTCCCCCGCCAGCGTCCACGGGCAGGCGTACCGTGATGCGCGCGCCGCTGCCCGGGGCGTTGTCCAGCACCAGGCTGCCGCCGCACAGGCTCACTCGCTTGCGCAGACCCTGCAGACCCCAGGTATGGGCGTGGTCCAGCGCGTCCACAGGCAGACCCACACCGTTGTCTTCGATCCTGAGCACCACTTCCCGACCCTCGACCCGCAGGGAGATGCTCACGTCCGTGGCGTGGGCATGGCGGGCCACGTTGGTCAGGGCCTCCTGCACGATGCGAAACAGCGCGGTGGCCACGCCCGGCCCGATCGGCGGGTCGGCTTCATCGTGCCGGACGGTCACTTCGATGCCCATGTGTCCCGCGGACGATCGGGCCAGGGATTCGACCGCGGCATTCAGGCCCAGATCGTCCAGGATCAGGGGCCGCAGGTCGTCGGAGATGCGGCGCACGGCCACCATGGTCTCGTCGATCAGCGATCTCATGGCGGCGATGTGCTGCTCGGGCCCGGGCCCGCTGACGGCCTGGGCCAGGGCGGCGAGCTCCAACTGCAGCGCCGTGAGCAACTGGCCCAGTTCGTCGTGCATGCCCCGGGCGATGCGCAGCCGCTCTTCCTCCCGCGCGTCCACGAGACTGACCGCCCAGGCGCGCATGGCCTCGGCGTTGGGCGTCTGCGGGGCCTGATCGGGCTGAGAGGCCGGAGAGGCCTGCGGTACCGGGCTTGGCGGCGCCCGGGCGGGCGCGGTCGGGGGTTCAGGTGCGGGGGTCACAGGTCGATCCGGGGCGAACCAGGGAGATTCCAGGGTGGTGACGGGTCAGACGCCGCCCCCCAGGCCCGGCACCGAAAGAGACAAGATCCGGTCAAGCTCTGTGGCGTTGACGCATCTCTTCAAGTGCATGGCGCTTCCATGTTAACCACAACCCAGGCGCGGGTCAGTCACTTTCGTGCCAGGGATCCTGGACCCTTTCGCTACATTCGCGCATGGCCGTGGCCGAGTCACCCTCCCCCTCCCCTTCCGCCGGCGCCCCGGCCCCGCCGCCTGCAGGCGTCCCCCAGCACCCGCTGGCTCGGCCGACGCGACCGGGCCCGGTCCGGGTCCTGGTGGCCCTGGGCGCCTCGGCGGGCGGGCTGCCGGCCTTGCAGGAGTTCCTGGCGCACGCCCCCGCTGACACCGGCCTGGCCTGGGTGGTGGTGCAGCACCTGGACCCCACGCGCGAGACGGCGCTGGTCCAGTGCCTGCAGCGGGACACCGCCATGGCGGTGTGCGAGGCGGTGGACGGCCAGCGGGTCAACCCCGACACGGTGTACGTGATCCCGCCCAACGCCACGCTGACGCTGATCGACGGTCATCTCCACGTGGCCGTGCCGCTGCAGCCCCGCGGGCTGCGTCACCCGGTGGACGACATGTTCGAGTCCATGGCGCGGGTGCTGGGCGCGCAGGCCGTGGGCGTGGTGCTGTCGGGCACGGGCTCCGACGGCACCGCGGGTCTGCAGGCCATCCACGCCGTCGGGGGCGTGGCGGCGGTGCAGCAGCCCGACACCGCGCAGTTCGATGCCATGCCCCGCAGCGCCCTGCGCGCCGGAGGGGTGGATCTCGTGGCTTCACCCGCCAGCCTGCCCGGGCAGATCATCGCCCTGCTGACCCAGCGCGCCGGGTCGTCCGGCCAGGCCGCCCATGCCTCGGCCGCCGAGGCCGGCGCCGAGGCTGGTGCCGAGGCTGCCTGGCCCAGCTCCCGCCCCCCGGACGCCCCGCCCCGGCCCGAGCCGCAATGGCTGGTGGCCGTCCTGCGCCTGTTGCAGTCGCGCGGCTGCCATGACTTCTTCCTGTACAAGCGCAGCACCCTCATGCGTCGCATCCAGCGCCGCATGGGCATCCACCGCATCACCAGCATGCGGGCCTATGTCGAGTTGCTGGCCCGCGACGATGCCGAGCTGGACCTGCTGGCCAAGGAACTGCTGATCGGCGTGACCGCGTTCTTTCGCGACACCCCGGTGTGGCAGGCGTTGAAGCAGGAACTGTTACCCAGCCTGCTGCGGGCACACGGTGACGGCTGGCACATGCGCGCCTGGGTGGCGGGCTGCTCCACGGGCGAGGAAGCCTATTCGCTGGCGATCACCTTTCGCGAACTGCTGGACGCGCATCCCGAGCTGTCGGCCTGCACCTTGCAGATCTTTGCCACCGACCTGAGCAGGGACGCCATTGATCGTGCGCGCCGCGGCTGGTATCCGGCGTCCATCAGCGGGGAGGTCTCGGCCCAGCGCCTGGCCCGCTTCTTCGTCGCCCAGGACGGCGGCTGGCGCATTGCCAAGGAGGTGCGCGAAATGGTGGTGTTCGCACCGCATGACCTCAACGTGGACCCGCCCTTCACGCGGCTGGATCTGCTGAGCTGCCGCAACCTGCTGATCTACCTGACGGCGCCGCTGCAGCGGCGTCTGCTGCCGCTGTTCCACTACAGTTTGCGCCCGCAGGGCGTGCTGCTGCTGGGCAGTTCCGAGACCATAGGCCGCTTCGACGACCTGTTCGAAACCACCGACGCCCGACTGCGCCTGTACCGCCGTCGCGCCGTGGCCCGGCCGGTGCCCGTGCCAGACTTTTCCCTCCGGCCCGTCCTGCCCGCGCCGGAGCCCACCCTACCCAAGGAGCCCGCCTTGTCCGATGAACCCAGCCCGCTGCCCGGTCTGCAGGTGCTTGTGGACCGATACCTGATGCAGCAGTGGGCGCCGCCCTCGGTGCTGGTGAACGACCGCGGTGACATCCTCTACGTCAACGGGCGCACGGGCCGCTACCTGGAGCCCGCGGCCGGCAAGGCCAACTGGAACGTGCATGTCATGGCGCGCGAGGGGCTGCGCGCCCCGCTGGTGGCGGCCATGCGCCAGGCGCTGGCGCTGCGCGCGCCCGTGGAGGTGCACGATGTCCCTCTGGACAGCCCCAACGGCCCGCCTGGCGTGGACCTGAACGTGCGGCCCATGGAAGAGGTGTCCGGCCTGAAGGGCATGCTGCTGATCGTGTTTCGCGAACTGGCGGCCGCGGCCCGGGGCCGCGCCCGCCGCCGCACCCGCAGCGCGGTGCACCAGGAGCTGGAGGGTGAACTGCAGCGCGCGCGCGAGGAGGCGCAATCGCTGCGCGAGGAGATGCGGGCTTCGCAGGAGGAGTTGCAGGCGGCCAACGAAGAGCTGCAGTCCACCAATGAGGAGCTGCAGTCCACCAACGAGGAGCTCACGAGTTCCAAGGAGGAGATGCAGGCCATGAACGACGAGTTGCAGGCCGTGAACGCGGAATTGCAGGCCAAGCTGGACGACCTGGCCATCGCCCAGAGCGATATGCGCAACCTGCTCAACAGCACGGACATCGCCACGCTCTTCCTGGACAAGAGCCTGCACGTGCGGCGCTTTACCGAACAGGCCCGCAAGGTCATCAGCCTGCGCGACGTCGACGTGGGCCGCCCCTTGAGCGACCTGACCACCAGCCTGGACTACCCCACGCTGGAGGACGACGTGCGTGACATGCTGCGCACGCTGGTGGTGTCGGAAAAGCAGGTGAGCAGCCGCGAGGGCCGATGGTATGCCGTGCGGATCATGCCCTACCGCACCCAGGAGGACGTGATCGACGGCGCGGTGATCACCTTCGTGGACGTGAGCGCGGCCAAGGGGATCGCGCCCGCCTGACCGGCCGCAGGCCCTGCACCCGGCCCCGTATCAGGCCCTGTATCAGGCCCTGTATCGGAGCTCGTCTCAGGCCCTGTATCAGGCCGCCGGCTGCACCGTGCCGCTGCAGGCCCCCAGGCCGATGCGCCGGGCGCCGGGCTTCTCGCCCCAGGCGCGCAGGGTCAGCGTGTCGCCGTCCTGCAGGAAGGTGCGGGTCTCGCCGCCTGGCAGCGTGAGGGGTGACTTGCCGCCACTGCTCAACTCCAGCAGCGAACCCGCCTGGCCCGGCCCGGGCCCGGAAAGGGTGCCGGTGCCCAGCAGGTCGCCCGGCTGCAGCTTGCACCCGCCCACCGTGTGGTGCGTCACCAGTTGAGCCAGCGTCCACCAGGCGGCCTCGGTCCAGCGGCCTCGCGACAGGCGCTGCGGTGGCAGGCCGGCCGCGCGCATGGCCGCCGTGTGCAGGTCCACCTCCAGCGTCAGGTCGAAGGCGCCGGACAGCCGGTTCGCCTCGCCGTCCAGGTAGGGCAGGGTGCCGGGGTCGCCGCCTTCGATGGCGGGACGGGTGAAGGCGGTCCGAAATGGCGCCAGCGCCTCCATCGTCACCACCCAGGGCGAGACGGTGCTGGCGAAGTTCTTGGCCAGGAAGGGCCCGAGGGGCTGGTACTCCCAGGCCTGCACGTCGCGCGCGGACCAGTCGTTGAGCAGCACCAGGCCGAAGAGCTGGTCTTCGGCCTGCGCCAGCGGCACGCGTGTGCCCAGCGCGTTGCCGGTCCCGATGAGGGCGCCCAGCTCCAGCTCGTAGTCCAGCCGCTGGCACGGGCCCACGGTGGGCGTCTCGGCCGTGGGCGTTTTGAGCTGGCCCAGCGGACGGCGCACGGGCGTGCCGCTGACCACCAGCGACGAGGCCCGGCCGTGGTAGCCGATGGGCACCCACTTGTAGTTGGGCAGCAGCGGGTTGTCGGGGCGGAACAGCTTGCCCACCGATGTGGCGTGGTGGATGCCGGTGTAGAAGTCGGTGTAGTCGCCGATCTGACAGGGCAGCTGCATGGTGCAGTCGGCCTGCGCGCGCAGGCAGGGCTGCAGCGCGGCCTGCAGCGCGCTGCCCTCGGCCAGCGCCGCGCTCAGCCAGGCCCGCAGGCCGCGCCGGGCCGCCGGGCCCAGGCGCATGAAGGCGTTGAGGTCACCGCCGGCCAGGGGGGTCAGCCAGTCGCGCAGGGTGTCGGGCCTGGCGGTGTCCGGCGTGAGCGCCCACGCGGGCGAGCTGTTGGTGAGCAGCGCGTGCTGCACCAGCCGCAGGTCCAGCACCTGGTCACCGATGGCGATGCCCATGCGGGGCGTGCCGGCCGTGTCATGCGCCGCCACCGAAGGTGCCGTGAAGCACCCGAAGGGCAGGTTCTGGACGGAGAAGTCGGTGTCGTCGGCGTTGGCCGAATCCACCCAGCTGCGCAGCGCGGGGTCGTGCGTGGCGTCAAGCAAGGGGGTCATGCCTGTTCAACCTCAGGCGTGAACTCGCGGCGGTGGAAGAACTCGGCGTGCTTGGGCGCGCGCTTGGTCTTGGACCAGTCCTCCAGCATCTTCCACTTCACCTCGTCCATGCGGCGCAGCATGTTCGCCTCGTCCGGGTCCGGGCAGGCGAGTTCCAGGCGGTGGCCGTTGGGGTCGAAGAAGTAGATGGAGTGGAAGGCGCCGTGGTCGGTGGGGCCCAGCACGTCCACGCCCAGCGCCTCCAGATGGGCCTTGTATTCCAGCAGTTCGGCGCGATCCTTCACGCGGAAGGCGATGTGCTGCACCCACACGGGCGTGTTCTCGTCACGGCCCATGGGCGCCTTGGTGGGCAGCTCGAAGAAGGCCAGGGTGTTGCCGTTGCCCGCGTCCAGGAAGATGTGCATGTACGGATCCGGCTCGCGGGTGGAGGGCACGCGGTCTTCGGCGATGGCGAGCTGGAAGTCCATCTTCAGCATGCGGCCGTACCACTCGACGGTCTCCTTGGCGTCCCGGCAGCGGTAGGCCACGTGGTGGATGCGATCGATCTTCATGGGCGGTCTCCAGTGAAACAGGGCGGGTCTCAGCCAGCGTGCCGCGCGGCCTGCAAGGCCTCGCGCAGCACGCGCAGGTCGCCGATGTGATTGGACAGCAGCAGCACCAGCCGGGCATTGAGCTGGTGGCTGGCCTCGTCGTCCAGCCCTTCGTGGGCAGCGATCAGCTTTTCGTAGAAGGTGTCGCCGGGCGTGTAGGCGCGCAGGGGGCGCTCGCCGGGCACGCCGAAGTTCGGCTGGGTGTTCAGGTGTTCGAAGGCCATGGGCGTCTCCGGTTCAGTGGGCCGCAACGGTGGCCTCTGCCGGCTGTAGGGAGGGCGCTGCAGCGGCCTGGGTTGACGGTGGCATGGGCAAGCGGCACAAGGCGCGGTCCAGGGCCTGGCGCACCGCCGCCGCGCTGAACGCACGCCAGCGCGCGGCCACGTGCTGGTCGGGCCGCAGCAGGTAGGCGGTGCCGGGCCGTGCGTCCAGGCGCTTGGCGATCAGACCCTGCACGTCCTCCAGTTCACCGGCCCCCGCTTGGCCGGCAGGCTGCACGCGCAACAGGCGCACCGGCACCGGCAGGGCGGCAAGCTCCTGCGCCGTGAGGCCGCCAGGGCCGAAGACCAGCAGCGTGAAGCCATCGATCTGCCGCAGCAGCCAGCCCTCACGGCTTTCAGGGCCGCCCAGGCGCACCGGGGCGTCGTCCAGCGGGGCGCCGGGGGCCATCCAACCCGAGAACGCGGGGGAGGAGGCGTCGCCGGTGTCCGCATCCGGCGTGTTCAGCGGCGAATGGCTCAGGTGCGTGGCCACCGACAGGCGGCCGGAATTGACCAGCGCACGCGCAAAGTGAAAGTCGCGTGCCATCTCCAGCACCGCGTTGCGAAAGCGCCGCGACATCGCCGTCTTGGGCGTGATGAAGTCCGTGGAGCGGGTGGAGTTCAGGAGGTTCTCGTCGGCCGCGGCCACGCGCTCGGCGTCGTAGCTGTCCAGCAGGGCCTCGGGCGCCTGCCCTTGCAGCACGAGCTGCAGCTTCCAGCCCAGGTTGTCCACGTCCTGGATGCCGGAGTTGGCGCCCCGCGCGCCGAAGGGCGACACCTGGTGCGCGGCATCGCCGGCGAACAGCACGCGCCCGTGGCGGAAGCGCTTCATGCGTCGGCACTGGAAGGTGTAGACGCTGACCCATTCCAGCGTGAACTCACGGTCCGGCCCCAGCATGGCCTGGATGCGCGGGATCACCCGCTCGGGCTGCTTCTCGGCCTCGGGGTCGGCATCCCAGCCCAACTGGAAGTCGATGCGCCAGACGTTGTCGGCCTCGCGGTGCAGCAGCACGCTCTGGCCGGGGTGGAACGGCGGGTCGAACCAGAACCAGCGCTCGGTGGGGAAGTCGGCCTTCATCACCACGTCGGCGATGAGGAAGCGGTCCTGGAACACCTTGCCTTCGATGTCCAGGCCCAGCAGGCGGCGGATGGGACTGCGCGCCCCGTCGGCCACCACCAGCCAATCGGTGCGCAGCTGAAAGCTGCCGTCCGCCGTCTGCACCGTCAGCGTGGCGCCGTCGGCGTCGGGCTGCACCGCCGTGACCTTGTGCTCCCAGCGCATCTGCAGCGTGGGCAGCGCCTGCGCCCGCTTCACCAGGACCTCCTCCAGGTAGTACTGCTGCAGGTTCACCATGCCCGGCCGCTCGTGGCCGGCCTCGGGTTGCAGGTTGAACTGGAAGACCTCCTCGGTCTCCAGGAAGGTGCGGCCCACGTTCCAGGTGACGCCTTTGTCCACCACCGGCTGGCCGCAGCCCAGGCGGTCCAGCACCTCCAGGGTGCGCTTGGCGTAGCACAGCCCGCGCGAGCCCACGCTCACCGTCTTGTCGTCGTCCAGGAGGAGCACGGGCGTGTCGCGCTGCGCCAGGTCGATGGCGGCGGCCAGGCCCACCGGGCCGGCCCCCACCACCACCACCGGGTACCGGCGCACGGTGCCGGGGGCATCATCCAGCTCCGGGGCGCGCCCGGAGCTGTAGCGGGGGTAGGTGTAGGTCGAGAGCATGG
>JBJTZN010000085.1:0-32395 GCA_046087245.1 Rubrivivax sp.
CGCAAGAAGATCGAGGAGCAGTTGGCCAGGCAGCGCGATTCGATCAAGCCGCTGCCCGAGTTCGGCAGCGAACAGGACTTCCCGCTGCAGCAGGCCCTGAACCAGTTGCGCGGCAAGCCCGTGGTGGTGAGCAAGACGGCCACCGAACGCAAGGCGTCGGCCGACGCAGCCTCCAGGTGAATCGGCGCGGACCTTGCGCCCCCGCATCAGCCTGATTGGTGCGCCCACCGACATCGGAGCCGGCGCCCAGGGGGCCCGCATGGGCCCGGAGGCCCTGCGCGTGGCCGGGCTGCAGGCAGCGCTGCACAGCCACGGCGCCGAGGTGCTGGACCGCGGCAACCTGGCCGGGCCGGCCAACCCCTGGCTCGCGCCGGTGGACGGTTACCGCCACCTGGCCGAAGTGGTGGCATGGAACCGCGCAGTGCACGAGGCCGTGCATGCCGAACTGACCCTGGGGCGGCTGCCCATGCTGCTGGGCGGCGACCACTGCCTGGCCATCGGCTCCATCAGCGCCGTGGCACGTCACTGCCGCGAGCAGGGCCGCAAGCTGCGCGTGCTGTGGCTGGACGCCCACGCCGACTTCAACACCAGCGCGCTCACGCCCAGCGGCAACATCCACGGCATGCCGGTGGCCGTGCTCATGGGGCATGGTCCGGCAGCGTTGACGGGCCTGGGCGGCGCGACGCCGGCGCTGCCGGCCAAGGCCTTGCGCCAGATCGGCATCCGCAGCGTGGACCCGGGCGAGAAGCGCTTCGTCCACGCCCAGGGGCTGGAGGTCTTCGACATGCGCTTCATCGACGAGATGGGCATGCGCCACGCGATGGAGCTTGCGTTGGCCACGCTGGACGCCCAGACGCACCTGCACGTGAGCTTCGACGTGGACTTCCTGGACCCTGGCATCGCCCCGGGCGTGGGCACCACCGTGCCCGGGGGCCCCACCTACCGCGAGGCCCAGTTGTGCATGGAGATGATCGCCGACACGGGCCGCCTGGCCAGCCTGGACGTGATGGAGCTCAACCCGGCCCTGGATGTGCGCAACCAGACCGCGCTGCTGGCCGTGGACCTGATCGAGAGCCTGTTCGGCAAGAGCACGCTGATGCGGGCCGCCCCCTGAGCCCCGAGCGCTGCAGACGCGACCCGCCTACCCACGGCCCTGGCTCTCCAGCCAGTGAAGCACCTCGCCGTACCACTGGCGCGAGTTCTGGGGCTTGAGGATCCAGTGGTTCTCGTCGGGGAACCACAGCAGCCGTGAAGCCACGCCCCGCGCCTGCAGGGTGTTGTAGTGGGCCAGCCCGTTGTGATCGGGCACGCGGTAGTCCAGCGCGCCATGAGAGATCAGCGTGGGCGTGACCATCCTTGCGGCGAAGGTCACCGGGCTCTGGGACTGCACGCGCTGCGGGTCGTCCCAGTAGGTGGCACCCAGGTCCTGGTGGCGCAGGGTGTAGGAGTCCGCACTCCAGGTGGCCACACGGTCGAAGACGCCGGCATGGCACACGTAGCTGCGGTAGCGGCCCGCCGGCACATGCCCGTTCATCCAGGCCACCAGGAAGCCACCGTAGCTGCCGCCGCCGGCATGCACCCGGCGGCGATCCACCCAGGCCTGCTGCAGCAGCCAGTCGGTACCGGCCTCGATGTCCTGCAGCTCGAGTTCGCCCGTGCGGCCCACGATGGCGTGGCGGAACGGCCAGCCGAATCCGCTGGAACCATGGTAGTTGACCATCGCCACCACGTGCCCCGTGCTGGCCAGCACATGCGGGTTCCAGCGCCAGGAGAAGCTGTCGCCGAAGGCGGCGTAAGGCCCACCGTGGATGACCTGGAACACCGGATGCTTCCTGCGGGGGTTGAAGCCCGGGGGGAAGACCAGCCACATCTGCACGCGGTCGCCCTGGGCACCCGTGATCTCCAGTTCCTGCACCCGGCCCAGGCGGACCCGCTCCAGCGTCCGGTCGTTGAAGGTCTCCAGCCGCCGGGGTGGCTGGCCCGGCCGGTAGGCGTGCGCCCGCGCCGGATGGGTGGCCGAGTCCGCCAGCGTCACCAGCACCTCGTCCTGCGTGGCGTGGTCGAAGGCCAGCACCGTGCCGCCCGGCACTGCCATCTCGGTGCGCCCCGTGTCCAGGTGGTGACGCCACACCGGGCAGCGGCCGCGGGTCTCAGCGCAAAAGAAGATGGCGTCGCCCTGCGGGCTCCAGCGCAAGCCCTCCTGGACGTCCAGGTCGCTGCGCACCGTGCTGCCCGAAAAGCCTGCCACCCGGTCGAACACGGCCAGCTCGCCGAAAGCCGTGTGGTGCTCGCCCCGGCGCGCGGCCACCACCGCCAGGCGGCGCCCATCGGGGCTGTAGCGCGGACCGCAAAAGTCCCAGGGCTCGGCCTCGCCCAGGCTGCGCACGCGTCGCGTCCTGAGGTCCAGCTCGTACAGACACCCTCGGTGGGCAGGTGACTTGCGCGGCGACGGGTCGTGCACGAAGGCCAGATGCCGGCCGTCGGGACTGACATCGAAGTGCTGCAGGCCCGGTTCGACACGGGGCAACTCGAAGGCCGTGCCCTCGAACAGGTCGCGCACCCCACCCCGGGCCAGATCCAGCAGGCACAGACGCGGCACGCGGCCCTGCGGCAGGTTGCGGTCCCAGTGCCGGTACAGGCCCTGCGCCGTGACGTAACCGGTGGACTTGCGATCGGCCTCCTGCCGGTGACGCCGCTGCTGCGCCGCCGCGCCGCGCAACTGCGGCCACCACCAGGTCACGAACACGAGGCCCCGGCCATTGGCGGTCCAGCGGAAAGCCTCCACCCCGGGCTTGAAGCGGCTGACCCGGCGGGCCTCGCCACCGTCGGCGTCCATCACGTACAACTGCGGCGTGCAGTCTTCCTCGCCTTCCTGGCTGCGCCTGGCCACAAAGGCGATGCGGCTGCCGTCGGGCGACCAGGCGGCCTGACCGTCGCGGTCACCGCAGGCCGTCAACCGCCGCGGTGTCCCGCCCAGCGTGGACAGCATCCACAGGCTGGCGCGGCCGCGGTTGTCGTCCTGGACGTAACCCGTGACCGTGCACACCGCGCGGGTGCCATCAGGCTCGACGGCCAGGCCCGACAGGCGCTCGAGCTGCCACAGGACATCGGCGGACAGCGCACCGGCGGCGGCAGCCCGCTTCATGGCGCGCTCCCCGGCGAGCGGTTCGGCGAGTGATTCTGAGAGTGTTCCTGGAAGCGCTCCTGCTCCCGCAGCCTCAGGACCCGTCGCTGCACCTTGCCGGTGGTGGTCATGGGCAGTGCGTCGATGAACTCGATCTCCTTGGGGTACTCGTACGGGGCGAGGTTGCCGCGCACGTGCTGCTGCAATTCGGCCACCAGGCCGGCGCCGGCCGCGTGCCCGGGTGCCAGCACCACGTAGGCCTTGACCACCGCACCGCGTTCGGCGTCGGGCCTGGGCACGACGGCCGCGTTGGCCACGGCCGGGTGCTTGACCAGGCAGTTCTCGATCTCGCTCGGGCCGATGCGGTAGCCGGCGGCCTTGAACATGTCGTCACTGCGGCCCTGGTACCAGAGGTAGCCGTCCTCGTCCATCACCGCCATGTCGCCCGTGCGGCACCAGGAGTCCTGCGGATCCCCCGTGAACTTGGCGCGCGTGGCCTCGTCGTTCTTCCAGTAGCCGAGGAAGAACACCGGGTCGGGGTGGCCGTGGATGTCGCGCCGGTGCACAGCCACGTCACCCGGCGTGCCGCGCGGGCACTCGCGACCCTCGTCGTCGATGACCGCCACGCGGTGCCCGGGATAGGGCCGACCCATGCTGCCGGGCCGGGCGGGCCAGCCTGCGGCCGGGCGGCCTGCGGCGTCGGGCATGCGGGTGCAATTGCCCACGATGTAGTTGATCTCGGTCTGGCCGAACATCTCGTTGACGGTCACGCCCAGACGGTCACGGCACCAGGCGAACACTGCGTCGCCCACCGCCTCGCCCGCGCTCATGACGGCGCGAAGGCGCAGCCGGAAGTGCCTTGCGGGCTCAGGCAGCGCCTTCATCATGGCCTTGAGCGCCGTCGGGAACAGGAAGCTGTGGGTCACCCGATGGCGCTGCAGCAGGTCGAAGGCCCGCTCGGGCCCGAAGCGCCCCTGGTAGGCCACGATCTCGCGGCCAAAGTACAGCGTGGGCAGCAGCGCATCCATCAACCCGCCCGTCCAGGCCCAGTCGGCGGGCGACCAGAACACGGCGTCATCCTGCGGATAGCCGTTCTGGCTGCACACGAACCCGGTGAGGTTGCCGATCAGCGCCCGGTGCGGCACGAGCGCGCCCTTGGGCGGGCCGGTGGTGCCACTGGTGTAGATGAGCACGGCGGCGTCGTCGGCCCGGGTCTTCACCGCGGTGAAGCGCGCGGGCTCGGCGGCCAAGGCAGCCGTCCAGTCGATGTCGCCCCGGCCCTCGGCACCGCCCACGGCCAGCACGGTGGCCAGACCGGGCACGGCAGCACGCACTGCCCGCACGTGATCGATGGCGCTCTCGTCGACGATGGCCACGCGTGCTTCGCTGTGTTCGAAGCGGTACTCCAGCGCCTCGGGGCCGAACAGCATGGACAGCGGCATCGCCACGGCCCCAAGCTGGTAGACGGCCATGTGCGCCACGGCGGTCTCGAAGCGCTGCGGCATGACGATGGCCACGCGATCGCCGCGCTGCACGCCCAGGCGCCGCAGCGCGTTGGACAGGCGGCCGGCGTCGCGATGCAGTTGTGTGTAGGTGAAGGCGGCGCGGCGGCCGTCCTCATGTTCCCAACGGATGGCCACGGCTTGCGGGGTGCGGCGCGCCCAGCGTCCACAGCAGACCTGCGCAATGTTGAAGTGCGCCGGCACGCGCCAGAAGTAGGTGGAATGCAGCTCGGCGTATCGGTCCTCGGGGGGTGGGGCAACCGTGCAGGCAGGGCGGCTTGAACGCATGGCAGCGGGCTCCGGTGAGGCGTGGTGATCATAGGCACGGCCCTGGGCGCGCCGCTGCGGGCGCCGCGGGTCGGGCGTCAAAGCTCGTGTCGCCACGGCGGTTGGCACCCGGCGCGCTGCAGATTCAAGGCCGTGACGCGGTTGCCGAAGGCCAAGGCCTGGACCACCTGCTCAGACGCGGGCCGGGCGCGCGTGCGCCATGCACCCTGCCCCAGCAAGTGGGCCAGGAATCCGGCGTAGAAGCAGTCCCCGGCGCCCACCGTGTCCACCACCGGCACTGCCGCGGGCGCCTGGAAATGCTCTGCGTCCGCAGTCAGCCCCCAGGCCCCTTGCGCACCCAGCGTCAGCACCACCACCTGGGTCACCTCGTTGAGCAGACTGCGCGCGCGGGCGAGCGGTTCGCCCGGCAGCTCCAGGGCCAGCAGGTCCTCGTCGCTGACCTTGACGACACGGCCCTGGCTCAGGAGCTCGCGGCACAGGCCGGCGTAGGCTGCCGGGTCACGCGCTGCCCGCGGCCGCATGTTGACGTCGATGCTGGTGGACACACCCTGCGCCACCAGGGCCTTGAGCACGGCCAGCCACTGCCGTCCGTCCGGCGGCATCAGCGCCAGCGATCCCACATGCAGAAGCTCGGCCTGTCGGGGCCACTGCGCGAGCAGCCGCTGGGGCAACAGGTCGCGGTCGGCCACCCCCTCCCGGTAGAAGGCGTAGGCAGGCTGCCCACGGCGATCGACCTTGACCACGGCCAGGCTGGTGGGCAGCGCGCTGCGCCCGCCCGTGCGCCGGACCTGGCTGTGGTCCAGGGCCGCGGCGAGCTGTTCCCCGAAGTCGTCGGTGGACAGCGGACTGGCGTAGTCCACCGCGCAGCCCAGGCGCCCCAGGGCCCGCGCCAGATTCCAGGGGGAGCCGCCCAGGTGCGGCGCGAGCTGGCCGTCCGGCTGCTGCAGCAGGTCGATCAAGGCCTCGCCCGCCACGACCACGCCGCCGCGGTCCGCTGCCTGCACCAAGGGGGATGACGAGGCGGCTGCGCCATCGGTGGCCTGCATGGCGCGCTCCTGCAAGGCTCAAGCGCGGGCGAAGGCCGCCAGGGCATCGCCAGTGACACGGCAGATACGCCAGTCGGGCAGGACGGCGGCACCCATCTTCTCGTAAAAGCCGATGGCGTTCTCGTTCCAGTCCAGCACGCTCCACTCGAAGCGACCGCAGCCACGCTGCACGGCCAGGGCTCCCAGATGCTGCAGCAAGGCCTTGCCCAGGCCCGCGCCGCGGTGGGCGGGCTGCACATACAGGTCCTCCAGGTACAGCCCGGGCCGGCCGAGGAAGGTGGAGAAGTTGGTGAAGAACAGCGCGAACCCCACCACCTGAGCCTGCACTTCGGCCACCACCGCCTCGGCAGCGGGCCGGGGACCGAACAGGTGCGGGTGCAACGATGCAGGCGTGACCACCACCAGGTGCGCCAGGTGCTCGAACTCGGCCAGTTCTCGGATCAGCCCCACCACCGCGGGAAGGTCCTCAGGCGTGGCGGCGCGCAGCTTGTGGGGGGTGTTCATGACCGCATTCTCACCGCCTCGGCGGCCCTGCCCCGACCCGGACCGGCCTTGTCCTACAGTGCAGCCATGAGCGCCCGGACCCACGAACCGCCCCCCCCGTACCACCCCGTTCGACTGGCGCGTCAGCAGTTCGTCGCCGTGCGAGGCTGGCGCTATCACGTGCACGTCTGGGGAGATGCCCGCCTGGTACGGCCCGGCCGGCCGCCTCTGGTGCTGCTGCACGGCTGGATGGACGTGGGCGCATCCTTCCAGTTTCTGGTGGACGCGCTGCATGCGGCAGAGGGGCGATTGGGGAATGACCGCTTCATCATCGCGCCGGACTGGCGCGGGTTCGGCCTGACCGACAGCTCGGCCGCGGTCGACACCTACTGGTTTCCCGACTACCTGGGCGACCTGGACGCGCTGCTGGATGCCCTGTACCCCCAGGGGCCCATCGACCTGCTGGGCCACAGCATGGGCGGCAACGTGGCCATGGCCTATGCCGGGGTGCGACCGGACAGGATCCGCCGCCTGGTCAACCTCGAAGGCTTCGGCATGCCCCGCACCTGGCCGCAGCAGGCCCCCGCCCGGCTGACGCGCTGGCTGGACGAACTGAAGACGCCGCAGGGGCTGCGCGACTACGACAGCGTCCAGGCCGTGAGCGAACGCCTGCTTGGCAACGATCCGCTGCTCACGCCCGACAAGGCAGCGTGGCTGGCCACGCAGTGGTCCGGGCCGGCCGACGACGGGCGCTGGCGCATCCGGGGCGACGCTGCGCACAAACGCGTCAACCCGGTGCCCTACCGGGTGGATGAGACGCTCGAGTGCTGGAAGCAGATCACCGCGCCGCTGCTGTGGGTGCAGGGCGACCGCACCGACGTGACGGCATGGTGGGGTCAGAAGTACTCCACGGCCGAATTCCATGAACGGCTGTCGGTGGTGAGGCAGGTGCGCAAGGTGACGCTGTCGCCCAGCGGCCATATGCTGCACCATGACCAGCCCCACGCCTTGGCGGCCCATCTGTCGGAGTTCCTCGCCCACTGACCGTCCGTCAGGCCCGGGCGAAGCCGCATGAGAAAATCCATGACATGACACACCTGGACATCGAAGACATCAACGCCATCGGCACGCTGCTCGCCGATCTGAAGGCGCGCACCGGGCAGCTCAGGGGGTATCTTTGACTACGACCGCAAGTCCCTGCGGCTGAACGAAGTCAATGCCGCGCTGGAGAACCCGGCGGTCTGGAACGAACCCAAGCGCGCCCAGGAACTGGGGCGCGAGAAGAAGACGCTGGAGACGGTGGTGCAGACCATCGACCACCTGACGTCCAACCTCGACGACAACACCGAGTTGTACGAGATGTCCAAGGCCGAGGCGGACATCGACGGCCTGGTGGCCATCCGCGACGACGCCCACGCCTTGCGCGAGACGGTGGAACAGCTCGAGTTCCGGCGCATGTTCAACAACCCGGCCGACCCGGGCAACTGCTTCATCGACATCCAGGCCGGCGCCGGCGGCACCGAAGCCTGCGACTGGGCGCAGATGCTGCTGCGCCAATACCTGAAGTACTGTGAGCGCAAGGGCTTCAAGGCCGAGGTGCTGGAGGAGACCGAGGGCGACGTGGCCGGCCTGCGCAGCGCCACGCTGAAAGTGGAAGGCGACTATGCCTTCGGCCACCTGCGCACGGAAACCGGCGTGCACCGCCTGGTGCGCAAGAGCCCCTTCGACAGCTCGGGCGGGCGCCACACCAGCTTTGCGAGCCTGTTCGTCTACCCCGAGGTGGACGACTCCATTGAGATCGAGATCAACCCGGCGGACGTGCGCATCGACACCTTCCGTGCCAGCGGCGCGGGCGGCCAGCACATCAACAAGACCGATTCGGCCGTACGCATCACGCACCTGCCCACCAACATCGTCGTGCAGTGCCAAAACGACCGTTCCCAGCACCGCAACCGCGACGAAGCCTGGGCCATGCTGCGCAGCCGCCTGTACGAGCACGAGATGCGCAAGCAGATGGAAGCCCAGCAGAAGCTGGAAGATTCCAAGACCGACGTCGGCTGGGGCCACCAGATCCGCTCCTACGTGCTGGACCAATCCCGCATCAAGGACCTGCGCACCAACGTCGAGATCAGCAACACCCAGAAGGTGCTGGACGGCGACCTGGACCCCTTCATCCAGGCCAGCCTGAAGCAAGGGCTCTGACAGCGCCCGCTGCCCGTTGCAGCCTGACTTTCAGAACGCACCACCGCCAAGACGGGCCTGCACACTGGCCCCAGGAGACATGAATGAACCTGCGTGATGGATCCTCCCCCGTGGTCGTCCGGCGTGCCGACTACGCCCCGCCGCCGTTTCGCATCCGCGCGGTCGAACTCCATTTCGATCTGGAGCCCGCCAAGACCATCGTCGCCAGCAAGATGCAGATCGAGCGCGACCCGGCGGCTGCTGCCGGACAGCCCCTGCGCCTGAACGGCGAAGACCTCACCCTGCTGCGCGTGCTGGCCGACGGCCAAAGCGTGTCGTTCCGGCACGAGGACGGCTTCCTGGTCATCGACAACCCGCCCGCGGAAGACGCCTTCACCCTCGAGATCCGCAACACCTGCGCCCCGGAGAAGAACACCCAGCTGTCGGGCCTGTACACCAGCGGCGGCGGCTTCTTCACCCAGTGCGAGGCCGAGGGCTTCCGGCGCATCACCTACTTCATCGACCGCCCGGACGTGATGGCGGTCTACACCGTCACACTGCGTGCGGACCGCAAGAAGTACCCGGTGCTGCTGTCCAACGGCAACCTGGTGGCACAGGGCGAGCTGGACGGCGGGCGCCACTACGCCAAGTGGCACGACCCCTTCCCCAAGCCCAGCTACCTGTTCGCCCTGGTGGCGGCCGACCTGGTGGCGCGCGAGCAGCGCATCCGCAGCCGCGCCGGCACGGACCATCTGCTGCAGGTGTACGTGCGCCGGGGCGACCTGGGCAAGACCGATCACGCGATGAACTCGCTGATTGCCTCGGTGGCCTGGGACGAGGCGCGCTTCGGCCTGCCACTGGACCTGGAGCGCTTCATGGTCGTGGCAGTGGAAGACTTCAACATGGGGGCCATGGAGAACAAGGGCCTGAACATCTTCAACACCAAATACGTGCTGGCCAGCCCTGCCACGGCCACGGATGTCGACTTCGCAGGCATCGAGAGCGTGGTGGGCCACGAGTACTTCCACAACTGGACAGGCAACCGCATCACCTGCCGCGACTGGTTCCAGCTCTCGCTGAAGGAGGGCCTGACGGTCTTCCGCGACCAGGAATTCAGCATGGACATGGCCGGCGATGCCTCGGCCCGTGCCGTCAAGCGCATCGAGGACGTGCGCGGCCTGCGCATGGTGCAGTTCCCCGAGGACGCGGGCCCGATGGCGCATCCGGTGCGCCCCGACAGCTACGCCGCCATCGACAACTTCTACACCCCCACCGTCTACGAAAAGGGCGCGGAAGTGGTGCGCATGATGCACACCCTGGTAGGCCGTGAGGGCTTCCGCCAAGGCATGGCGCTGTACTTCCAGCGCCATGACGGCCAGGCCGTGACCTGTGACGACTTCGCCCAGGCGATGGCCGACGCCAACCCCGGCAGCGCCCTGACCCCGCAACTGTCGGCGTTCAAGCGCTGGTATGCCCAGGCCGGCACGCCGCGCCTGAGCGCGCGCTCGTGCTGGGACGGCGCAGCAGGCACCCTCAGCCTCACCCTGTCGCAAAGCTGCCCGGCCACGCCCGGCCAGAGCGACAAGCTGGCCTTCGTCATCCCGGTGCGAATGGGCCTGGTGGCCCGCGACGGCCGCGCGCTGCCGCTGACCCTGCAAGGCCAGGAAGGCAGCGCCGACGAGCAGTTGCTGGTGCTGGAGCAGGCCGAGCAGACCTGGACCTTCACCGGGCTGACGGGCCTGGACGCGGCCCCTGTGCCCTCGCTGCTGCGCGGCTTCAGCGCGCCCGTGGTGCTGGACGACGGCCTGGATGACGAGGGGCTGCGGGTGCTGCTGTCCCACGATACTGACGCCTTCAATCGCTGGGAGGCGGCGCAACGGCTGCTGATGAGCCGCGTGCGTCTGGCACTGTCGACGACAGCGGGCGGCGACCCGGCTGACACCCCTGCGGCAGTACTGGACCCGGCGCTGGTGGAGGCCCTTCGCCGGGTGCTGCGCGAGCCGGCGCTGGATGCCGCCTTCAAGGAACTGGTGCTGAGCGTACCCAGCGAGCGCGAGCTGTTCGACCAGGTGGCGGGCGCCGATCCGCAGCGGGTCAACCGCGTGCGCGAGGCGCTGCTGGACCAGCTGGCGCAGGCCTTGAGCGCAGACTGGGCCTGGGCCTGGGATGCCTACCAGGTGCGCGAAGCTTATGCGCCCAGCCATCAACAGAGCGGCCGCCGTGCCCTGACCCATCTGGCGCTGGCGATGCTGGTGCGGCAAGCCACCCTCACAGGTGACTCGGTGTGGCCCGGCCGCGCTTACCAGCGCTTCAAGGACGCCAGCAACATGACCGACCGCCTGGGCGCACTTCAAGCCCTGGTGGCGGTACACGCGGAGCTGGCAGTCCCGGCGCTGGAACGCATGCACGCCGTGTTCGCCGCCGATGCGCTGGTCATCGACAAGTGGTTCACCATCCAGGCCCGCGCGCCAGAGCGCCAGGGCCGGGTCTTCGCGCGCGTGCGGCAGCTTCTGCAACACCCCGACTTCTCGCTGCGCAATCCCAACCGGGCCCGCTCGTTGCTTTTCGCGTGGCACACCAATCCGGCAGCCTTCCACCGGCCGGACGCTTCAGGCTACGTGCTGTGGGCCGACAAGGTCGTGGAGATCGACGCCTTCAACCCGCAATTGGCCGCACGCCTGGCCCGCGCCCTGGACCGCTGGACCGCATTGCCCGAACCGTATCGCGGTGCCGCCCGCGAGGCCATCGCCCGCGTGGCGGGCAAGGCCGAGCTAAGCGCCGACACCCGCGAGATCGTCTCGCGCTCGCTGGCTTCGGGCTGATGAAGCCCTGAGCCAGGCCTGACGAAGGACCCGCGCACCATGGCCCGACGCATCAGCCTCACGCAATACCTGGTCGAGCAGGAGCGCCAGCACGGCCACATCCCGGCACAGCTGCGCCTGCTCATCGAGGTGGTGGCGCGCGCCTGCAAGCGCATCGCCATCTCCGTGAACAAGGGGGCCCTGGGCGACGTGCTGGGCAGCGCTGGCAGCCAGAACGTGCAGGGTGAAGTCCAGAAGAAACTGGACATCATCAGCAACGAGGTGCTGATCGAAGCCAACGAATGGGGCGGCCACCTCGCAGCCATGGCCAGCGAGGAGATGGACTCCATCCATCTGGTGCCTCACCGCTACCCGCAAGGCGAGTATCTGTTGCTGTTCGACCCGCTGGACGGCTCATCGAACATCGATGTCAACGTCAGCATCGGCACCATCTTCTCGGTGCTGCGCAAGGTGGGCCACACGCGCGGCATCGGCGAGCAGGACTTCCTGCAACCCGGCAGGCAGCAGGCTGCCGCCGGCTACTGCGTCTACGGTCCGCAGACCACACTGGTGCTGACCGTGGGCGACGGCGTGGCGATGTTCACGCTGGACCGGGAGCAGGGGTCCTTCGTGCTGACGCAGGACAACGTGCAGATACCGGCGGACACCCAGGAATTCGCCATCAACATGAGCAACATGCGCCATTGGGCTGCGCCCGTGCGCCGCTACATCGACGAGTGCCTGGCCGGCCAGGACGGCCCGCGCGGCAAGGACTTCAACATGCGCTGGATTGCCAGCATGGTGGCCGACGTGCACCGCATCCTGACGCGCGGGGGCGTGTTCATGTACCCCTGGGACCAGCGCGAACCCGACAAGCCGGGCAAGCTGCGCTTGATGTACGAGGCCAACCCCATGGCCTTCCTGGTCGAGCAGGCCGGCGGCATGGCCACCAACGGCAGCCAGCGCATCATGGACATCGCTCCGCAGAAGCTGCATGAGCGCGTCAGCGTCATGCTCGGTTCCCGCAACGAGGTCCAGCGCGTCACCGATTACCACTTGGAGCCGGCAGGCTGACCGGCGTTCTATACTCAGCGACCTAGCCGGTGTAGCTCAGTTGGTAGAGCAGCGCATTCGTAATGCGAAGGTCGGGAGTTCGACTCTTCTCACCGGCACCATCTGCCCCGACAGGGTGGCCGCATTGAAGCGCCATCCCGTTTTGCATATCAACCCGCCCTGCGGCAAGCGGGTCCGATTGGCGGCCAGAGCTGCCCCGGCGGCCCTGGTGGCTTGGTCCACCCTGGGACTGCTGTGTGCCTGCGGCTCAACAGCGCCCGGCAGCCCACCGGGCCCGCAAACCCCAGAACCAGAGGCGCACGGACCGAGCTTGGCGAGCTCACCGAGCACAAGAGCGCATCCGCCGGCAGACCAGATGGTGGTCGCGGCGCACCCGCAGGCCACCGACGCGGGCCTGCAGATGCTGGAGCAGGGGGGTTCTGCCGTGGACGCCGCCATCGCCGCGCAACTGATGTTGGGTTTGGTGGAACCTCAATCCTCAGGTCTGGGCGGCGGCTTGCTGATGCTGCACTGGGATCAGGCGCACCGCCGCCTGAGCGTCATCGATGGCCTGGCCGCCGCGCCAGGGCGCACCACCGCCAGCCTGCGCACGGAGATCGACGGCAGTTTGCTGCCTGCCGAGCCCTCCCAGCGCGGCGGCCGCGCGGTGGGGGTGCCGGGGGCCCTGTCCGCCCTGGCGCTGGCGCATCAGCGCCATGGCCGTCTGCCCTGGTCGTCCCTGGTGCGGCCCGCCGCGGAACTGGCCGAGCGCGGCTTTCCCCTGCCACCCTACTTGCATGCCGTGCTGGCGCAGCCCGGGACTGCACGTGACTTGCGGAGCACGTTTGCGCTGTACTTCGACACGCAGGGCCAGCCGCTTCCGGTGGGCACACTGATCCGCCATCCGGCCTACGCCGCAACAATGCGTGCCATCGGCCGCACGGGACCGCAGGCCTGGTGGGCCGACCGTGGCACCCGCGGTCTGCTGGAGGCTGCCCGACAGGGCTTCCGGCCCAGCCTGATGAAGGGCGAGGATGTCAGCGCGTACCGCGCGGTGGAGCGCGAGGCGGTCTGCGCACCGTTCCTGGCCTACCGGGTCTGCACCGCACCGCCACCGTCCTTTGGCGGCATCGCCGTGCTGCAGATCCTGCAGATGGTGCAGACCCGTGCCCAGGGGCAGTTCGACTTCGAGGATCCCTCCTTCCTGCACCTGTTTGCCGAGGCGGGCAAGCTGGCCCAGGCGGATCGGCGGCTGCACGTTGGCGATCCCGATCATGTCCCGGTGCCCACGCGCGAGCTGGTGTCGGGCACCTACGCACGACAGCGGGCCCAGCTGATCGACCCGGCCAGGGCGGCAAGGCAGCCCGCGGCGGGTCAGCCCGGGGTGCGTCGCGGGCAAGCTCCGGATGAGATCGGGGGGCCGACAGCGGCGCCGGCGTCTCTTCATTCGCCGGGCCGTCTGGTGCCCGACGAAGGCCCGAACTTCGCACAAACCAGCCAAGTGGCCGTGGTGGACCGGTGGGGCCATGTGGCGACCATGACCACCACCAACAACCTGAACTTCGGCGCGCGGCTCGCCTTCGACGGGGTGGTGCTCAACAACGCCTTGACCAACTTCTCGGCGGCACCGAAGCCTGGCGAGCGACTGGCCAACCAGATGGCGCCACGCAAGAGGCCCGTCACCTCCATGACGCCAACCATCGTGTTCGACGCCCAAGGGCAACCCATGCTGGCCGGGGGCTCTGCCGGCGGCGGGGCCATCGTCGACTACGTGGCCGCGAGCCTGATCGACATGCTGGCCGGCGGGCGCACGCCGGCGCAGGCCGTGGCACGTGCGCATGTCAGCACGGCAACGCCGGGCACACTGCAGGTGGAACTCGGGCGCGGCCTGGACGCCCAAGCCGCCGCGCTGAGCGAGCGCGGAC
Organism: Rubrivivax sp.; assembly: GCA_046087245.1. Lineage (GTDB taxonomy): Bacteria > Pseudomonadota > Gammaproteobacteria > Burkholderiales > Burkholderiaceae_C > Rubrivivax. Next base: position 14,404 of record JBJTZN010000085.1, read on the forward strand.
ATGCCGTGGAGTGGGCGAGGCTTCCCAGCGGGCAGGCCTACATCAGGCGCATCGGCGGCGGCTGGGTCGGTGCTGCCGACCCGCGACGCGACGGCACGCCCGGCGACCGGTGAGCAAGTGGCTTTCTGCACCCTTCAAACCGGGCCGCTTGACGGCGCAGCAACGGCTCCTGGTTGGAGACACAAGCCTGGCCGTGCTGCCGTGTATCCAGACTACTTGATTCGACAGGCCCGGTCTAGGGTGAGTCCCTGACATGAGACCGGAATGGCTCAGGCTATAGTGCGCGCCGGCATGCCGCCGCTGGCACTTCTCAGCAGGCTACCGCCAGACCCGGAAAGAAATTGAACTGCCCATGATCCGGGCCAGTTCACGGAGGAAGCAAGTGGATTTTGGCCAGGAACAACGCAATCCGGGCAAGCACATGGTGGGCATCGGCGTCGTGCTGGGTCTGCACGTGCTGCTGGGCTGGGCCCTGCTCAACGGCTTGGCCCAGCGCATGGTGGAGGTCATCAAGGGGCCGATCGAGACCAAGATCATCGAGGAGGTGAAGCCGCCGCCGCCGCCGCCACCCGAGAACCTGCCGCCGCCGCCGAAGTTCGCGCCGCCGCCGCCCAGTTTCGTGCCCCCACCCGAGGTGGTGGTGAATCCGCCGCCCACGGTGGCACCCGTGATCACCACGACCACGGTGGCGCCGCCGCCGGCGCCCGTTCGCGTTGCGCCTGCACCCGCTGCCGCCCCGGCACCCCCTGCCCCCCCCCCGCCTGCACCACCGCCTCGCGTGGCAGCCAAGCCCGCCATCGGCAACGTGGCGACTTGTGCTCCGAAGAACGAGGATTACCCGGCGGCCGCCGTGCGCGCCGAAGCCACCGGCACCACCCGTGTCCGGTTCACCGTGGACGCCACCGGCAAGCTGTCGAGCGCCGAGGTGGTCAAGCCCGCCGGGTCGTCGCGTGAGCACCGACAGCTCGACCGCGTGGCACTGGCCAAGCTCAGCGAGTGCACTTTCAGGCCGGGCAACGACGAAACAGGCAAGCCCGTGGGCGGCACCTTCGAAGTGGAGTACGTCTGGAAGCTGGAGTGACCCCTGTGGCCCCCCCCTGCCCGCCCCTGCCTGGATTGAACCCAAGCTCGATCTTTCGATTTCCGGCGCGTCCCCCAAGACCCGCGCCCTTTTCCCTGGAGGCACCATGTCCCTGATATCTCTCGTGCGCGCGTCCTTCGCGGCGGTCCTGATCACGGCCACCACTGTGGCGGCCACGCTTCCCACGCCAGCAGCCGCCCAGGCTCCAGCCGCCTCGGCGCCGGTTGCTGCCACGCCCCCCGCCGCGGGCAAGCCCGCGGTGACCGAGGAAGCGGTGGAGAACCCCTATGGTCTGAAGGCCTTGTGGAACCAGGGCGACGCTGTCGCGCACGGCACGCTCATCATCATGTTGATCATGTCCATGGGCAGCTGGTACGTGATCTTCACCAAGCTGTACGAGCAGAGCAAGATGCTCAAGAGCGCACGCAGCTCCACGGAGGCCTTCTGGCAGGCCTCCTCGGTCAAGGAAGGCGCAAAGGTCTTGGAAGAAGGCTCGGCCAGCCGCTTCATCGCCGAACAGGCCCTGAAGGCCGACGACCACCATGAAGGCACCATGGTCGAGACCATCGACCGTCACACCTGGGTCAGCATGAACATCGACCGCGCCGTGGGCAGTGTGCAGAGTCGTCTGCAAGGTGGCCTCGCCATCCTGGCCACGGTGGGCTCCACGGCGCCCTTCGTCGGCCTGTTCGGCACCGTCTGGGGCATCTACAACGCGCTGGTGAAGATCGGCATCAGCGGCCAGGCCTCGATCGACAAGGTGGCCGGGCCAGTGGGCGAGGCGCTGATCATGACGGCCATTGGTTTGGCCGTGGCCGTGCCGGCAGTGATGGGCTACAACTGGCTGATCCGCCGCAACAAGGCCATCATGGACGCCACCCGCGCCTTCGCGGCCGACCTGCACAGCGTGCTGATCGCCGGCAAGCGCTGAAGCCCGCAGCCCCGCAAATCGCATTGAACAGCCTGGCCGCTTCACCAGCGCCCCAGGCTCCCAGCGGAGATTGCCCATGGCCATGAACGTAGGTGCTGCCACCGACGAAGGTGAAGACCAGCTCAACAACACCATCAACACCACGCCACTGGTGGACGTGATGCTGGTGCTGCTGATCATCTTCCTGATCACGGTGCCCGTGGTCACGCAGACCATCAAGCTTGAACTCCCCAAGGAACGCAACATCCCGCTGCAGACCAAGCCCGAGAACGTGGTCATAGCCGTCAACCGCGACGGCGAGGTCTACTGGGGCACGGAGCGGGTGGCGGACTTCGAGGCTCTCGTGACGCGGCTGAAGAAGGAGGCCGTCAAGGATCCCCAGCCCGAGGTGCACATACGCGCCGACTCCGGCGTGCGCTGGGAGCCGGTAGGCCGCGTGAACATGGCCTGCATGCGTGCCGGCATCCTGAAGGTCGGCTTCATCACCGAACCCCCCGCCGGCGCCGGCGCCCGACTGAACTGAAGAACCTGAAAGAGCGGGAGAACCACGACCATGGGCATGAATGTCGGATCCTCCTCGGCGGACGACGATGAAGTGATGGTGGACATCAACACCACGCCGCTGATCGACGTGATGCTGGTGCTGTTGATCATGTTCATCATCACCATCCCCATCCAGACGCACGCCGTCAAGATGAACACGCCCATCCCCAACAACGCGGCGCCGCCACCCAAGCCGCCAGAGATCATCCGCGTGGACATCGACTTCGACGGCACCATCGGCTGGAACGGGGAGGTCATCGCTCCGGGCGACCGGGCCACGGTGCTGGCGCGCCTGACGGCTGCGGCTGCGCAGCAGGACCAGCCTGAACTGCACATCCGCCCGAACAAGCTGGCTGCGTATGAGCATGTGGCCATGGTGCTTGCGGGTGCGCAGCGCCTGGGCATGACCAAGATCGGCATTGTCGGCAACGAGCAGTTCCAGTGATTTCCGCCATGAAGCGACCTTTCTCCCCCATGCTGGCGCTGGTCGCCTTCTTCGCGCTCACCGTCGCCTTCGGCACCGCCCACGCCCAAGGCCTGCGGGCCGAGATCGGCAAGCCCTTGCAGCAGGCAGCCGACTACATCAAGGCCGGCAAGGGCCGGGAAGCGCTGGCCAAGGTGCGCGAGGCCGAGGCGGTGCCCAACCGCACGCCGGCCGAGCAGCTGATGCTGGACCGCATGAAGGCCGCTGCCGCGCAGCGCGCGGGGGACATGGCCACGGCGGTCCAGGCGCTGGAGGCGGTGCATCCCAGGACCTCGGGCGCCGAGGCCGGCCAGATCGCCGAGCAGATCGCCTCGGGCTACGCCCAGCTCAAGAACGTACCCAAGGCCGCGGAGTGGGTGACCAAGGCCCAGCAGGCCGGCAACAACAGCGCCACGCTCAAGCAGTTGCAAAGCTACCTGCAAGGCGCCAGTGGCGACTACGCGGCCATTGCCAAGGACGCGGCCGCCGCCGTGACGGCCGCCGAACAGGCCGGGGGCCGCCCCTCCGAGGCCGACCTGCTGCGCCTGGCCGACGCCCAGCAGCGCACGGGCCAGACGGCCGCCCAGATCGGCACGCTGGAGAAGCTGCTGACCCTGTACCCGAAGAAGGACTACTGGAACGCCTACCTCAGCCGCCTGCCGCGCAAGCCCAACTTCGCCGACCGCTTCGGCCTGGATGTGATGCGACTGAAGCTGGCCACGGGCAATCTCACCCGCCCCGAGGACTTCATGGAGATGGCGCAGTTGGCCATGCAGGTCGGCCTGCCGGCGGAGGGCCTGCAAATCGTGGAAAAGGGCCTGGCGGCCGGGGTTCTGGGTGTCGGGCCCGATTCAGACCGTCACAAGCGCCTGCGCGATCTGGCCGTGAAGAAGACCGCCGAAGCCAAGGCCGGCATCGCCGCGCAGGCCACCGAGGCCGCAGCGCAGAAGACCGGCGATGACCTGGTGCGTGTGGGCTACGCCTACGTCGGGCTGGGCGAGGTGGACAAGGGCATCGCCCTGATCGAGCAGGGCATCGCCAAGGGTGGCCTGAAGCGCCCGGAGGATGCCAAGCTGCGTCTGGGCATGGCGCAGTTGTCCCGAAACAAGGCCAAGGCCCTGCAGACGCTTCGCAGCGTGGGCGGCAGCGACGGCTCCGCCGACATCGCAAGACTGTGGGTGATCGCAGGGGCTTGAGGGCCCCCGGCCCTGGCAGTTCGGATCTGGAGACCCGCGCACGCGACGCAGATCATCTGGCGCTGCGTCTGTGGCTGCGGCTGCTGTCCTGCGCCAACCTGATCGAAGTCCCGCTGAAGGCTCGCCTGCGTGAACGCTTCGCGGGCTCGCTGGCGCGCTTCGACCTGATGGCCCAGTTGGACAGGCATCCCCAGGGCCTGAAGATGCGGGACCTGTCGCAACGCCTGATGGTCACGGGTGGCAACGTCACCGGGCTGACGGACCGGTTGGTGGCCGAGGGTCTGGTGGAGCGCCGCGACGACGCCCAGGACCGCCGCGCCGTCACCGTCAGCCTCACGCGCGAGGGGCGGCGGCAGTTTCGCGCCATGGCCGCAGAGCACGAAGGCTGGGTCGTCGAGTTGATGGCTAGCCTGCAGCATCCGCAGCAGGTGGCGCTGTTCGAGTTGTTGGGCCAGCTCAAGCAGGGCCTGCCGGCCCCGCAGGCGCCGCTCAGGCGCCGACCACGTCCCGCCCCACGATGAGCTGCTGCACCTCGGTGGCGCCCTCGTAGATGCGCAGAGCGCGGATCTCGCGGTACAGCGACTCCACCACCGACCCGACCTTCACGCCCAGCCCGCCGTGCATCTGCAGCGCACGGTCGATGACGCGCTGGGCATTCTCGGTGGCACACATCTTGGCCATGGCCGCCTCGCGCGTGGTGCGCACCCCCTTCACATCCCGCAGCCAGGCGGCGCGGTAGGTCAGCAAGGCAGCGGCATCGACCGCGCTGGCCATCTCGCCCAGCGCCGCCTGCGTGAGCTGAAAGTCCGCCAGGGTCTGGCCGAACATCCGACGAGCCTTGGCGTGGGCGATGGCCTCGTCCAGCGCCCGGCGCGCAAAGCCCAATGCCGCCGCCGCCACCGAGGCACGGAAGATGTCCAGCGTGCGCATGGCGAGCTTGAAACCCTCGCCCGGCACCCCCAGCAGGCTGCCCTTGGGAATGCGGCAGTCCACGAAGCGCAGTCGCGCCAGCGGGTGCGGCGCGATGACGTCGATGCGCTCGGCGATCTGCAGGCCCGGTGTATAGGCGCGCAGCACAAAGCCGCTGATCGAGGCCGTGGGCTTGGAACCCGCTCCGCCCACGGGCTGGCCCTCGGCCGTCAGGGTGCGGGCGAAGACGGTGTAGACGTCCGCGATGCCGCCATTGCTGATCCAGGTCTTCTCGCCGTTGAGCACCCAGTGGTCGCCACCGTCGCGCGCGGTACACGCCATGGCCGCCACGTCCGACCCCGCCTGGGGTTCAGACAAGGCAAAGGCCGAGATCCACTCCCCCCGCGCCACGCGGGGCAGCACCTGGGCCTGCACCTGGGGCGAGCCGGCCAGGGTGATGGCCCCCGTGCCCAGGCCCTGCATGGCGAAGGCGAAGTCCGCCAGACCGTCGTGCCGGGCCAGGGTTTCACGCGCCACGACCAGGGCCCGCGAGTCCAGGGCCGACAAGGCCCCGCCGTGCGCCGCGGGCACGCACCAGCGCAAGTGCCCGCCTTGGCCCAGCATCGTGACCAGGCGACGGCAGGCGGCATCGGTGTCGGCGTGGTCGACCTGCTGCAGATGCTGGGCGCACCAGGCGTCCAGCACCGCAGCCTGTTGCCGGTGCAGGTCGTCGAAGAAGGGGATGTCGAGGTGGGTGAGGCGGGTCATCTTGTCTTCCTTCCTTCTTTCAATGGGGTAGACCTCAGATCGAGCAACGTCACGCGCCGCTGGCTCGCGAGACGTGGGGTGCGGGCATTCCCCTCCGCTCATGTCCTCCGCCCCCGGCCAACGGCCGGGGGCTCCCCCTTTACTTCGCTGCGGGGAACGCCCGCACCCCACGCCCTGCCGACATCCCGGGCATTGAACCGCAACTGACGGGCGACAGCAGGGTGAGCAAACAGGCGCGCTGATGTGCAGGCCAGTCGCCGAGGGCGGGTACCCCCGCAGCGAAGTAAAGGGGGAGCATCGGGCGCAAGCCCGATGCGGAGGACATGAGCGAAGGGGGTACCCGGCCTCGGCGACACGCGAAGCGTCGCCGAGGCCGGGAGCGCCTGCAAGGTACGGATAACGAGTCTTGGCCAGACGTCTTCTTGTCAGCCATCAGGTCGAACCGGGCGAATACTTCAATCCCCCTCGAACTTCGGCGCCTGCTTGGCCGCGAAGGCCTGGAAGGCGCGGTGGAAGTCCTGGGTCATCATGCAGATGGCCTGGGCCTGCGCCTCGCTCTCCACCATCTCCTCGATGCCCATGGCCCACTCCTGGTTGAGCATGGTTTTGGTGATGGTGTGGGCGAAACAGGGTCCATCAGCCAGCGTGCGGGCCAGCGCCTGCGCCTGGGCCACCACCTCGTCACGCGGGTGCAGCGCGTTGAAGAAACCCCAGGCCGCACCTTCCTCGGCCGTCATGGCCCGGCCGGTCATCAAGAGCTCGGTGGCCCGGCCCTGGCCGATCACGCGCGGCAACAGCCCGCAGGCGCCCATGTCGGCGCCGGCCAGACCCACGCGGGTGAACAGGTACGCGGTCTTGGCCGAAGGCGTACCCAGCCGCAGGTCCGCGGCCAACGCAATCATCGCGCCGGCGCCGGCACAGATGCCGTCGATGGCCGCCACGATGGGCTGCGGCGCGCGCTTCATGGCCTTGACCAGATCGCCCGTCATGCGCGTGAAACGCAGCAGCTCGGGCATGGCCATTTTGGTCAGCGGCTCGATGATCTCGAAGACATCGCCGCCAGAGCAGAAGTTGCCGCCCTCCCCCGTGACCACCACGGCGCGCACATCACTCGCGTAGGCCAGGTTGCGGAAGAGGTCGCGCAGTTCGGCATAGCTCTCGAAGGTCAGCGGGTTCTTTTTCTCCGGCCGGTTCAGCGTGATGGTGGCCACACGGCCGTCGTCGCTGCACTGCCAGCGGAAGTGGCGCGCGGTGTAGTCCTTGAAAGGTCGCTTGTCGTCGTGCATGGATGTCCTCGAGGCGGGCGGTGGTTCGGGCTCGGGCAGGATCGGGCCAAGTCAGGCGTGGCGGGGTCAGGAACCGTCGGCTTCAGGCCGGGCCGGCGCCCACAGCCGCAGAGCGCTTCAGGTTGGCCTCGTACTGGCTGCGGCCTGACAGGTAGGGCAGCGGCCAGGCGATGTCGGCATGGCCGATCTTCGCGGCTTCGTGCAGGGTCCAGGCCGGGTCGGCCAGGTGCGGGCGGGCCACGGCGCAGAGGTCGGCACGGCCGGCCGCGATCACCATGTTGACGTGGTCGGCCTCGAAGATGGCACCCACCGCCACGGTGGGGATGCCCACCTCGTTGCGGATGCGGTCGGCAAACGGGGTCTGGTACATGCGCCCGTACACCGGCTTCTGGTCGGCCACCACCTGGCCCGAGGAGCAGTCGATGATGTCGGCGCCCGCGGCCTTGAACAGGCGCGCAATGGCCACTGCATCGTCGGCCGTATTGCCGCCCGGGAACCAGTCGTGGCAGGACAGGCGCACCGAGATCGGCCTGTCCTGCGGCCACGCAGCGCGGACCGCGGCGAAGACTTCCAGCGGGTAGCGCGCGCGGTGCTCAATGGCGCCGCCGTACGCATCTTCGCGGCGGTTCGTCAGGGGCGACAGGAAGCTCGACAGCAGGTAGCCATGCGCGCAGTGCAGCTCCAGGATGTCGAAGCCGGCTTCGGCCGCACGCCGCGTGGCGGCCACGAAGTCCTCGCGCACGCGGTCCATGTCGTCACGTGTCATCGCGCGCGGCACCTGGCTGTGCGGCAGGTAGGGGATGGCCGAAGCCGACCGCAACGGCCAGTGGCCCTGCTCCAGGGGCTCGTCCATCTGCTGCCAGCCCAGTTGCGTGCTGCCCTTGCGCCCGGCATGGCCCAGCTGGATACCCATCTTGGCGGGCGAGCTGGCATGCACGAAGTCGACCACACGCTTCCAGGCGTCGCGCTGCGCGTCGTTCCACAGGCCGGCGCAGCCCGGGGTGATGCGGGCCTCAGGGCTGGTGCAGGTCATCTCGGTGTACAGCAGCCCGGCGCCGCCGAGAGCGCGCGCGCCGAAGTGCACCAGGTGGAAGTCGTTCGGCAGCCCGTCCTGCGCCGAGTACATCGCCATGGGCGAGACCACCACGCGGTTGGGCACAGTCAGGCCGCGAAGCTTGAACGGGGTGAACATCGGACTGGGTGGCTTCAAGGCCGCCCCCGATTTGCCGGCCCTTGATTCCCGTTCGGGCTGAGCTTGTCGAAGCCCTTCGACAGGTTCAGGGCGAACGGGGGAGGGCTCAGGGCCGACAGAGGCGACGGGCTCCTGCGCCGACACCGGTACCGCCAACCCGGCCTGCGCAGCTGCGCGCCGCGCGAACCAGCGCTCGTAGCCCTCCAGCCAGCGTGCATCGCGCAGGCGCAGGTTCTCATGGCTGATGCGCTGGCTGCGCGTGAGCATGGAGTACATGAACTGCTCGGGCTCGAGCTGGTCGCAGTAGCGCGTGCCCACCACCTCGAACCATTCCATCGCGTTCCAGGCCGCGTTCTGCAGGCGCAGGACGTCGACTTCGCGCTCGACCTGGTAGCGCTGCAGCACGTCCGGGATGTCGGCCGCACCGCCGCCGCCCGCTTCCTGCGCCTGCTTGAACAGACGGGCCAGGCCGATGGCATCTTCCAGCGCCAGCTTGGTGCCCGAGCCGATGGCGAAGTGCGCCGTGTGCACGGCATCGCCCATCAGCACCACGTGGCTCTTGCCGTTGAAATGGTGCCAGTGGCGGCAGCGCACGCGCTGGAAGTTCAGCCAGGCCGAGCCTCGCAGATGCCGCGCATTGCTCAGCAGCGGGTGGCCGCCCAGGTACTTGGCGAAGAGCTTCTCGCAGAAGGCGATGGACTGTTCGGTGGTGGCCGTATCCAGCCCATGGGCCTTCCAAACGTCTTCGGGCGTCTCGACGATGTAGGTGGTGGTCTGGTCGTCGAACTTGTAGACGTGGCTCTGGAACCAGCCGTGCTCGGTCTTCTCGAAGTGGAAGTTGAAGGCGTCGTAGAGCTGGGTGGTGCCCAGCCAGATGAAGCGGTTGGGCCGCGTCACGATGTCGGGTTGGAAGACGCTGGCGTACTTGTGGCGGACCTTGGAATTGACGCCATCGCTGGCGATGATGAGGTCGGCGTCGGGGAAGTCCTCGTCGGAGTCCACCTCGGTCTCGAACAGCAGCTCCACCCCCAGCGCCTCGCAGCGGGCCTGCAGGATGTTCAGGAGCTTCTTGCGCCCGATACCTACGAAACCGTGCCCGCCCGAGCGGATGACGTGACCCTTGAAGTGCAGTTCGATGTCGTCCCAGTGGTTGAAGGCGACCTCGATCTCGTCGGCCGTCTGGCGGTCCCACAGCCGCATGCCTTCCATGGTGGCGTCGGAGAACACCACCCCCCAGCCGAAGGTGTCGTAGGGGCGGTTGCGCTCCACCACGGTGATGTGGTGGGCAGGGTCCAACTGCTTCATCAGCAGTGCGAAGTAGAGGCCGGCGGGGCCGCCGCCGATGCAGACGATGCGCATGGGGGTCCAGGTGAGGTGAGGCGTGTCGGTGCATTGTCCGATGAAGTTGCTTCACAACTAAAGCATCTGGCCCGCGTCGGGGCAAGAACTGTCGGCAGGCACAATTCCCTCATGACCTTGCCTGCCTTCGTCGAATCCCTGGACCAGGGCGTTCATGCCATCGACACCGGCTTCCACCGCGACCAGTTCGATGCCGCCTACCTCATGGTGCAGGACGGCCGCGCCGCCTTCATCGACACCGGCACCAACTTCAGCGTGCCGCGCCTGCTGGCCGCGCTGGACGCGGTGGGCCTGCCGCGCGATGCGGTGGACTGGGTCATCCCCACCCACGTGCATCTGGACCATGCCGGCGGTGTAGGGCTGTTGATGAGCGAACTGCCTCGGGCCCGTGCGCTGGTGCACCCGCGCGGCGCACGCCACCTGGTGGACCCGACCGCGCTGTACCAAGGCGCCCTGGCGGTGTACGGCCAGCAGGAGATGGACCGGGCCTACGGCCATCTGGTGCCGGTGCCGGCCGAGCGTGTGGTGTCCAGCACGGAAGGCATGACGGTGGAACTCGCGGGCCGGCCCTTGACCCTCATCGACACGCCCGGGCACGCGCGGCACCACCACTGCATCTGGGACGAGGCGACGCGGGGCTGGTTCACGGGCGACACCTTCGGCCTGAGCTACCGCGAGTTCGACACGGCGCAAGGTGCCTGGATCCTGCCCACCTCCACGCCCGTGCAATTCGAGCCCGAGGCCCTGGCCCGTTCCATCGACCGCCTGGTCGAGCGCTCGCCGCAGTGGGTGTACCTGACCCATTACGGGCGCGTGGGTCAGGTCGACGCCCTGGCCCGCACGCTGCGCACGCTCCTGGACCGGACGGTGACCTTGGCCCGGCAGTTGCAGCATCACCCGCAGCGCCACGAAGCCCTGAAGACCGCCTTGCACACGCTGTACGTGCAAGACCTGCGCCGGCATGGCGCCACCCACAGTGCCGACGACATCGCACGGCTGCTGAGCATCGACATCGAGCTCAACGCCCAGGGCATCGCCATCTGGCTGGACCGCCAGAGCTGAAGGCGCCAGGCCCTGCGGCGGCCCTTGATTCACGCATCACCACGCATCACCCCCATGAGCCACCCCATCCATTTCGGACTGACCCAGCGCTCGGTCGTCGTCACCGGCGCCGCCCAGGGCATAGGCGAAGCCTGCACGCGGCGTCTGGCGCGCGAGGGCGCGGCCGTGGCCCTGTGGGACGTGGCCGACGCGCCCGGCCAGGCGCTGGCCGCAGAACTCCAGGCACAGGGCGCGCAGGCCATCTACCTGCACTGCGACGTCTCCAGCAAGGCGCAGGTGGATACGGCGCTGGCGGCCACGCTGGCCGCCTTCGGCCAGGTGGACGGGCTGGTCAGCAACGCCGGCATCTTCCGCGCGGCTGATTTCCTGGAAGTCTCCGAGGCCGACTGGGACGCGGTGATCGCCGTCAACCTCAAGGGGGCGTTCCTGGTCGGACAGGCCGTGGCCCGGGCCATGTGCGCCAACCGAGGAGGCGAAGGCTACGGCGCCATCGTTCACATGAGTTCGGTCAACGGCACCCTGGCCATCCCGTCGATCGCCAGCTACAACGCCAGCAAGGGCGGCATCGACCAGCTCACGCGCGCCATGGCCCTGGCCCTGGCCGACCGCCACATCCGCGTCAACGCGGTGGGGCCGGGCACCATCGCCACGGAACTAGCACGCTCGGCCGTGCTCACCAGCGAGGACGCCCGGCTGCGCATCCTGGGCCGCACCCCGATGAAACGCCTGGGCGAGCCCGCCGAGGTGGCCGAGGTGGTGGCCTTCCTGCTCAGCGATGCCGCCAGCTACATGACGGGCGAGATCGTCTACGTGGACGGCGGCCGGCGTGCGCTGAACTACACCGTCCCGGTGTGATCGCCGAGGCCTTCGCCGTGTCCACGGGCGTGGTGGCCCTGGGCGAGATCGGCGACAAGACGCAACTGCTGGCGCTGCTGCTGGCCGCGCGCTACCGCAAACCCGTGCCCATCATCGCCGGCATCCTGGTGGCCACGCTGCTCAACCACGCGGCAGCCGGTGCCTTGGGCACCTGGATCACCCGGCTGGTGGACCCGGTGTGGATGCGCTGGATCCTCGGCCTGTCTTTCCTGGCGGTGGCCGCCTGGATGCTGGTGCCCGACCAGGCCGATGACGTGGAAGGCGCCGAGCAGCCCCGCTTCGGCGTGTTCGGCGTGACGGTGATCGCCTTCTTCCTGGCGGAGATGGGCGACAAGACCCAGATCGCCACCGTGATGCTGGCCGCGCGGTATGACGCCCTGATCGCCGTGACGGTGGGCACCACGCTGGGCATGATGATCGCCAATGTGCCGGCCGTGCTGCTGGGCGACAAGGCGGTGAAGTTCGTGCCCATCGAATGGGTGCACCGCATCGCCGCACTGGCGTTCGCCGTCATCGGCGTGCTGGTGCTGGTGGGCGTGGGCGGGTGAAGGTGCCGGGGTTGCGCGCCGAAAGCAGGGATGGCACCCCGCGAGGCAGGGCAGGGCCTCAGCGCAGGTCCGCGGTCTCCTGCGCCAGACGTGTGATGCGGGTCCAGTCACGCGCCTGCACGGCATCCTGCGGCGTGAGCCAGGAGCCGCCGCACACCTTGACCTGAGGCAGCGACAGGTAGTCGCGCGCGTTCTGTGGCGTGATGCCGCCCGTGGGACAGAAGTTGACGTCCGGAAACGGCCCGGACAGCGCCTTCAGCATGGGAATGCCGCCGGCCGCACTGGCCGGGAAGAACTTCACGAAGTCATGGCCGGCGTCCTGCGCCGCCATCAGTTCGCTGGCCGTGGCCACGCCCGGCAGCAGCGGCAGGCCGATCTCCCGGCAGGCCGCCCCCAGCGCCCCGGTGTAGCCTGGACTGACCGCGAAGCGGGCACCGGCGGCCAGCGCGGCGCGGGCATCAGCCGCCGAGCGCACGGTTCCAGCGCCTACGATGGCCTGCGGCACAGCGCGTGCAATCGCCTCCATGCAGCGCAGCGCCACGGGGGTGCGCATCGTCACCTCCAGCACCCGCACGCCGCCTTCCAGCAAGGCCTGCGCCACCGGTACGGCATCGTCGACCTGGTGCAGGACGATGACCGGGATGACCGGCCCGTGGGTGGCGAGTTCGAGGGGGTTCATGAAGCGTGCTGCGGGAAGTGGGGGCCATGGCCCGGTGTCGTGGGGGGCAGTGCGGTAGGGGACGGCGGCGCGGGCCTCAAAGCCAGGTCACGGCGCCCTCCTCGGCGCCGCGCACGTTGCGGCGCAGGCCGGAGAACAGATCCCGCCCGAGGCCATGGGCGCTGTCTTGGGCGTGCTCGGGCGCTCGGTTCTGGGCCTCGCGGGCGGCCCACTCGTCCTCGGCGATCAGCACGTCCAGCGTTCCAGCCACAGCGTCCAGGCGGATCAGGTCGCCGTCGCGAACCCGCGCCAGGCCCCCCCCCATCAGGGCTTCGGGCGATACGTGGATCGCCGCGGGCACCTGGCCTGAGGCGCCACTCATGCGGCCATCGGTGACCAGGGCCACCCGCCAACCGCGGTTCTGCAGCACGGCCAGCGGCGGGGTGAGCTTGTGCAGCTCGGGCATGCCGTTGGCGGCGGGCCCCTGGAAGCGCACCACGGCTACCAGATCGCGCTCGAGTTCGCCGGCCTGGAAAGCGGCCAGCAAGGCTTCCTGGGAGTCGAACAAGCGCGCCGGCGCTTCGATGACATGCCGGTCCTCGGGCACGGCGGAGACCTTGATGACCGCACGCCCGAGCCGCCCTTGAAGAAGACGCAGTCCCCCCGTGGGGGAGAAGGGCTGGTCTGCGCGACGCAGGACGGTGTCGTCGCCCGGGTGCTCGGGCAGGTCGCGCCAGACCAGCGCGCCCGTGGAGGCTTCGCGCGCCGGCACGCGGGCGTAGGCCGCGATGCCGCCCTCATCCACCGTCACCACGTCGGTATGCATCAGGCCGGCGGCGGCCAGCTCGCGCAGCACGAAACCCGGGCCACCCGCCTGCTGAAACTGGTTCACGTCAGCGCTGCCATTGGGATACACCCGGGCCAGCAGAGGCACCACGGCGGAGAGTTCGGCAAAGTCCGTCCAGTCGATCAGCATCCCGCCCGCGCGCGCCACCGCCACCCAGTGGATGAGGTGGTTGGTGGACCCGCCAGTGGCCAGCAACGCGGCCATGGCGTTGACAATGCAGCGCTCGTCCACCAGCTGACCGATGGGGGTGAAGCGCGGACCGGCGCGCACCAGTTCCAGCACCTGAGCTACCGCCTGCCGGGTGAGTTGTTCGCGCAAGCCGTCGTGCGGATGGATGAAGGCCGCACCGGGTACGTGCAGACCCATGGCTTCCAGCAGCATCTGGTTGCTGTTGGCCGTACCGTAGAAGGTGCAGGTGCCCGGGCCGTGGTAGGCCTGGCTCTCGGCGGCCAGCAAGGCCTCGCGCCCGATCAGGCCCTGTGCCGCCTGCTCACGCACACGCGCCTTCTCCTTGTTCGACAGGCCCGAACTCATGGGCCCGGCAGGCACGAACACGCAGGGCAGGTGACCGAAGTGCAGCGCGCCGATGAGCAGCCCCGGGACGATCTTGTCGCACACGCCCAGCAGCAGCGCCGCGTCGTACACATCGTGCGACAACGCCACCGCCGTGGACATGGCGATGGTGTCGCGCGAGAACAGGCTCAACTCCATGCCGGGCTGTCCCTGGGTGATGCCATCGCACATGGCCGGCACGCCGCCAGCCACCTGCGCCGTGGCGCCCAGGCGGCGGGCCTCTTCGCGGATCCACGCCGGATAGGTCTCGTAGGGCTGGTGCGCCGACAGCATGTCGTTGTAGGCCGTGACCACCGCGACGTTCGGCGCCTTGTGCGCCACCACCCGCAACTTGTCCTGCGCCGGCATCGCGGCGAAGGCGTGTGCCACATTGGCGCAGCCCATGCGGTCTGCGCCGCGGGTGCGAGAGGCCAGGCGATCGACCTGGGCCAGGTAGGCCGCCCGCAGCGCCTGGCTGCGCCCCCGGATGCGCTCGGTCACCTGCTGCACGACCGGATGCAGACGGCGAGGCCCGCTCACACGGATCTCCAGGGTTGGGGGATGCGGAACAGGTAACTCATGACTCAATTCTGATGTAACTTGATTACATCATCAATTGCATGGACGATTCAAGTCGAATTCCGCCCGGCCGCCCTGCCAAAGGGCCGGCATGTGGCGCCACGCCCGCCTCTGGGCTTCAAGCCGTACGAAGCAAGTGTCATGATCCAGTTCATGTCCGGCCCGTTGGTGCCCCTTCGCGATCCCCAGGCCTTGCGCCAGCGCTTTGCCGAGCAGTGGGGAGGGCGCGGGGATTTGTGGGTCTTCGGCTATGCCTCCCTGATCTGGCGCCCGGAGTTCGAGGCCGCGGAACGGCGCCCGGCCTTGGCGGTGGGCTGGCACCGGGCCTTGCGCATGCGCTCACGGATCAACCGTGGCACCCCTGAGGTGCCCGGTCTGGTGTTCGCGCTGCTGCCAGGAGGCTCGTGCAAGGGCATGGCCTACCGGGTGCCGAGGCAGCGGGTCGACAAGGAGCTGGACAGACTGTGGGCCCGCGAAATGCCCACGGGCGTCTACGACCCCCGCCTGCTGCCCGTGCGAACCCCCGACGGCCCGGTGCGTGCCCTGGCCTTCACCCTCAGCCGCCGCAGCCCGGCCTGCCTGCCGCCACTGGACGAGGCCACCCTCTTGGAGATCCTTCGCACCGCACGCGGGCGCTTCGGCAGCACCCTGGAGTACCTGGCCGAAACGGCCCGGGCCTTGGAGGCCTGCGGCATCCAAGACCGGGAGACAGGCCGATTGATGAATCTTGCGCGCCGCGCCGGGCTGGCCTGACCACTTCCACCCGGGCGCGCGGGAACACTTCGCAGACGCTCAGCCCGCCAGCCCCAGGGCCGGCACCATGGCGCGCGCCGCCTCCAGGTCAGCCTCGGTGTCCACGTCGAACAGCACGCCGGCATCGGCCACCTCCACCCCGTGGGCCGGGTAGCGCGCCAGCATGCGGCGCAGCCCGTCGTCGCCCACCAGTGACATCAACTCGGAATACAGGCCGCTGGAAAACCCCACAGGATGGCCACGCCGCCCATGGTGCTGGGCCACCACTGCCGTGTGATGGAGCAGCGCCTGAGCCACCGTGATCATGGCCTGCGGGCCGACCAGGGGCATGTCGGCGGGCAGCAGCAACCAGCCCGGCGCATGCGGCCGTGCCTGCACACCGGCGGCGACGGTATGGCCCAGGCCCCGGTCCGCCTCGTGCTGCGGGATGACCACCAAGTCGCGCTTGTCCACGATGCGGGCGGCTTCAGGCTCCAGAGAGGGAGTGGTCACCACCACACGGGGCAGGCGGCTTTCCATGACCTGCGCCAGCGTGGTGCCCAGCACGGTGGAGGCTCCCAGGGCCTGCACCAGCTTGTGCGAGGCACCGGCAACGCGACTGCTGCGGCCTGCGGCCACCACGACGACAACGGGACGCTCGCTCATGGGTTGGGCTTCTGTCGGGCCTGGGTCCTGGAGGGGTCAAGGCGCGGTTCCTCTGCGCGCGTTGGTGGGTACAGCATGCCTGCACGGGAGGCGCCGGCCAATGGGACGTCTACCTAAGGCCTTCCCCTTAAGGGAATGCCAATAGGCGGGGCCGGCCCGATCGCAGGCGGCCCCGACACCACTTCCTATACTCGGCGCATGACCGACATCGCCCAGCTTCGCAAGAGTTACGAGCGCGCCGCGCTGGACGAGTCCGCCTCGCACGAGGACCCCCTGCGTCAGTTTGAACAGTGGCTCAAGGAAGCGTTGGACGCGCGCCTGCCCGAGCCCAACGCGATGACGCTGGCCACCGTGGGGCCGGACGGCCATCCTTCCACGCGCATCGTGCTGATCAAGGGCTGCGATGCCCGGGGCATCGTCTGGTACACCAATTACGACAGCCGCAAAGGCCGCGAACTGGCTGCCCACCCGCACGCCGCGCTGCAGTTCCACTGGGTGGAATTGGAGCGCGTTGTACGCATCGAGGGCCCGGTATCGCGGGTAGCGGACGAGGAGTCCGACGCCTATTACGCCAGCCGTCCGCTGGACTCGCGCATCGGCGCCTGGGCCTCGCCGCAGAGCCAGGTCATCGCGTCGCGGGCCGTGCTGGTGACCCAGGCGGCGCGTTACGCGGCCCAGTTCCTGATGAACCCGCCACGCCCCCCGCACTGGGGCGGGTTCCGCCTGGCGCCCGAGCGCTACGAGTTCTGGCAAGGACGGCCATCGCGCCTGCACGACCGCCTGGCCTACCGGCGCGAGGCGGGGGCCTGGGTCAGGGAACGCCTGGCGCCGTGAAGTCCAGGCGCCAGACTCAAGGTCGGCGCACGCGCGCGCGGAAGGTCTCGCGAAACTTCTGCACCTTCGGCGCCACCACGAACGCGCAGTAGCCCTGGTGCGGGTGCTGGGCAAAGTAGTGCTGGTGGTAGTCCTCGGCCCGCCAGTAGTTGGCCACCGGCTCCAGTTCGGTGACCACGCGTCCGCCATGAGCCGCCTGCGCCTCGTCCAGCACGGCCTGCGCCACGGCCCGCTGGGACTCGTCATGCAGGTAGATGCCCGAGCGGTATTGGGGCCCCACATCATTGCCCTGGCGGTTGAGCGTGGTCGGGTCATGGATGGCAAAGAAGATCTCCAGGACCTCGCGCAGCCCGAGCATGGCCGGGTCGAAGCTGACGCGGACCACCTCCACGTGCCCCGTCCGGCCGTCACAGACCTGCTCGTAGCTGGGGTTGACGGTATGGCCGTTGCTGTAACCGGACTCCACCGCCGTGACGCCATCCACGAGTTCGTACACGGCCTCCAGGCACCAGAAGCAGCCGCCGCCCAAGGTGATCGATTCCATCGCCATGCCCCATGCCCTCCCGTCCCAGGTGGTCGCGCCGCAGACCGGCGGCGGGCCGGTCGCCGTTCACGCCCCATTGCGCAATCGCACCCGGCCCGGGATTCTCGACCAACAACAATGCACGACGATCCCGCAAGGGTGAAGGGGTATCCCGAGACAGGCGTTTGGCGTGAGGCAGGACTTCCAGGACACTACGACATGGTGATGGATGTCAGCACCCGCCGACTCAGAGCTTGTGAAGTATTCCGGCGCGCCCGAGCGGGCGTTCCAAAAGGTGCCGATCGAGGCGCAAAGCACAGCCGTAGCTCGGGCTACGGCGAGCATTTGCAACGACGAGCGGGGCCGTTTGGGGCGGACGAGCGGGTG
>JBJTZN010000086.1:0-2622 GCA_046087245.1 Rubrivivax sp.
CCGAGAGGAAGATGACCAGGGCGTAATGCATGCAGGTCTCGCAGGGCAGTCGGGTGGCGGGATCACTGACTGCGGCCTGAAGACCTGCCAGCGGCTCGGGCGCGACTGTACCGGGCGCGTCCGCCCCAGGTCCGGCACGGCACGAAGTTCAGCCCGCCTGGGCCGCCAGCACGCCGCGCCGGATCTGGTCGCGCTCCATGGATTCGAACAGCGCCTTGAAGTTGCCCTCGCCGAAGCCTTCGTCCCTCTTGCGCTGGATGAACTCGAAGAACACCGGGCCCAGCAGGGTCTGGCTGAAGATCTGCAGCAGCAGGCGCTGCTGGCCACCCACCGTGCTGCCGTCCAGCAGGATGCCGCGCGCCTGCAGCGCCGCCACGGGCTCGCCGTGCCCCGGCAGGCGTTCTTCCAGCATCTCGTAGTACACGTCATTGGGCGCCGTCATCAGCGGGATGCCGGCCATCTGCAGCGCGTCCACCGTCGCGATCAGGTCGTTGGTGTGCAGGGCGATGTGCTGGATGCCCTCGCCATTGAACTGCATCAGGAACTCTTCGATCTGCCCCGTACCGCCCTTGCCCGACTCTTCGTTCAGCGGAATGCGGATCAGGTTGTCGGGCGCGGTCATCGCGCGGCTGGTCAGGCCCGTGTGCTGGCCCTTGATGTCGAAGTAGCGGATCTCGCGGAAGTTGAAGAGCTTCTCGTAGAAGTTGCCCCAATAAGCCATGCGGCCACGGTAGACGTTGTGCGTGAGGTGATCGATGGTGTGCAGCCCATGACCCACCGGCCGGCGCGGCGCGCCCTCCACCCACTCGAAGTCGATGTCGTAGATGGACCTGCCATCCTCGAAGCGGTCAATCAGGTACAGCGGCGCACCACCGATGCCCTTGATGGCCGGCAGGCGCAGTTCCATCGGGCCCGTGGGCACCTCCACGGGCTGCGCGCCAAGTTCCAGGGCGCGGGCGTAGGCGCGGTGGGCGTCCTTCACGCGAAAGGCCAGGGCACAGGCGCTGGGCCCGTGCTCGGCGGCGAAGTAGCCCGCCAGGCTGCGTGGCTCGCGGTTGATGATGAAGTTGATGCCGCCCTGGCGGAACAGCAGCACGTCCTTGCTGCGGTGGCGCGCCACCAGGCTGAAGCCCATCTTCTCGAACAGCGGCTCGATGAGCCCGGGCGTGGGGGATGCAAATTCGACGAACTCGAAGCCCATCAGGCCCATCGGGTTGTCAATGGTGGAAGCTGTGGCCATGGGGCCTCCTGCAGGAGCGCGCAATGCACGCGTTGATCTGAACTCGCCCCCCAGGCGGCGCGAGGCGCGCTCGGGGCGGCACGGTGGCCGGATCAGGTCCGCCGCGGCGGCGCTGCCGAAACTCCTCGCACGCTGCGGGCGAGATGGTCTCCGTAGATCAACGGGGTGAAGCTCATGACGGCTGCATGTTACAGGCCCCAGGCGCTGCGCGGCAGGGTGGGCCGGACGGCGGGCGTTGCAGCGCCGTCAGGGCCGGCGGGGCATGCGCCAGGGCAGCATCAGCCGCACGGGCAACGACACCACGCGCGGCACGTCCAGCGTCTCGTGGATGGAGACCACATCCTCACCCAACAGGCGCGAAGCGATCTGAGAGCGCACGTAGAACGGCGTGTCCTCCAGGGTGTGGACGAGTCGTGGGGCCGGGTTGGCTTCACCACGCACCTGGCGCGGGATGCGCCAACCCGAGGTCGGCAGGCGGTGGCGCGGGGGCGCCTCGAAGGGCTCGTGACGACCATCGGGGCAGAAGCGCTGGGCGATGACGCGTTCGGGACCGTGGCGCGGGCGCAGGTCGTAGATCACGGTGGTGTCGCCATTGGCCATGGTGGCGCGCGACCAGTCCCAGTCGGCGAAGGCGCGGTCCACGGGTTCGTCGCCCTCGTTGGAGTCCAGGTAGGCATGGCCCTGCCAGCGCAGCGCGGGCTGGCGCAGGTCCACCTCGATGCGGGCGCAAGGCGCGATGGGGCCCCAGCGGTGACGGCCGGGGGCATCCAAGGGCGCCACGAAGCGGCACAGCCCCGGCGGCACCAGCCGCAGCCGGCCCTGCAATCGGCGCGGAATGGGCGCACATCGCTCGTCGATGTCCACCACCAGCGCAGCCCCGTCCCAGCGCACCCGGCTGGGCCCGATGACGAACTCGTGCGCGTCGCGGCGCACATGACGCCGGCCACGCTCGGTCATCGCCCAGCGCTTGCCGCCATGTCCATACAGCGCCACGTTCAGGGCGCAGAAGTTCTCGGGGTCGGGCCGGCCGCGGGCCCGTGCCCAGGCGTAGTAGGGCGAGAAGACACTGCCGACGAAGGCGATGACGGTCAGGCCGTGCCGGCCGTCGTCACTGAGGGCGTCGAAGTACCACCAGAGGTACCCACCCGGCGGGACCGGCTGGTCGAATCGAGGTGCGCCATCACCGCCCCGGCCGCCAGCTGGCCCGACAGGGCGGCCATCGGCACGCCCGGGCCCGGGTGCACGCTGCCCCCCGCCAGGAACAGGCCGGGCAGCGCGCTCGTCGAACCCGGCCGGCGAAACAGCGTCATCCAGCCATGGGTCGCCGGGCCGTACAACGCCCCGCCCGTGGCCGGAAACAGGCGCTCGAAGTCCGCCGGTGT
>JBJTZN010000087.1:0-5457 GCA_046087245.1 Rubrivivax sp.
CTGGCTCTCAACAAGAGCCTGGAGTGGTTCGAGCACAACGTGATCTACCGGGTACCCTTGAACTACCCCGGGGCCGGTCGGTGTGTCTACCCGGGCTTCCTGCAGCACACCGGGTTCGTGGCCATGAATCCGGATCGGCACCTGAGTTCGCACTACGACTACTTCCTGGACCTGATCCGAGGTGACGAAGACAGCGCGGACTCCCACCGCCAGTTTTACGACGAGTACAACGCGGTGCTGGACATGCCGGCCGAGTACTACCTGGACACCATCCAGACCGTGTTCCAGGACTTTGCCCTGGTCAACGGCACCTGGCGCGTGCATGGCAAGCTGGTGCGGCCCCAGGACATCCGCCACACCGCCTTGTTGACGGTGGAAGGGGAACTCGACGACATCTCGGGAGCCGGCCAGACCCGCGCGGCTCACGACCTGTGCAAGGGCATCGCTGCGGACCGCCGCTTTCACTACGACGTACCAGGAGCCGGCCACTACGGCATCTTCTCCGGGCGGCGCTGGCGCGAACTGGTCTACCCGCGGGTGCGGGACTTCATCAGAAGCGGCGACGGCTCCGCTGCAACGCGGCCGCCCAAGCGCAGGGCGCGGTCACGCTCGGCCTGAATCGATCTGCGTACGCAACGGCGCGGGCCCGTCCCAAGCAAGGATTCCGGTTGTGGCCGAAACCCTGGTCGACCGCCTCGACGCCGCGTTGCCCCAGACGCAGTGCACGCGCTGCGGCTACCCTGACTGCCGCGCCTACGCCAAGGCCATGGTTCAAGGCGAAGCCGGCATCAACCAGTGTCCGCCAGGAGGCGCCGAGGGGATTGCCCGCCTGGCAGCCCTGACCGGACGGCCTGTTGTGCCCCTGGATCCAGCCCACGGTTCGGAATCCGCCCGACGGACCGCCGTGATCGACGAGGACTGGTGCATTGGCTGCACCCTGTGCATCAAGGCCTGCCCCGTGGACTGCATCCTGGGCGCGTCCAAGCGCATGCACACCGTGGTCGAGACATGGTGCACGGGCTGTGAGCTGTGCGTACCGGCCTGCCCGGTGGACTGCATCTCGATGGAGCCCACAGGCAGTGCGGCCACGGGCTGGGCAGCGTGGAGTACCGAACTGGCCGAAGCGGCTCGACGCAGGTACCAGGACCGACAGCAGCGAAGCGCTCGCGAGTTGCAAGCCCGGGAGGTCCGGCTGGCAGCCAAGGCTGCATCCAAGCTGGCCGATCTGGGCGCAGCCAGCAGCATCGAGGACCCTGAAGTGCTGCAACGCAAGCGCGCGCTCATCGAGGCGACGCTGGCCCGGGCACGTGCTCGAAGTCTCGACAAGCCCGGGGCGCCATGAAGACAGCAGACATCGAGCCCTTCTTCGCCACCCTGAAGGCGGCCCATCCCAGCCCTGAAACAGAACTCGAGTACAGCAGCGTGTTCGAGCTGCTGGCGGCCGTGCTGCTGTCGGCCCAGGCCACGGATGTCAGCGTAAACAAGGCCACCCGCAGGCTGTTTGCCGTGGCGCCCACCGCCCAGGCCATGCATCGCCTGGGTGTCACGGGCATCGAGGCGCACATCCGCACCATTGGCCTGTTCAGGAGCAAGGCCCGCCATCTGCACGAGACCTGCCGCATCCTGCTGCAGGACCATGCGGGCCGTGTACCGCGCTCGCGCGAGGCGCTGGAACGCCTGCCGGGCGTTGGGCGAAAGACCGCCAGCGTCGTGCTGAACTGTGCCTTTGGCGAAGAGACCATCGCGGTGGACACCCACATCTTCCGAGTGGCCAACCGCACAGGGCTCGCCCGAGGCTCCACGCCCCTGGCGGTTGAACGAGAACTTCTGCGACGTGTGCCGGGGCCATACCGCGTCGATGCACATCACTGGCTCATCCTGCATGGGCGCTACGTCTGCAAGGCGCGCAAGCCCGACTGCGTGCGCTGCAGGGTCAGCTCCTGGTGCGACGCGGCACCCGGGCGACCTCCTTGAGCGGCCTCCCACAGGCCTGCGCCCGCGCATGCTCGTTGCGAATGCCCCGCTGGCCGCGCCTACAATCCGGTCCCATCGGATGCTTGTCATGACCCAGCTCCAGCAACTTGCCGAACGGGTTGAACGACTGCTGCTGCGCCACGAGGAGTTGCAGCGCACGAACGCGCTGCTGGGCCAGCAGGTCCGCAGCCTGACGGCTGAACGCGACAGCCTCAAGTCCACGCTGCACTCTGCGCGCACCCGCACCGATCACCTCATCGACCGGCTGGCACAGCTTGCCAACGCCCAAAGCACGGCCTCGCAAGACTCCACGCAGCCCTTCCGGGAGAACCCGCCATGAAGCAGGTCGAGGTGACCATCCTCGGGCAGGGTTACGTCCTGGGATGCCCCGAGGGCGGCGAATTGCAACTTGCAGCCGCCGTGACCGCAGTGGACCGCGAGATGAGCGCCATCCGGGATGCCGGCAAGATCAAGGCGCGCGACCGTATCGCCGTGCTGGCCGCGTTGAACCTGGCCTACCAGCTGGCCGAGCGCAGCGCAGCCACGGGCGGGACGCAAGCAGCGGGCTCTGACGCACGTCCCGCCCGGGCTGTGGCGCCGCAAGACGCAGCGCCAGGATCGCCGGACCTGGGCCTGCTGATCGCCCGGCTCGACGCTGCGCTGACGGACGGCCAGTTGTTGTGAGATCGGCCCGCGTGAGCAGGGAATCAGGCCTAGAATCGAGCTGTCCGGTGTGTCGTGTCGGGTCCTATATTTCCTTGGACCGATGCTCATTGAGCCAGGGCTTGGAACATTGCAAAGCGGGCGTGATCATCTCGCGTCAGATGAACCCGAAGCCTTGCTGACCTCGCCCACCTGAACTTCCCTGAGGGTTCAGGAATGCGGCCCGATGGACACGCCGGACACCCGCCAAGCCATTGTTGTGCCTATAATCCTGGCTTTTGCAAGCTACTTGCCCACCGAACATGACCACGATTCGCGTCAAGGAAAACGAGCCGTTCGACGTCGCTTTGCGCCGGTTCAAGCGCACCATCGAAAAGCTCGGCCTGCTGACCGACTTGCGCGCTCGCGAGTTCTACGAGAAGCCGACCTCCGAGCGCAAGCGCAAGAAGGCTGCCGCCGTGAAGCGCCATTTCAAGCGCGTTCGCAGCATGCAGCTGCCCAAGAAGTTGTACTGAGCCTGCGCGCCGCAGGTTCAACGAAGCCCAGCCCGCACGGCCTGCCGTGGCGGGCTTTTTTCATTGATGAACGCCCCGCCGCCTCATGAGCCTCAAAGACCGCATCACTGACGACATGAAAGCTGCCATGCGGGCCAAGGACGCAGAGCGACTGTCGACGATCCGCATGCTGCTGGCCGCTTGCAAGCAGCGCGAAGTGGACGAGCGCATCGTTCTGGACGACGCTGCGGTGGTCGGTATCGTCGATAAGCTGATCAAGCAGCGCAAAGACTCCATCGCCGCCTTCAGCCAGGCCGGACGCACTGATCTGGTGGACAAGGAGTCCGCCGAGGTGCTGGTGCTGCAGGCTTACCTGCCCCAGCGACTTTCAGCCGAAGAGATCACGCAGGCCGTGGGCGGCCTCGTGCAGGAGTTGGGCGCCAGCGGCCCGGGCGACATGGGCAAGGTCATGGGCGCGGCCAAGTCCCGCCTGGCGGGCAAGGCCGACATGGGTTTGGTATCGGCCGCCGTGAAAAAGGCCCTGACTGCCTGACAGCCTGCACCGGAGCACCTGAACCGATGAATGCGAACCTCCCCGTCCAAGCCATCGCCGCCGATGTGTGCGTGGCCCCCCAGTTGAACCCCGAATCGATGGCCGAGGCCGCCCGCCTGGGGTTCAGGAGCGTGGTCAACAACCGCCCCGATTTCGAGGGCGGGCCGGATCAGCCCACCAGCGCCGCCGTGGCCGCTGCCGCAGCGGCCGCCGGGCTGGAGTATCGCCACCTGCCCGTGGCAGGCGGCTATCAGTCGCCCGAGGAGGCCGCAGAGATGGCGCGCCTGCTCAGTGAACTGCCCCGCCCCGTGCTGATGTTCTGCCGCTCGGGAGCGCGATCGGCTCGACTCTTTGCGCTGGCCCAGCAGATCTGAGTTCGCTCTTCGGATCGTCTTCAGGTCGCGTCGGCTGGATAATCGACAGCTTCGGGCCCTGACGGCGGTCCGCGAATCTGCACCAGCACCAGACCATCCCACAGGAGATGCCGTGTCGCCCCTCTTGAAGCTCTCAGGCCTGATCGATCGATTCAACGAGTTGCTGGGCAAGTTGATCATGTGGCTGGTGCTGGCCGCCGTGATCATCAGCACGGTCAACGCCATCATCCGCAAGGCCTTTGACATCAGCTCCAACGCCTGGCTGGAGATTCAGTGGTACTTGTTTGCGGGCGTGTTCATGCTGGGCGTGGGCTACGTGCTGCTGAAGAATGCGCACGTGCGGATCGACTTCATCGCTTCTCGGCTGTCCAAGCGCACCAATGCCATCATCGACCTGATCGGCCTGATCGTCTTCACGATTCCGCTGGCGCTGATCCTGGTGGACCTCTCCTGGCCGCTCTTCACCCGCGCGTTCGATTCGGGCGAGATGAGCGCCAACGCCGGCGGCCTGATCCGCTGGCCCGTGATATTGCTGGTGCCGGTGGGCTTTGCCATATTGGCGCTCCAGGGCCTGTCGGAGTTGATCAAGCGCATCGCCTTCCTCACGGGTCATCGCAAAGAACCGTTCAGCGTGGAAGAAGGTCAGTCTGACGAGGAGAAGCTCGCGGCCGAACTGGCCGCCGAAGCCGAGGCCAAGTTGCAGGGAGCCCGCTGACATGACCCAGTTCATTGCCCAGAACTTTGTTCCGCTGATGTTCAGCGGACTGCTGTTTTTCCTGCTCACCGGCATTCCGGTGGCCTTCGGACTGGCTGCTACCGGCTTGTTGTTCGGCTACATCGGCATCGAAGCGGGGCTCTTCGGCAGCAACATGTTCCAGGCCCTGCCCTTGCGGGTGCTGGGGATCATGCAGAACGACACGCTGCTGGCGATCCCCTTCTTCACGTTCATGGGCATCATCCTGGAGCGCTCCAGGATGGCCGAGGACCTGCTGGAAACCGTGGGCCAGGTGTTCGGGCCGGTGCGCGGCGGCCTGGCGATCGCCGTGGTCCTGGTGGGCGCACTCCTGGCCGCCACCACGGGCGTGGTCGCGGCCGCCGTGATCTCGATGGGCCTGATCTCGCTGCCCATCATGTTGCGCTACGGCTACAACCGCACCATCGCCACCGGCACCATCACTGCCTCGGGCACGCTGGCCCAGGCCATTCCGCCATCACTGGTGTTGATCGTGCTGGCGGACCAGCTGGGCCGTTCGGTGGGCGACATGTATGCCGGTGCCCTGGTGCCGGGCTTGCTGCTGGTGGGCCTGTACCTGCTGAACACGGTGGAGCCGATCAGGATGAACAGCACGAAGGTGGAGAGTTTGGCGGTGCTGTCCAGCGCCTGGCGCAACAGCGGCAT
>JBJTZN010000088.1:0-3123 GCA_046087245.1 Rubrivivax sp.
GTAGCGCCGGCACCCTGGCCTACGGCCAGCAACGCCGCCTGGAAATCGCCCGCTGCATGATGACCCGCCCGAGCATTCTCATGCTCGACGAGCCGGCCGCCGGCCTCAACCCTCGCGAAACCGAAGACCTCAAGGCGCTGATCGGCGTGCTGCGTGACGAACACAACGTCACCGTGCTGCTGATCGAGCACGACATGGGTCTGGTGATGGACATCTCGCACCACGTGGTGGTGTTGAACTTCGGTCAGGTCATCGGCCAGGGCACGCCCGCGCAGGTGCGCGCCAACCCGGAGGTGGTGCGTGCCTACCTCGGGGATGAAGCCTCAAGGAGGGCGGCCGCGTGACCGGCGGCTTTGACTGGATCGCCCTGGCCGAGTTCTCGGCCATCGGCCTGCTGTCGGGCGGGCTGCTGGCGCTGATCGCGCTGGGCTTCGTGCTCATCTACAAGGGCACGGGCGTCATCAACTTCGCCATGGGCGAGTTCATGATGCTGGGCGCCTATTTCTTCTACACCGCCCACGTGATGTGGGGCTTGCCCCTGTGGGTGGCGCTGCCGGCCACGCTGGCGGCGGTGGCCGGGTGTGCGGCGCTGGTGGAGCGCGCCATCCTGCGGCCGCTGGCCGGGCAGTCGGTCATCTCGGTGCTGATGGCCACCATCGGCCTGGCCAGTGCGTTGCACGGTGGCGTGGACGCCATCTGGGGCGGACGCAACTACGAGATGCCCACGCTGCTGCCGCGCCAGCCCCTGCTGATCGGCGACGTGCTCATCCCGGGCAAGGTGCTGTGGAGCTTCCTGCTCGCGGCCGTGGTCATCACCGCCTTCACGGTGTACTTCCGTCGCTCGCGCACCGGCGTGGCCATGCGCGCCGCCGCCAGCGACCCCGTCACCGCGTATGTTCTGGGCATCGACGTGCGCGCCATGCAGCGCCTGACCTGGATCTTCGCCGGCCTGGTGGGTGCCATCGCCGGCATCGTGGTGGCCTCGATGACCAGCCTGTCGCCGGCACTCGGCAGCGCCGCGCTCACCGTGCTGGCCGTCATCATCCTCGGCGGGCTGGACAGCATTGCCGGGGCCATCGTGGCCGGCCTCATCGTGGGCCTGCTGGAAAGCCTGACGGCCGGTTACCTGGGCGGCAAGGTGCGCGACATCGTGCCCTATGTGGTGGTGCTGGTGATCCTGCTGATCCGCCCCTACGGCCTGTTCGGCACCCGGCAGATCGAACGCTTGTAAGGCACCCGGCCCATGCGCATCCGCGACTTCCGCCAGAGCTACGCCGACGACCAGGCGCTGTGGCCCACGCGCGTGCAGCGCCTGTGGCTGCTGGCGCTGCTGCTGGCCATCGCCGTGTTCCCGCTGGTGGGCGGGGGCTACGCGCTCGGGCTGATGTGCGTGCTGGGCATCCACATTATCGCCGCCTCGGGTCTGAACATCATGACCGGCAGCACGGGGTTGATCTCCCTGGGACATGCCGCCTTCATGGGCGTGGGCTGCTACACCGCGGCTTGGCTGGCGCAGCGCAGCCTGCCGGTGTTCGTCACCTTGCCGGCCGCCGGGCTGATGGCGGCGGCGCTGGGCATCGTGGTGGGGCTGCCCAGCCTGCGCATCAAGGGGCTGTACCTGGCGGTGGCCACCCTGGCCATGCAGTTCCTGATGGTCTACATCTTCCGCGAGTGGGAGTCGGTCACGGGCGGCGTGCGCGGCGTGAACGTGCCGCCGGCCAGCTTCTTCGGCATCCCGCTGGACACCGATGCCCGCATGGCCTGGCTCATCGCCTTCTGCGCCGTGGTGATGCTGATCGGGGCGCGCAACCTGTTCCGCACCCGAGTGGGCCGCGCCTTCACCGCCATCCGCGACAAGGACATCTCGGCCGAGGTGCTGGGCATCAACCTGCTGCAGTACAAGCTCACCTCGTTTGCCATCGGCTCGTTCTACGCGGGCGTGGCCGGGGCGCTGCTGGGCTACTTCTACCGCGCCATGACGCCAGAGTACTTCACGCTGCAGCTGTCCATCTTCTACCTGGCGGCCATCATCGTGGGTGGCCTGGGCAGCACGCTGGGCACCATCCTGGGCGCCTTCTTCATGACCCTGGTGCCCGAACTGCTGCGTGCTGGCGTCTCGCTGGCGGCGCAGTGGTCGCCGCGCGCCATCGAGATCCTCTCGCCTATCCAGCAGGTCGTCTTCGGGCTGCTGATCATCGGATTCCTCGTGTTCGAGCCGCACGGCCTGGTGGAGGTCTGGCGGCGCATCCGGCGTTTCTTCCACCTCTGGCCCTTCCGTTCCTGAACCGCGGGCGTCTCGCAAGCCTCGCGCCGCCCCCCTCCACAACCCTTGAAGGAGACAACGATGAGCAAGACCGAACGAGACATCGCCAGCACCAGCCGCCGCCGCCTCGTGCAGGCCGGCCTGGGCGCTGCCGGGCTGGGCGCGCTGCCGCTCAGCACCGCCTTCGCGCAGAGCGGCGAGATCGTGGTGGGCGCCGCGCCCCCCATCACCGGCGTGTTCGCCTTTGCCGGCGTGGGCCTGCACCAGGGCCTGGGCGACTACTGCGAGTGGCGCAACGCCAACGGCGGCGTGGCCGGGCGCAGGCTGCGCTACATCGGTGAAGACTCGGCCTACAAGATGGACCAGGCCATGGCCGTGTTCAAGAAGATCATGGGCGCGCACCGCCCGCCGGTCTTCTATGGCGACTCCACCGCCTGGGCCAAGGCCGCGGCGGCCGAGGTGAGCCAGCTCGGCACCACGATGACCTCCAGCCCTTCTTTCGCCTCGGACCTGGCCGACCCCGTGAAGGTGCCGTACTACTTCATGGCCGGTCCCACCTACGAGGCCATGATCGAGATCCAGCTCGAGTTCATCAACTCGCAGGCCAAGGCGGGCGGCAAGCCCTCGGTGGCCCTGGTCTACAGCGACACCGAGTTCGGCCGCGACCCCATCGAAGGCGCCAAGCGGCATGCGCAGAAGCTGGGCATCCCGCTGGTGCAGGAGATCGTCACCAAGCCCGGCGCGGTGGACGTCTCGGCCGAGGTGTCCAAGCTGCGCCGCGCCCGCCCCGACTACGTGATCTTCCACGGCTACGTGCTCGCGCCCATCCCCGAGTTCATCAAGCAGATGAAGGAGGCCGG
>JBJTZN010000089.1:0-17822 GCA_046087245.1 Rubrivivax sp.
AACGGCACGAGCCCGACCTGGGCGAGCTGCACCACCCCTACCTGTTCGAGGTGATCGATGAACTCAGCGCCGCCCTCGGCAAGAGCGGCTGGGACGGCTGGGTGGGCTGCGAGTACCGCCCGGCGCGCGGCACCGCGCCCGGCGCCACGAGCCAGGGGCTGGGCTGGTTGAGGGCATGGCGGGCGAGGGCCGCCGGCGCCTGAGACCGCAGTCGCTGCTGGCCCGCGCGACCGCACCAAGAGCCCCATGAGCCCCCCGAGCCCACCGAGCCCCATCAGCCCCATGAGCGCCATGACCCACCCCGGCGCCCCACCCCAGGCCTTTCGCTTCGCCCAGCTGTCCTCGGGCGCGCGCATCGCCTGGACCCGCACCGGACCGCCCGGCGCGCCCACGCTGGTGCGCGTGGCGCATTGGCTCACGAACGTCGAGTACGACCTGCGCTCGCCCCTGTGGCGGCCGTGGGTGCAGCGGCTGAGCCGCTCGTTCGGCCTGGTGCGCTATGACGAACGCGGCTGCGGCCTGTCCGGCGACGACCCGCGGCCGCGGGGACTGGAAGCGTGGGTGGCGGAACTCGAAGCGGTGGTCGATGCGGCCGTGGACGCCTCGCGCGAGCCCAAGGTCGCGCTGCTGGGTGCCAGCGGCGCGGCGGCCATCGCCATCGCGTACGCCATGCGCCATCCCGAACGCGTTTCGCATGTGGTGCTGCTGGGCGGCTACCTGCATGGCGCCCTGCACCGCTGCGCCAGCCCGCAGGACCGTGCTTTCCTGGAGGCGCAGTGGCGGCTTGTGGAGTTGGGTTGGGGACGCGACGACCCGGCGGTGCGCGAGTTCTTCAGCAGCCGCTTCGTTCCCGCAGCCTCGGCCGAAGTGCGCGACGGCATCAACGAGCAGCAACGCCGCAGTTGCGACGGCCCCCGGGCCGCCGACATCATGCGTGCCCGCGCCGAGGTGGACGTGCGCGCGCTGGCGCCCCAGGTGAAGGCCCCCACCCTCGTACTGCATTGCGAAGGCGACCGGGTCACGCCCATCGCGCTGGGCCGCGAGATTGCCGCGTCGATCCCGGGCGCGCATTTCGAGTCCCTGGCCACCGACAACCACATCCCGCTGGGCCATGAGCCCGCGTTCGACCGCTTCTGTGACGCGGTGGTGGAGTTCGTCATCGGCACCGGCCACCTGCCCCGGCTCACCCCTCGCGAGCGCGCGCTCGCCGGCCTCGTGGCACAGGGGCTGGACAACGCACAGATCGCGGCCCGCCTGGGCGTGGCCGACAAGACGGTGCGCAACGCCTTGTCGGCGCTGTACGCCAAGCTGGACGTGGACAGCCGGGCCCGTGCCGTCGCCCGGTCCCGGGACCTGGGCTTGTAGACGCCAGGGCACGGGACATCTGTCCCCTGTGCGCACACCGGTTGCGGCGATAGCCTGCGCGCACGCGCCGCGACGCTCAAGAAGAGGGATGCCGGAACCCTGCGGGCCGGCCACCCACACCGTAAACCAAGTCGGCGGCGGCCATGCTCAGGGGTGCACATGTTTCTTGACATCGACGGCAACCGGGTCTTCACGCTCTCCTTCGGCCAGGGGCCGCGCACGATCCTGGCCCATGGCGGCTGGATCAGCAACGTGGAGGACTGGATCACCACGCTCGCGCCCTTGAGCACGACATGGCGCACCGTCACCTATGACCACCGCGGTGCCGGCCTGACGCGTGTGCCCGTGGACCGCATCTCTCCACAGGCCCTGGTGGACGATGTGTTCCGCGTGATGGACACCCTGGACATCGAGCGCTGCGTGCTGGCCGGCTTCTCGCGCGGCACCGTCACCGCCCTGCGGGCCGTGCTGGCGCAGCCCGAGCGCTTCGACGGCCTGGTGCTGATGAACGGCTGCGGCGAAGTGCAGTCGCCCGATCTGCCTGTCAGGCCGCGGCCCGCACCGTCCACCTGGCCCGGCGCCACCCACGCCGAGCGCATGCGCTGGTTCATCGAGCGCTGCACGCCCGAACCCGACGTCGAGCACATCCGGCGCTGGGGCGAATACGTCCTGGCGCGCGCCACGCCCGAGGCCGCCGACCGCCTGTTCGTCATGGAGGCCGAGCCCCCCATCGACTGGGCCTCACGCCTGCCGCAACTGCGCCACCCCACCCTGGTGGTGCACGGCGAGCTCGATGTGTTCTATCGCATCGAGCACATGCGCTACATGCAAGCACTCATCCCCGACAGCGAGCTGGTGGTGATGGAAGGCACCGGACACCTGCCAACGCTCACGCGCCCGCTAGAGGTGGCGGCGCACATCGAGCGCTTCTTCACAGCCAGAGGCATCTGAACCGGACGCGCCCGGGTGCGGTGGTTGCGCGGGGGCGGCTATCCTCGCGTGCCGCCAACGCACCTGACATTCCGTGCCCGTCCTGCCCACCACCGAGATCTACCTGATCGCGATGGCGATCATCTTTGCCCTGCCCTACCTGGTCTGGCGGCTGGGCCGTACCGAATACTGGGCACCCCTGGTGGTGGTGCAGATCGTCACTGGCATCGTGCTGGGCCCGGGCCTGCTGGGCGCGGCCTTCCCCCAAATCTACAGTTTCATCTTCACGCCGCAAGTGGTGGGGGCGCTGAACGGTGTGGCCTGGTGGGCCGTCATGCTGTTCGTGTGGATTGCCGGGATCGAGCTGGACCTGCGCGAGGCCTGGCAGCGCCGTCGCGAAACCGGCCTGGCCGCGGGCCTGGCCATGGCCGGCCCGGTAGCGCTGGGCTGCGGAGCCGGCGCTCTGCTCCTGGCCTGGGGCGGCTGGATCGGCACGCGTGCGCAACCCTGGCAGTTCGTGCTGGGCGTGGGCATGGCCTGCGCCGTCACGGCGCTGCCCATCCTGGTGCTGCTGATGGAGAAACTGGGCATCCTGCGCCAGCCGTTGGGCCAGCGCATCCTGCGCTACGCCAGCCTGGACGACATCGCCATCTGGACCGTGCTGGCCATCGTGCTGATGGACTGGCAACGCGTAGGTCGGCAGGTGGTCTTTCTCCTGGCGTTCGCCGTCTCAGCCTGGGCTGTGCGGCGGCTGATGCAGCGCTTGGCCGAGCGTGACCGCTGGTACGTGAGCCTGGTGTGGCTGGTGGTGGTGAGCTTCGGTGCGGACTGGAGCGGCCTGCACTACATGGTGGGCGCCTTTCTCGCGGGCGCGGTGCTGGACAGGCATTGGTTCAATCAGGAGAAGATGGACCTGCTGCGCGACCACGTGCTGCTGGTGCTGATGCCCGTGTTCTTCCTGTCCACGGGCCTGCGCACCGGCTGGGACCTGGGCGGTCCAGCGGTTTTTCTGGCCGCCGGGCTGCTGCTGGCCGCCGCCGTGGCGGGCAAGTTCGGTGGCGTATGGCTGGCCGGACGGGCGCTGGGCTGGAGCAGACGCGACATCGCGCTGGCCGGCTGGCTGCTTCAGACCAAGGGCCTGATCGAGATCATCTTCGCCAGCATCCTGCTGGACAAGGGCGTCATCACCAGCGCCATGTTCACGGCCCTGCTGCTGATGGCCGTGGCCAGCACCATGCTGACCGTGCCGATGGTGGCACCGCGGCTGGGGCGGGGTTGAACGTCCCCGCACATCGCGCGGGCCAACCGCTCAACCCACCACCACTTCCGACACCTCGATCTGCGGCGCCACGTTCGTGTAGTTGGGGATGTCGGCCATCATCTGCGGGCCGTGCGCGGCCATGCCGGCCTGGAACGACTCGAGCGAATTCACATACAAGGCGCAGGACGCCACGAAGGCTGGCGGCGAGCCCGGGGCGCCGCCGCCCAGCCCCTTGTCAACGGTGTAACGCACCAGCGCCGAGCCCAGCTTCTCGGCCACCAGCGGCATGTGCCGGTCCCGGTAGTAGGCGTGATCGAAAGTCGCCCCGGCCTGGTTGGGGTAGAGCACAGAAACCTTGAACATCGTTGCCTCCTGTCGGGCTGCTGACCCAACCCGTGGCACATGCTGGCACCTTGCCGCGCGAAGGTCAATGCCAGGCTGTCCCGATGGCGGTACAAAGTCCCGGGCTCGGGCCTTGCGGCCCGGCTGTCACAGACGGCGGACCCCCGGGACGAAGCCCACGAACTCGCCATTGACGTACAGCGCGCCCTCGGGAGCGCCAGCCTCGGCATGGAACTCCAGCAGGGCCTCCACGGCTTCGTGTACCGCCAACGCCTCGCGCGCGGCGGCGCGGGACTCGGCGGCAGCCAGCCGCTGCGACAGGCGCTCCAGCACTCCACTGGCCCCCGCCAGCACCCTCGCCAGCGCATGCCGCACGCCTCGCGTCGGCGCCAGCGCCGGCGCGAGGGTGGCGGCCTGGGCCTGGACCATCAGCATCAGACTCGTTTCCATCTTCTCTCTCCTCACGCCCGCCACCTGGCGGACAAAAACGACACGGCCCGGGAGCGCATGCAACCCGGGCCGTGCCATGCATTGGCTGAAACGGCCGGATCAGCCGTCAAAGACCTGCGCACGGGCACCGGCGGCACGAGGCACAACGCGGTGGACATTCAGGAAAAGGTTGGGGTTCAAGGAGGGCCAGGGTCAAACCAATGATGCAGATGATAACGGCGTCTTTATCATGCGCAATACATTTTTCTCTGTTGATGCAGAAATGATGCCTTTACGCCACAGCGGCCCGCCTTGCGACACCCCAGCGCAGGCAGCCGCGCTGGCTGCAGGCGCGGCATCAACTGCGGGCGGGCGAAGGGGCAGGGCGTCAGCGCCTGCGCTTGAGGGGGGCAACGCCCTGCAGACTGCGGCGCAGCAGTTCGCTGGCTTCGTCTTCAGGAACCGGGCGCCCTTCCAAGCCGTGGGCAGCAGCAGCAGCCGAGGCAGCCGGAAGCCCCCCGGGCGCCGGCGCGGCTGGAGGCGGGGGTGTCAGCACCTCGCCCAGCAAGTCCAGCAGACGGGTGCGGGCCCGCTGCGGATGCCGCCGGTAGTAGCTCAGCACCAAGCCGACGATGAAACGCTCGTCGTCGTCCTGGGGCGCGGAAGGCGGTGGTGCGGTCGGCAAAGGCTCTTCCGATGGTCGCACCTTCGCCACCTGGCCGTGCGGCGCGTCCATCCAGCCCACGGGCTTGCGGCAGCGTTGCTCGAACTGCCGGGCCAGGCGCTCGCCAATCTGGCGCGTGCGCGCCTTGATCTGGCTCCAGTAACTGGGCTGGATCAGCAGGTGTTCGGCAAACCGGCGTTCCAGCCCGCGCAGCGCCGCTGCATCTGGATGCCGCACGGCAGCCTGCACGAACTCCTCGAAAAGCAGGAGGGCGTTCTCGTAGCGCTGCTGCGCCACCCCACCCGCATCCGGGTCCTCGTTGACCATGAGCAAATGATAAAGGATTCAATGGGTTCCCGCCGTGCTGGCGGGTATTCCCGCTCAGGAGGGGCCGGCAGCGCGAGGCTCGCCTCGGCGGTGGCCTGAAGAGACACACCGCCACAATGGCCCGCACTGTCCCCGATACGGAGGCTTCCGAATGAACACGCCTGTCGCGTTCCCGTTGCCCGGCGCTGACCGCCTGCCCACGCTGGACATCCTGCGCGGGTTTGCGCTGATGGGCATCCTCATCATGAACATGCCGGGCTTCAGTTACTCCGGCTTTGCCGAGGCCGACGGTTCACACCTGTGGACCAGGCCCATGGACCAGTGGGCCGAGCAACTGCGCGACATGCTGTTCTCAGGCAAGTTCAACAGCCTGTTCTCGTTGCTGTTCGGCATTGGCTTCACGATCCAGTTCCAGCGCATGCAGGAACGCAACCCGGACCGAGCACCTGCCATGTACCTGCGACGGCTTGCAGTGCTGCTGCTCATCGGGCTGGTGCACGCCTGCGTGTTCTGGACGGGCGACGTCCTGCACGTCTATGCGCTGCTGGGCATGGTGCTGCTCTTCGGGCTTCGTCGCGTGTCCGACCGGGGCGTCGTGATCCTCATCATCACGTGCCTGGTCTATCCAGTGGCGGCAAGCCTGCTGCGGCTGGTGATCGTCACGCCCGAGTTCACCGCCCGGCGGGTGCGCGAAGCTCAGGCCTTCGAGGCCACGAACAACGCCGCCTACGGCGCCGGAACCTTCGGCGACACCGTGGTGGAGAACCTGCGCGTCATGGCCTACAGCTACTTCGATCTGTGGAACCTGTGGGGCACGTTCGGCTGGTACGTGATGCTGGCCATGACCATGATGATCGGCCTGCTGGCAGGCCGCCGCCGCTGGGTGCAGCGCGTGCCGGAGTTGATGCCCCGCATCCGGCACCTCACCTGGTGGGCCCTGGCCTTGGGTTTGGTGCTGGGCGCCGCCTTCACCGTCATCTTCGAGCTCAACCGCGAGCCCGGCCCGTCGCTTGTGAAGGTGCTGGGGGGTCTGTGCTACTCGCTGTCGCGCCTGGCGCTGATGGTGTTCTACGTGCTCGTCATCGTGCGCATCGCGCAGACGGCGGCCGGCAGACGCTGGTTCCGGCCCTTTGAGGCGGCTGGCCGCATGCCCCTGACCAACTACCTGATGCAGACCGCCGTGTGCATCATGCTGTTCAACGGCTGGGGCTTCGGGCTCTGGCTGAAGGTGGGGCCTGCGGCGGGCCTGGTGTTGGCGCTGTTCATCTTCTTCGCCGTACAGGTCCCGTGGAGTCTGTGGTGGCTGCGCCGCCACGACCGCGGCCCGGTGGAGGCGCTGTGGGCACGCATCACCTACGGGCATCGAGCGGCGAACCGTGGCGGTTGAACCCGGCTTGCAACGACGTCACGGCGTGGCGCCGGTCACATCGGCAGCCTGCTCAAAGTTGAGGTCTCGCGCGCTTACAGCAACGGCGGCAGCGCCGTGCGCATGGCCTGGGCCAGTTCGGGCTGGCCGCGTTCGGCCAGGGTGTCGGCGGCGGTGCGGCGGTCGCGCGCTTCCTTGTTCTGGCTGAGCTTGCTCTTGCCCACCAGCGAGGTGATGTTCACCTCGATGCCGACGATGTTGCGCAGCATGGTGTCGAGGTAGTCGGGCGGCGCCTCGCCCATCTTCCAGGGCCGGGGCTCGGCAGCGTCGTGATGGCGCGTCAGCCGCGCCACCAGGGCGCGCACGTGGCGTTCGTCGTCGCGCACGGCCAGCGTGCCGTGGGCATGCACCACCTCGTAATTCCAGGTGGGCACCTGGCGGTGCGTCTCGTGCTTGCTGGGGTACCAGTTGGGCGACACGTAGTGCGCCGCGCCGCGAAAGATCACCAGCACTGGCGTGCCCGTGGGGCAGCGCTGCCACAACGGGTTGGCGCGTGCCACGTGGGCCGACAGCAGGCCCAGCGCGCCGACTTCGGGGTTGAACTCGAAGGGAATGTGGTCAGCGTCCAGCAGGCCGTCCTCACTGCGCACCAGCGTGCCCAGCGGGTGCTCCCGCATGATGCGGTGCAAGACTTCGGGGCGGGTTTCAACGAAATGCGGGGGGTTGTACATGTGCGTCGGCCGGAGAGCTGCAACCCCCGGACTGTGGCTTGCCGCCGTGCCGACTGCAAGTGCCCTTGCCGCCCCCGCGGTGCTTCACTCGTGCAACTCCAGCACCGTCACGCGCTGCGCCGCCACGGGCCAGGTGCGGCCCACGATGCGCTCGGCGATGGCGCCGGAGCGGAACTCGCCCGCCACGGCACGCGGCTCGGCTGAAGGCACTTTCAGCTGGCTGCTGGCCACGCCCGCCACGCCGGGCGGGATGCCGGGCGCGGTGGCGCCGTCCAGCAGCACCACGTCGCGCGGCAGGCCGAAGTAGCCCCGCGGCCGCACAAAGCGCACCACGGCGCCGGCGCCCTGGGTGTCGGCAGCGGCCAGGCGCTCGGGGCGCAGGTGCACCAGCGAGGACGAACGCGCAAAGGGTGACCGGTAGATGTGCGCGGTGGCGAAGCCGGGGGCAGAGAGCTCGAACTCCAGCGCCGTACGGGCATCGGTGACCAGCGGGCCCCAGCGGCCATCGGCCGCCACGGTCTTCCTCAGCAGCGCCTCGCCACGGCGCGCCCCGGTGGCCGGGTCCACCGCGTACACGCTGACTTCAGCGCCCGCCAAGGGCAGGTTGGTGGGCCCCGCGGGCGTGAAGCCCGTCACCAGGCCGTCCAGCGTCACCCGCGTCTGCGGCGCCACGGCCGTGGTGGCGGGGGCCGTGCCGGTGACGAAGCGCCAGGCCTGGGCGAAGGCCTCGGCGTGGTAGCTCACCTCGCGGTGGTCTCGCGCGGGCAGCACCACGTTCTCGGCGCCCTTGAGCGCCGGCCCGTCGGCGGTGACGTTGGTGGGCGTGCCGCGCGCGCCGATCCACACCCCATCGGGCTGCGCGAACTTGTCGTTGTGGTCCGAGCGCAGCGTCATCCACCGCACCCCCGGCGTCACCTCGTCACCGTTGGGGCCCTTGGGCGCGTTCAGCGCGGTGAGGAAGGGGCCCGCGCCATTGAACTCGTTCAAGGGCCGAAAACCCGGGTTGGCCCAGACGCCGTGGTTGGGCGTGCCGCCCAGGATGGCGTGCGACACCTTGCCGGCGCAGCCACCGTTGGCGATGCAATCGCGCACCGCGTTGCCCCCGCGCGAATTGGCCATCAGCACCACCTGGCGCGCGCCCGTGGCGGCCAGCACGCGGTCCACCTCCCCGGCCAGGTGGCGGCGCTGGTCCGCGCTGCCGCTGCGGCCGGGCTGCTCCTGCGTGTCGTCGTCACGCGCCTGGGGGTAGGGCATGTTCAGCGCGAACAGCCGATCCGCCGGCCAGCCGTTGCTCTCCCAGCGCCACACCGTGGTGTGCCACAAGGCCGCTGAGTCTCCGTTGCCGTGTACGAAGACGATGGGTGGCCGGGCCTCGGCACCCGCACCCAGCGTCGGCAACTGGGCACAGCCTGTAGCCAAAAGGGCGGCCGCGGTAGCGAGGCTGAAGGCGAAGGCTCGGCGAAGAAGGGTCATGAGGGGTCCTTAGGGTGCGGAGGGGTCTGGTCGGGTGTGGTCGGGTGCTGCTGCGCGCGGCAGCGGGAAGTGTCTCAGGCTCTCACGGCCACCACCTGCTCGCGTCTTCATGGCCCAGCCGAGCCCATGCACTGCGCGGTGGCTGAACTGTTCCTTGCCATACGCAGCCGGTGAATGCATCGAGTCTGTTCGCCCCAAGATTCCTGCTCTCGAAGGAATATGCCCCTTTCAGAGGCCCATAACCTGTCTGATTCCTGCACACATAGGAATCTGCTTGACCCCTAGATCTGCATGAGCGATGATTCCTGCGAAAGCAGGAACGCCCATGAATATCCCCCTCACTTCTGTGCTTGAGGCCGGCATAGCCATTCGAACGCTGCGCAAGCGGGCGGGCATTCGCATCGACGACTTCGCCATGACCGCAGGGGTGAGCAAGCAATTCATGACCGACCTGGAGAATGGCAAGGCCACCGTACAGATGGGCAAGGTTCTGCAGATGTTGCAGCACCTGGGCATCAAGGTGGGTCTGGAACTGCAACCCGCTGACTTCTCTGCTTTTGAGCTGGAGATGAACAAGGCCCGGGCACGGCGCGCGACGTCTTCGAAAGGTGGCTTCGTTGCCTGAAACCGCACCCGAGCCGCCTGTAGAGCCGCCCGCGTTGCCGCTGGACGGTCGGCGGTTGGACATCTTCATCCATCAGGTGCAACTTGGCACGCTGTATGAGGATAACGACCTGTGGACGTTGCAATACTTGCCGCAGTGGGTGCAGCGGCAGGACAGCTTCGACCTCTCTCCGGCACTGCCGCGAAGCCGGTTGCTGCACCGCGATGGCGCGACGCTGCGCCCGGTGCAGTGGTACTTTGACAACCTGCTGCCCGAGGAGAAGCTGCGCGAGCTCATTGCGGCAGACGCGCAGCTGCGCAACCATGACGACGCGTTTGCGCTTCTGGCGTATCTGGGCGCGGAGTCAGCGGGCTCTCTCACCTTGCTGCCGCCCGGCGAGTTGCCTCCCACCCGCGTCGACCTCAAGCCCTTGCCGTACGAGGAGCTGAACCGGCGTATCCTGGTTCTGCCTGGCACCCCGCTCATGCGCGAGGCGCCGAAGCGGATGTCCTTGGCGGGCGCCCAGCACAAGATGCTGGCGGTGCTCAAGGGCATGGATGTCTATGAGCCCGTGGGGTCCACGCCCTCAACCCACATCCTCAAGCCCGACCATCCTGCCCGCGACACCTACCCCGCGTCGGCCTATCTGGAATGGGTCACGATGCGCCTGGCCTCTGCGGCGAGGCTGAACACGCCACCCGTGGAACTGCTGCACGTACCGCTGCCGGTGTACGCCATCGAGCGATTCGATCGCCAATTCGACCGTGCTGACTTCGAACCGGCCACAGCAGCAACGCCGCCTGCCGTGCAGCGCGTCCATGTCATCGACGCCTGCCAGTTGCTGAACAAATCTCGGGTCTTCAAGTACGGCGCCAGCGTGCAGGTGTTGCGCGAACTTTCGCAAGCCTGTGAGGACAAACTGACCACGCCGGTGCTGCTGTTTCGGTGGCTGGTGTTCAACCTGCTGGTAGCCAACGACGACTGCCACCTGAAGAACCTTTCTTTCCGCATCACGCGGGGCCGCGTGGACCTTTGTCCGCACTACGACATGCTGGCCACCAGCGTCTATCACACCCGGGCCATTGCGGACGCGCAGGCGCGCTGGCCGACCGTGCCTCTGGCTGTGCGGCTGTCGCCAGAGGTTGCACGCTTTGACCAGGTCACGCCAGAGGCGGTATTGGGTGCAGCAGCCACCCTGGGTGTACCGGAAAAGCTCGCTCACAGGACGGTGCGGGCAGTGGTCACGCGGGTGCTGGTGGCCTTCGATGCCCTGTATGCCGAGCATTACCCGCAACAAGAGGGCTTGATGGCACATCTGAAAGCCAAGAGCTTCACGGTCCCCGAGCCTGATGGCCTTGACGAGCCGGCAGCAACAGCAGGGCTGGATCACACGGCTGCACAGGTTGGAGCAGCGCAGAGAGGCCAGCAACTGAAGCTGCTGCGCGTGCTGCGGCACATCGTGCTGCCGGAGATGGTTCCCCGCTTGCTGGCCTAGCGCCACAGCTTGGGGCTTCAGGCGGAAACGCCAGCAGGTCGTTGCAAGGCTTGGTGGGGGTGTCGAAAGCCGTGTGTCGATTTCCGGTCCTGAACTCGACCTCTCCCGTTGGACTTGTTGATTCGATCGACATGTCGCCAGAACGTGTCGATTGATGGGCGTTTTTTCGACTCAATTCAGCCGTCTGCCGCACGCGGACCCGACCTATGGCAACGACGAAGCCCGACGACAGGCTGCGCGAATACATCCCCAATCCTTCGACACAAGCACCCCCCGTCCACAAGGATGCAGAAAGTCTTCGGATCGACTTCCCATTGATGCTCGGTGGCCCGCCTCGCCCGCACCGGAGCCAATCATGTTCAGTGCATCAAGCACTCGTGAGCATTCGGTGCCCCAGCCCGGCATCAGGAAACGGCTCGTTGAAGTACGGCGATGACTGCCCCTCCGAAACCATCCGCGTCCTCGCGGGTCAGGCCATAGAGCTTGGCGTAGTAGGCGTCGAGTTCGGCGCGCAGCAGGGCACCTGATCACGTCGAGTCTCGGCCAGAACTCCCGGTCAGTGGCCGCAGACGCCGAAAACCGTGTCGAACCGCTTGAGTGCTGCGGTCAGCAACCGGGTGTGGCCGGTGCCCCAGGGGTGCGGGCGGGCGTGGCGTGCACGCCAGTCGAAAGACTTCGGCTGATGCGTCAGCAGGTAACCCGTCTCTCCCCTGGCGCCCGGCGCCACGATGGCAAAGGGGTTGTCGGCGTGTCGTTCGGCATGCGTCATGGGGAACCCCACGACCATACCTGTGCGCTCAGCAAACACCTTGGTCGAGATCACCAGCATCGGGTGGTCATCCGGCATTTCACCGCCCACCGCCGGGTTGTACTGAATGAAGATGATCTCAGCCCGCTCCGGCACCCACAGCGTGGACTTACGGGTTGCCATGGGCAAAGGCCTCACCGCCCACCGCACCGCCGTCCATGGCCTCACCGCCATGCTTCTTCGGATCGAATGCCGCCAGCATCTGGTCCAGCGTGGCCTCGGTCTCGGTCTCGATCACGATGCGGCCCGGCTTGACCGTTACCCGCACCGCAGAGCCCTCGGTCACCCCCACTGTCTTGGCCATCGGCTTCGTGATCCGAAGCGCAAGCCCATTGCCCCATGCGCTGATCTGCGCTGCTGAAGTGCTCATCTGCAAGCTCCCTCTTGTTGACACGAATGTATCAACTTGACGTGGTCCTGGCAACGGTCATGGACAGAAACGTCATCCTCGCGCTTGGGGGCTGTCCAGCGGGATGGCGGGGCAAGACGATCTGCCTGTCAAATCACCGGCAGCCCCAAGCCTTTCAGGTACTCGAAGGTGCCGTCGTAAAACTCGGCCTTGCGTGTCGGGTCTTCGGAGTCGCCATGGGGCACGGCAATCACCATACCCCGCCTGGCGCGGGTCAACAGCACCCGGTAGGCGTTCTTCAGGTAGGTCTTGCGATCGGGCTGCTTGATGTTCTGCCAGCCGTTGCCCACGAAGGAGTGGTGCCGCCACCCATCCGCCACGTGGCGGAAGTCGCCATCCCACACCACACAGGCCCAATCGAGTTCCAGCCCCTGGACATGGAACTCGGTGGCCACGTCCTCCAGATAGAACGAGGAGCGCACATCGTCCGGCGGGTTCAGAAACCAGTTCACCGGGTCCATCGGTGTCTTGACGTCGATCGCGTGGGGCTTCAGGCGCTGTGCCTGGGATGACACGACGATGCCGTACCGCTCGCTGCCGCGGGCCTTCGACTTCAGCCAGCTTCGGGCCCGCCCGACATCACGGGTGATGCAGATGGGATAGCGGTCTGCGAACTCCCGGTACAGCCGGGCAGCGTCGCCTGACTCCAGATCGAGCACCTTCTTCACGAAGGCCGACAGGTTCTCTGCCCTGAACGACCGCATCGACACCGACAAGTGCAGGTCTTCGTTGAACTGCACGTTTGAATGGCCCTCGATGGCCTTCAAGGCCGAGCCTGCGGCGTACTCAGAGTCCCGCAGGCGCGGCGACACGTGGATGTGCCAATCAGGAAACGTCGTGGTCGCGGCCTTGATCCACTCCGCGATGCCGGCCTCACCGGTGTTGATCTCCTGCCCACCTCCGATAAGACAGACGACCACGGCCCAATCCTGATGTCTGTCCAGGCAGGAAATCAGGAACTCGGGCTCGGAGCGGTTGAAGTTTGGCAGGCCCTTCTTCCGCTTCATGAAGTCCTACACAACGGTTCTTGGAGTCGCCCTCGTTGCACACGTCATGCAGCCCATTTACGGCCTCGGCTGGCGTAGTCCACCACCAGCTCGAACACGTTGTCGCACTTCTGCTTGAACAACGCGCACTCGTAGGTCTCAGGCAGCCCCTCGTCCAGCACTCGCTCGATCTCGGACCGCACCTGTTTCTGCGTCTGGTTGTCCTTGAACCAGTCCTGCACCAGCACCTTCGGGTGCTCTTCGACCAGGCGCTTCAGCAGTCGCTTGGCAGCCAACTTCACCCGCTGGGTCTCGTCCTGCGTCATCGAGTCTTTCTTCAGCAGGTCGAACAACTCCAGCTCGTCTTCCGTCAGGCCTTCTCGCACATGGCGCTCGGCCTCTTCCTGCAGGGCGGCCACATGCTCGGTCAGCTGCTGGTAGTAGTCCTCTGTGGCCGTCGCGCCTGAGTTGTATGCATCGATGACGGCCTGCAGCCTCTGGGCAAAGGCCGTGCGGGTGGAGTTCTGCTGCAGCATCTCGGCCAGTTTCTTCTCGATGAAGCTGCGAAGGTCGGCGATCTCGATGTTCTTGTACGGCGCCTGCTTGAACTCCTCACGGAGCTTCTCGACGTTGACCTTGCTCAGGTCCCAGGCCTTGCCGCGCTGCACGATCTTGTACTCAGCGTCGAACTGCTTGGCCTTGAAGGTCTCGGCTTTGTCCACCACCACGCTCTCGTCGAGCAACTCGCCCAGGCGGCGAACGGCAGCGTCCACGTCCGCCTGTTCGACGATGATGTCCATCACCCCGCGCAGGTACTGGAAGGCCGACACCGTACGGCCTTTGCCGCGGCTCAGCACCTCGGGCTTGCACGCCTCGTACAGCGCGCTGACCGTGTTCTCGTAGACGTTGAAGCTCTTGCGCAGCTCGTCGCTGGCCAGCAGCGTGTTGGCGTAGCCGTTGAACTGGCCGAGCTTGGTGAACACATCGTCGCGCCCCAGCGCTTCGCTCAGCGGCACGCCGTTCGCGTTGCAGAAGGCCAGTCCCTGCTCGATGGCATCGTCCAGCAGCGTGAACAGCGCCTCCTTCTCGCGCACCGGCAGATCGTCGTCGTCGGTGGGCCCGGCCGCGTAGTCCTTCAGCGCCTTCTTCATGCGCCGGAAGACGTTGTAGTAGTCCACCACCTCGCCGTTGCGCTTGGTCACCCCGTTGATGGTGTGCGAGGTCACCCGGTTGGCCCGAGCGATGGTCTGCATCAGCGTGTGGCCCTGGATGGGCTTGTCCAGGTAGAGCGTGCTCACGGTCGGCGCGTCGAAGCCCGTGAGCCACATCGCGCACACGAACACCAGCTGCAGTGGGTGCTCCGGGTCCTTGAAGTTGTGCTCAATGTCGTGGCCGTTCTTGTCCAGCGCCTCCATACGCTTGCGATGGGGCTTGATGTCCAGGCCGCGAGCGGCAAACTTCTCCTCCTCGCCGTTCTCCGCGCTCACCACCACGGCCATCTCGACCTTGCGCATCCAGTCCAGGATGCGCTTCAACCGCACACGCTCGATCTCGTTCGGGGTGGCCGCCACACGCCCCACCAGGGCCTTGATCTCCTGCTTCCACTTCGCCTGCACCTTGTCATACATCGTGACGGCGGTGAACTTGTCCACCGCGATCACGATGCCCTTGCCCAGGTAGCCGCGGCGCGGGAAGTGGAAGACGATGTCGTCGGCGATCAGCTCCAGCCGGTCATCGCGCTTGATGACCTCGATCTCCTGCGCGAAGCGCTTCTCCAGCTTCTGCTGCGCCGCGTCGTCGAGGTTCTCGTCTTCCAGGATGGCGACGAACTCCTCGTTCAGGTCGTCGTTCTGGATCAAGACCTCGGGCACGCGCTTCTCGTAGAACAGCGGCACCGTGGCGCCGTCTTCCACGCTCTGCTGGAAGTTGTATTCCGAGACGTAGTCGCCGAACCAGGCATTCGTCTTGCGTTCCTTGCCCAGCAGCGGCGTGCCGGTGAAGGACAGGTAGTTGGCGTTGGGCAGGCCGGCGCGCATGTTCTCGGCCAGGCCCGCGTACTGCGTGCGGTGCGCCTCGTCGACGATGACGATGATGTCGTCGCGGTCCGACAGCAGCGGATAGTCCTTGCCCTTGTCGTACCGGAACTTCT
This sequence comes from Rubrivivax sp., assembly GCA_046087245.1. Classification (GTDB taxonomy): domain Bacteria; phylum Pseudomonadota; class Gammaproteobacteria; order Burkholderiales; family Burkholderiaceae_C; genus Rubrivivax. The sequence goes on from JBJTZN010000089.1 coordinate 15,340, forward strand.
GGATCAGCGTGAAAACGACGCGCTTGTTCTTGCCCAGCATGTCGCGCAGCTGGGCGCTGTCGCTCGGGCGCACCTCGTCCTTGGGCGCCACCACGCCCGTGTGCAGGAAGTTGCGGTAGATCTGGCCGTCCAGGTCGTCGCGGTCGGTCACCACCACGAAGGTGAAGTTACCGCTGAGCTTGCGGAACACCTTGCGTGTGTAGAACACCATCGAGAAGCTCTTGCCCGAGCCCTGCGTGTGCCAGAACACGCCCAGCTTGCCGCCCACCGCCTGGCGCCGGGTGAACACCTCGAACGCGTTGTTCACGCCAATGAACTGGTGGTTCTGCGCGACCACCTTGTTCGTCTCGCGGTGGAAGACGATGAAGTTCTCCACGTAGTCCAGCAGCCGCGCCGGCGTCAGCAGGCCCAGCACCGCGCGTTCCAGGCTGACTGGACCATTGGCGCTGTCGGCCAGCTGCACCCGGTTGATCACTTCCTTCTCGTCGTCCACCCGCAGCCAGGCGAAGAAGTGTTCCCACTCGGCCGTGAGGCTGCCCACCTTGGTGTCGATGCCGTTGCTCAGCAGGCACAGCGCGTTGGCCGCAAACAGCTGCGGTAGCTCGGCCTTGTAGTTGGTGAGGTTGTCGTCGTACGCGGCCTTCAGCTTGACGTTGCTGTTCTTCAGCTCGACGAACACCAGCGGCAGGCCGTTGACGTACAGCAGCACGTCGGGGCGGCGGTAGCCCTTCTCGCCGCGCACCCACAGTTGCGAAACGGCCAGGTATTCGTTGCGGCCCACATCCGGTGCGGGCTGCTCAAAGTCGATCACGCGCACGCGCTCGGTGACTGTCTGGCCGGCGTCCGGCCCCTCGCTGGCCTGGAACTCGACCACCACGCCGTCGCGCACCAGGCCGTCGACCTCGCGGTTGGCCTTCACCAGGCTCATGGCCGTGCGCGGCTGCAGCAGCGTGGCCAGCGCCTGTTCTTGCGCGGCGGCGGGCACCTGCGGGTTCAGGCGGGATATTGCCCCGCGCAGGCGGTCGGCCAGGATCACCTCGCGCTTGTCGGTGCGGCCCGAGCCGTCGTTCAGATCGTCTTGCTGGGCGGTGAAGCAGTTCAGCGTGTTCCAGCCGGCCAGATGCTGCAGCCGCTGCAACAGGGCCTGCTCGATATCGTCTTCGGAGATGAAGTTCGGCACCGGCCCTCCCTGAGCGCTTTGCCTACGCCACCGCTTCGGCCTCGGCCTGCATCCTTGGCGGCAGGCGGATGTCGAGGTGATCGACCTTGAGTTTGCCGGAGATCAGGCGGGGGAGGAGGGCATCGCGTATCTCACTCAGCTGCCGGTTGGTCTGCTTCAACGTCAATGCGGCATTCAACATCGGCGCTACTTGCTGGTCAAACGACTGCATCAGCTCGGGTCCAGGGACTCGCACCTTCACGAAGCGCAGTTCCTTTCTCTTGATGTGCTGCATGGTCGCTCCGGTGGTCAGCGACTCGAAGATCGGTATGGAGAATTTGATCGACAAGTACAGAAAGGAGCGGTTAACCGACGCCTTGGGCGTTACCTTGAATAGGTGCTGGTTGAGCCAAGCATCTCCTTGGTCCCAGATTTTCACGACCAATGACCCCGACCAAGAGAAGATGACATCACCGTCACTGAATCGGTAGCGCTCCTGAAGCCGTTCCCCCGGTTTTCTCGGCGTATCTGCAGACACCCCTGAGTTGAGCTCCTTGATCTTGATGATCGGCAGTCCGAAGTCAAACCACTCGCTGGGATCAAATGCATACCCATTCAGGAAAGTGCCAAGGTCCTCCAAGCTTTCCAATGTCCAGCCTGCCGGGATGGCATCAATTGCGGCGGTTGCATCAGCGCCTGGAAACCGCATCCGCACGAACCACTCGCGGTAGATCTCCTCGGCCATGCCCTCCAGCAGCGCGATGCGCCGCTGGTTGTTGGCAATCAGGTCGTCATAGGCTGAAAGGATCGCGGCGATCTTGCGTTGCAGACCGATCGGCACCACGGGGACCGGAAAGCGTTTGAGAGTCGCCGCGTTCAGATTTTGCTGAGACCCTCCCAGCTTCAAGCCAACCAAGTTGTTGTAGTTCGCCTTGAGGTAGTAGTAGAGGAAACGGTAGTCTGCCTTTGCTGGATCAACTACAAAGTTACAGCACGCCTGATTCGTGGTGAGGGGCACCTTGTTGATTGCCACATTGCCCGCTGTGTCCCCGTCGCCATACATCGCGACTACAAGGCTGTTCGCCGGTATCAGCTTCGCTGAGGAGTTCTCGAGGCCCAGCTCCGTGATGTGCTCTTCGGTCTCATAGACAAAGCGCTGTTTGACCTCGCCAGTCTTCATCCACGGAATGGTCCCGCCTTCGAAGTATTCAGGCATGGATCGGGACGGTGTGCCGCCCGAAGTCACCCGCAAGCAAAGCGCCTGGAGCTCTGTCGTCCCGGCGGCGATTTGGCCAGGCTTCATGCGTCAGCCAGCAACATGCTC
>JBJTZN010000090.1:0-4168 GCA_046087245.1 Rubrivivax sp.
TGACCGCTGCCGGCCCCCTGCGCAGCAGGCGTCGCAGCAGTGCAATGGCATCGTCGACGTAGACGTACAGCACCGGGATCACCAGCAGGCTCAGGAAGGTGCTGGTGATGAGGCCGCCGATCACGACGATGGCCATGGGGCTGCGGAAGCTGGGGTCGGTGCCCAGGCCGATGGCGATGGGCATCATGCCGGCGGCCATGGCGATGGTGGTCATGACGATGGGGCGCGCCCGCTTGTGGCAAGCGTCCAGGATGGCCTCGAAGCGGCCCATCCCGTGATCGCGCCGCGCGATGATCACGTAGTCGATCAGCAGGATCGAGTTCTTCGTTGCAATGCCCATCAGCATGATCAGACCGATCATGCTGGGCATGGAGATGGCCGTTTGGGTGGCGAACAGGGCCAGGAAGGCCCCCGGGATCGACAGCACCAGCGCCCCCAGGATGGTGGCGGGCTGCACGAAGTCCTTGAACAGCAGCACGAGCACGATGTAGATGCACACGACCCCGGTGAGCATGGCCAGGCCGAAGCTGTCGAACAGCTCGGCCATGGCCTCGGCGTCTCCGATCTCGGTCTGGATCACCCCTGCCGGCAGGTTCTGCAGACTGGGCAGCGCCAGCGCGCGACCCTTGACCTCGCCCAGCGGCTGCTGGTTGAGCTCGATCTCGAAGTTCACGTTGCGCTGGCGGTTGTAGCGGTCGATGGCAGCCGGGCCGCTGCCCAGCTCCAGCGTGGCCACGTTGCCCAGCATCACCGGCCCGTGCATGCCCTGCACCGGCAGCCGCGCCAGCAGCGCCAGGTCCGTGCGGGCCTGCGCCGGCAGGCGTACGACGATGGGCACCTGGCGCTGGCTGAGGTTGAGCTTGGGCAGGCTCTGGTCGTAGTCGCCGGCGGTGGCGATGCGCAGCGTCTCGGCGATGGCCGCACTCGTCACGCCCAGGTCGGCGGCGCGGGCGCTGTCGGGCCGCACGATGAGTTCGGGCCGCACCAGGCTGGATGAGCTGGTCACCGCACCTATGCCCGGGATGGAGCGCAGTTCCTTCTCCACCAGCGCGGCGTGCTGCTGCAGCACGTTGCCGTCGGCGCCGGCCAGCACCAGCACGTACTTTTCCGAGCTTGCGCCGAAGCCCACCTTCACGCGCGCGCCGGGCAGTTCGGCCAGCGTGCTGCGCAGCTGCGCCTCGATCTCCTGCTTGCTGGTCTTGTGGCCCAGCAGCGGGCTGCGTTCGCTGCGGTGGGTGAGGTTCAGCGTAAGCGTGGCACGGGTCACCTCGGGCAGGCCGCTGCCGGGTGTGAAGGTGTCGGCCCCAGTGCTGCCGCCGCCCACGGCCGTGTACACCAGCTTCACGTGCGGGTTGCGCTGCACCAGCACGCGCGCCTGCTCGGCCGCGGCCAGGGTCTGCGCGTAGGTGCTGCCCGGCGGCAGGGTCACGGTCACCTGCGTCTGGTTGATGTCGTCGGGCGGGATGAAGCCGGTGGGCAGCAGCGGTACCAGGGCGAAACTGCCGGCGAAGAAGACGGCCGCAGCGAACAGCGTGGCCACGCGATGCCTCAGGCACCACGCCGCCCAGCCCATGTAGCGCTTCATCCAGCCGGCATCGACCTCTTCCTTCTTCGGCGGCTTCAGGAGGTAGGCCGCCATCATGGGCGTGAGCATGCGCGCCACCACGAGGCTGAAGAACACGGCGATGGCTGCCGTCCAGCCGAACTGCACGAAGAACTTGCCCGGCACGCCTGCCATGAAGGCCGTGGGCAGGAACACCGCGATGAGCGTGAAGGTGGTGGCGATGACGGCCAGCCCGATCTCGTCGGCCGCTTCCATGGCCGCCTGGTACGGCGTCTTGCCCATGCGCAGGTGGCGCATGATGTTCTCGATCTCGACGATGGCGTCGTCCACCAGGATGCCCACCACCAGGCTCATGCTCAGGAGGGTCACGACATTGAGCGTGAAGCCGAAGACGTAGTGCATCACCGCGAAGGCCGGGATGATGGACAAGGGCAGCGCGGTGGCCGCCACCAGCGTGGCGCGCCAGTCGCGCAGAAAGAACCACACCACCAGCACCGCGAGCACCGCGCCCTCCAGCAACAGGTACATGCTGCCGTGGAAGTTCTCCACGGTCGGGTTGACGAAGTTGAAGGCCTCGGTGATCTGGACATCCGGGTGCGCGGCCCGCAACTTGTCCAGCGCGGCGCGCACGCCCTCGGCCACGTCAGTCTCACCGGCGCCGCGGCTGCGCAGGATCTCGAAGGCCACGGCCGGTTTGCCGTCGATCAGCGCGCCGCTGCGCACCTCGGCCACCGTGTCGCTGACGCTGGCCACCTGCCCCAGTCTCACGCGGCGGCCATCGGGCAGGGCCAGCTCCAGCCGGGCCAGCTGCTCGGCGCTTTGCACCGTGGCGATGGTGCGCACGCTCTGCTCGATGCCGCCCACGTCGGTACGACCGCCGGGTGCGTCGGCCTGCACGGCGCGCAACTGCCGGCTGATGTCGGCAGCGCTGATGCCCAGCGACAGCAGCCTGGACGGGTCGAGCTCCACGCGCACTTCGCGCGTGACGCCGCCCACGCGGTTGACGGTCCCCACGCCGCGCACCGCCAGCATGGTCTTCTTGACCTCGTTGTCGACGAACCACGACAGGGCCTCGTCGTCCATGCGGCTGGAGGCCAGGGTGTAGGTGAGGATCGGCGCACCGGCCAGGTCGAGCTTGGTGACCACGGGATCCCGCAGTTCGGCCGGCAGGTCGGCACGCACGGCACTGACCGCGCTGCGAACGTCGTCGAGTGCTTCCTGCGTGGGCTTTTCGAGGCGGAACTCCACCGTGACGATGGCTGTGCCGTCCTGCACCTTGGTGTAGATGTTCTTCACGCCGGTGAGCGAGGCGACGGCGTTCTCGATCTTGCGCGCCACCTCGGTCTCCATCTGTGCCGGTGCGGTCCCGGGCAGGCTGGCGGTGATGTTGATGGTGGGCAGGTCGATGTCGGGGAACTGCTGGATCTTCATCTTCTGGAAGCCCAGCAGGCCCGCCAGCGTCAGCATCACGAACAGCATCACCGAGGGGATCGGATTCTTGATGCACCAGGCGGAAACGTTCATGGTCGGGCTCCGCTGCAGCTGCTCACTTCGGCGCCACGGTCTAAGGGGTTGACACGGCGGGAACCGCGGGCGCGGCCTGCACCACGCGCACGGTGTCGCCGTCGGTCAGGAAGCCGGCACCGCTGGCCACCACGCGCGCGTTCTCCTGCAGGCCCTGGAGGATCTCGACGCGATCGCCGCTGCGGCGGCCGATGGTCACCTTGGCCTGCATCACCCTGCCGTCGGCCGCCACGGTGAAGACATAGCTGAAGCCATCACGCAGCAGCACGGCACTTTGGGGCAGTGTCAGCGCGGTGCTGCTGCCGGTGGCGAACTCGCCGCGCGCGAACATGCCGGCCTTGAGCCGGCCGCTGGCATCGGGCAGGTCCACGTAGACCAGCGCGTTGCGCGTGGTGGTGTCCACCGTGGGCCCCACCATGCGCACGCTGCCGACGACCGGCGCGCCCTGGGGCGGCGTCACCGCCACCTTCTGACCGGGCCTGATCTGCGCCAGCTCGGCAGCGGCCACTTCGCCGCGCCACTCCAGGCGGCCCTGGCGGATCAGGCGGAACAGCTCGGTGCCCGCCGGCACGACCGCGCCGACGGTGGCGCTGCGCGCGCTGATCACGCCGCTGTCCGGGGCCAGCACCTGGGCCTGCTGCAGGCGCAGCTGCTGCACCTGTTGTGCCGCCTTCACGGCCTCCAGCCGAGCCTGCGCGGTGCGCTCGGCGGTGAGCAGTTGAGCCACCTGCTGGGCGCTGAGCGCCCCGCTGCCCTGCAGCTCGCGCACGCGCTGCGCATTGGCGGCGGCTTCTGCCAGCGTGGCCTCGGCCTCGGCCACGGCGGCACGGCTCTGGGCCAGATCGGCCTGCGCCATCTGGCTGTCGAAGCTGGCCAGCACCTGGCCCTTGCGCACCACGTCGCCGACCGAGGCAAACGCCTTCGCGCCGGGCTCGGCGGCACGGTAGAACGTGCCGACAATGGGCGATTTCACGATGGCCAGTTCGCCACCCTCATCGGACGCTGGCGCGGCCGCGGGCGCGGCCGTTGCCGCCGCGGGCGCGGCCACCGGCGCCATCACCGGCGCCGCCGGCGCCGCCG
>JBJTZN010000091.1:0-67429 GCA_046087245.1 Rubrivivax sp.
CGCGGTCATCCTGTGCACGCCCACGCAGATGCATGCCTCGCAAGCCATCGCCTGCTTGCAGGCAGGCAAGCACGTGCAGGTGGAGATTCCGCTGTGCGACGTGCTGAAGGATGGCCAGGCCGTGGTGCAGCTGCAGAAGGACACCGGCAAAGTGGCCATGTGCGGCCACACCCGGCGCTTCAACCCCAGCCACCAGTGGGTGCGTCGGCGCATCACGGCGGGCGAGTTCCACATCCAGCAGATGGACGTCCAGACCTACTTCTTTCGCCGCACCAACATGAACGCGCTGGGCCAGCCCCGCAGCTGGACCGACCACCTGCTGTGGCACCACGCGGCGCACACCGTGGACCTGTTCGCCTACCAGGCGCAAAGCCCCATCGTGAAGGCCAACGCGGTGCAGGGCCCCATCCATCCGGCGCTGGGCATTGCCATGGACATGAGCATCCAGCTCAAGGCGGCCAACGGTGCCATCTGCACCTTGAGCCTGTCGTTCAACAACGATGGGCCGCTGGGCACCTTCTTCCGCTACATAGGTGACACCGGCACCTACATCGCCCGCTACGACGACCTCTTCAACGGCAAGGACGAGAAGATCGATGTCTCCCAGGTGGATGTGTCGATGAACGGCATCGAGCTGCAGGACCGCGAGTTCTTCGCCGCCATCCGCGAAGGCCGCGAGCCCAACGCCAGCGTGGCCCAGGTGCTGCCGTGCTACGAGGTGCTGCACCAGTTGGAGCTGCAGCTGGGGTCTTGAGACCTGCCTGCTTGAACATGGGACGCTGAGGACGAGCGGGCTGTTGTCCGCGCGTAACGACTGCTTTCGTCGGGCAACAGCCCAGAAGAAAGGGCCCAGAGAGGTCTCTGGGCCCTGGGTACTGGTGGAGCCGGCGGGAATCGAACCCGCGTCCGCAAGCCTTTGCCGGCCAGTTCTACATGCGTAGCCGTCTGATTGGGGTCTCGCCCCTTGCGCCGCGCAGCGGCACGCTGCGCAAGGTGCCAGTCACTTGATCTTGTCGACCACCGAGTGACCCGATGGCCCACCAGCCGATGTGAATGACCTCTCAGCTCTCAGACTTTGCGGTCTTCAAGCCCGGCCCATCGGCCTGCCGTTGAGAGGCTCACCGGTGTTAAGCGGCGAGTGCAAACTTTTCGTCGTTCGCAGTTACTTTGTTTCCAGTGGATTTACGAGCGGACTGGTGCTCGGCATGCCCTGATCCGACGCCGTACCCACGTCGAAGCCAGGTCGGCCCCAAGACATACATCTTAGGGCAAGTCCAGCCAACGCAAGAGGGCGCCAGGGTTCTGCAGCAAGGAATCTGCGCCCCATTGGTGGATGGGCTCCCCCTGGCCCAGGTAACCCCAGCCGGCCGCCAGTGTCGCCATGCCGGCGGCCCGGCCTGCCTGGATGTCGCGCAGGTCATCCCCGACATAGGCGCAGCGGGCCGGATCGGTCTTGAGGCGTCGGCAGGCTTCGAACAGGGGCTCGGGGTGGGGTTTGGTGTGCGGCGTGGTGTCTCCGCCAATCAGCACGCTGGCGCGCGCGTGCAGACCCAGACCGTGCGTGAGCGCCAACGCCAGGTGATGCGCCTTGTTGGTGACGATGCCCCAGCCCAGGCCGCCCCGCTCCACGCAGTCCAGCATGGCCCAGATGCCGTCGAAGACCTGGGTGTGCCGCAGAAGCCTTTGCGCGTAAAGCACCAGGAAGCGCGCCTTGAGCTCCTCGTAGAGCGGATCGGTGGGCTTGACGCCGAAGGCCACGCCCACCATGCCGCGCGCGCCAGCACCGGCCATGGGCCGAAGTTGCGCGTAGGGCAGGGCAGGGTGGCCATGTTCCTGGCGCAGGGCGTTGGCCGCGTCGGCCAGGTCGGGCGCGCTGTCCACCAGCGTGCCGTCCAGATCGAACAGCACGGTGCGCACCGCGTGTTTCATGCAGCGCGCCTGCAGGCCAGAAGGTAGTTGACGCTGGTGTCGTCCGACAGGCGGTAGCGTCGGGTGAGCGGGTTGTACTCCATGCCCTTGCTGGCCTCCAGGCTCAGACCGCTGTCCCGGGCCCAGCGCGCCAGCTCGCTCGGGCGGATGAATCGCGCGTACTCGTGGGTGCCCTTGGGCAGCAGGCCCAGCACGTACTCCGCGCCGATGATGGCGAACAGGAAGGATTTGGGGTTGCGGTTCAGGGTGGAGAAGAAGACCCAGCCGCCAGGGCGCACCAGGGTGGCGCAGGCCCGAACCACCGAGGCAGGGTCGGGCACGTGCTCGAGCATTTCCATGCAGGTGACGACATCGAAAACGCCGCCGGCCTCCGCGGCCAGGGCTTCGGTCGATATCTCGCGGTACTCGACGTTCTCCACACCAGCTTCCAGCGCGTGCAGCCGCGCCACGCCCAGAGGGGGGGTGGCCAGATCGATCCCTGTGACCTGGATCGCCCGCCTGGCCATGGCCTCGGCCAGGATGCCCCCTCCGCAGCCCACGTCCAGCGCGCGCTGGCCTCTGAGTTGCGCCAGCGAGTCGATCCACTCCAGTCGCAGGGGATTGATCTGGTGCAAAGGGCGGAACTCGCTGTCCGGGTCCCACCAGCGGTGGGCCAGTTCGCTGAATTTGGCCAGCTCTTGCGGGTCGACGTTGGTCATGAAGATCGATTGTGCGCGCGGAAATGAAAAACCCCGCCGCAGCGGGGTTCAGGCAACCCGCAGCAGTCGACCTGCTGCAGTGACCCAGGGCCTTATCTGCGGGTGCGGGTGCCCACGACCTCGACTTCCACGCGACGGTTCTTCGCGCGGCCCTCGTTGGTCTTGTTGTCAGCCACAGGCGACTTCTCGCCCTTGCCCTCGGTGTAGACGCGGTTCTTCTCGACCCCGGCTTTCACCAGAAAGGCCTTGACGGCCTCTGCACGTGCGATCGACAGCTTCTGGTTGTAGCCATCGCTGCCCACGGAGTCGGTGTGACCCACGGCAATGATGACCTCCAGGTTTACGCTCTTGGTCTTGGAGACCAGGTCCGTCAACTTCGCCTGCGCCTCGGGCTTCAGCACCGACTTGCCGAAATCAAAGAAGGCGTCAGCCGCGAAAGTCACCTTCTCAGCGACCGGCGCGGGAGGCGGCGCGGGAGGAGGCGGCGGCGGCGGGGGCGGCGGAGGGGGCGGCGGAGGGGGAGGAGGAGGAGGCGGCGGCGGGGGTGGCGGGGGCGCCACACGCGGAGCCGGTGCGGGAGCGGGCGGCTGCAGCGCGCCGTCGCAGGAGGCATCTGCCGTGGCGGGCGTCCACACACCGTCACGCCAGCACAGGTTCGTGCTGTTTCTCCAGGTGGTGCCGTCGGAAGCGCGCCAGTTGTCGTTGCTCCTGGCCTGGGCAAAGGCGGCCATGGGCACGGCAAGCGCAACCGATGCAAAAAGCACGGCCACCTTGTTCAGTTTCTTCATGTTTCTCCTCTCGAGGAAAGCCGCAGTCGCCTGCGAAACGTCCAAATCGGAAGCCCATTGTGATGGGCCGAGCCCAACCACGCGGCGGGTATTTACCCCGACCCAATTGATTGTGCCATAGGGGTACGGGCACTTTGGTTGCGGTCCGCCCAGACGGGCCCCGTGCCGGGGTGTATCAAGGTCTATGTTGCGCCATCGCGACACACCCTGGCCGCTTAGAATCCGCGGCTCACCGTCTCGGTGGAATGGCCTTTGGGACGATGCGGGCGACGTCCCTGGGCGCCATCCCTTCGCGTGGTCGCCCCTCCCCTTCCTGCTCCCCCCTCAGCCCCAGGCCGGCCCGCATGACCCAGTTTGCCAAGGAAACCTTGCCCATCAGCCTCGAGGAGGAGATGCGGCGGTCCTATCTCGACTACGCGATGAGCGTGATCGTCGGGCGCGCGCTGCCCGATGCGCGCGATGGCCTGAAGCCCGTTCACCGACGCGTGCTCTTCGCCATGCACGAGCTCAACAACGACTGGAACCGGCCTTACAAGAAGTCGGCCCGTATCGTGGGCGACGTGATCGGCAAGTACCACCCGCACGGCGACACGGCGGTGTACGACACCATCGTGCGCATGGCTCAGGATTTCTCCTTGCGCCACATGCTGGTGGATGGGCAGGGCAACTTCGGTTCCGTCGACGGCGACAACGCCGCCGCCATGCGCTACACCGAGATCCGTCTGTCCAAGATCGCCCACGAGATGCTGGCCGACCTGGACAAGGAGACGGTGGATTTCGGACCCAACTACGACGGCTCCGAGAAGGAGCCGCTGGTGCTGCCCACCCGGCTGCCCAACCTGCTGGTCAACGGCTCAGCCGGCATCGCGGTGGGCATGGCGACCAACATCCCGCCGCACAACCTGAACGAGGTGGTGGACGCCTGCCTGCATCTGCTGAAATCCTCAGAGGCTTCCATCGAAGAGTTGATGGAGATCATCCCGGCGCCTGACTTCCCCACCGCCGGCATCATCTACGGCCTCAATGGCGTGCGCGAGGGCTACCGCACGGGCCGGGGCAAGGTGGTGATGCGCGCGCGTTGCCACTTCGAGGACATCGACCGGGGCCAGCGTCAGGCGATCATCGTTGACGAGATCCCCTACCAGGTCAACAAGAAGACGCTGCTCGAGCGCATTGCCGAGTTGGTCCACGAGAAGAAGCTTGAGGGCATCAGCCACATCCAGGACGAGAGCGACAAGTCCGGCATGCGCGTGGTGATCGAGCTCAAGCGCGGCGAAGTGCCCGAGGTGGTGCTGAACAACCTGTACAAGCAAACGCAGTTGCAGGACACCTTCGGCATCAACATGGTGGCACTGATCGACGGCCAGCCGAAGCTGTGCAACCTCAAGCAACTGCTGGAGATCTTCCTGGAGCACCGGCGCGAGGTGGTGACGCGGCGCACCGTGTTCCAGTTGCGCAAGGCGCGCGAGCGCGGCCATGTGCTGGAAGGTCTGGCCGTGGCCCTGGCCAACATCGACGAGTTCATCGAGATCATCAAGACCTCGCCCACGCCGCCCGTGGCCAAGGCCGCGTTGATGGCCAAGAGCTGGGATTCCTCGCTGGTGCGCGAGATGCTGGCCCGTGCCGAAGCGGACACGCCCGGCGGGCGCGCCGCCTACCGTCCCGAGGGGCTGCCCGCCAGCTACGGCATGCAGCCTGAAGGCCTGTACCGCCTGTCCGACGACCAGGCGCAGGAGATCCTGCAGATGCGCCTGCAGCGCCTGACGGGCCTGGAGCAGGACAAGATCATTGGCGAGTACAAGGAGGTGATGGCCGAGATCGCTGACCTGCTGGACGTGCTGTCCAAGCCTGAGCGGGTGACCACCATCATCCGCGAGGAGCTCACCGATGTGCGCCAGGAGTTCGGCCAGACCAAGGTGGGCGCGCGCCGCAGCACCATCGAGCACAACGTGCAGGAGCTGGGCACCGAAGACCTGATCACCCCCACCGACATGGTGGTGACGCTCAGCCATACGGGCTACTTCAAGAGCCAGCCCCTGGCCGAGTACCGTGCGCAGCGCCGAGGTGGCCGGGGCAAGCAGGCCACGCAGACCAAGGAAGATGACTGGATCGACCAGCTCTTCATCGCCAACACGCACGACTGGATCCTGTGCTTCAGCGACCGCGGCCGCGTGTACTGGCTCAAGGTGTGGGAAGTGCCGCAAGGTGGCCGCGCCAGCCGCGGCAAGCCCATCGTCAACATGTTCCCGCTGCAGCCGGGCGAGAAGATCACCGTGGTGCTACCGCTCACGGGAGAGTTCCGCAGCTTCCCGGCCGACCACTATGTGTTCATGGCCACCGCGCTGGGCACCGTGAAGAAGACGGCGCTGGACGAGTTCAGCAACCCGCGCAAGGCCGGCATCATCGCGGTGGACCTGGACGAGGGCGACCACCTCATCGGCGCCGCGCTGACGGACGGCCAGCATGATGTGATGCTGTTCAGCGATGGCGGCAAGGCCGTGCGATTCCCGGAGGACGAGGTTCGCCCGCTGTCTCGAACCGCACGTGGCGTTCGGGGCATGCAATTGGATGAAGGCCAGAGCGTCATCGCTCTGTTGGTCGCGGAAGATGAAACCCAGAGCGTCCTGACCGCCACTGAGAACGGCTTCGGCAAGCGCACCAACATCGTGGAGTACACCCGACACGGCCGCGGCGGCAAGGGCATGATTGCCATCATTCAGTCGGAGCGCAACGGCAAGGTGGTGGCTGCCACGCTGGTGCGGTCGGCCGACGAGATCATGCTGATCACCGACAAGGGCGTGCTGGTGCGCACCCGCGTCAGCGAGATCCGTGAACTGGGCCGCGCCACGCAGGGCGTGACGCTGATCGCCCTGGACGCCGGCGCCAAGCTCAGCGGCCTGCAGCGCATCGTGGAAAACGATGCGGGCAGCGATGACGAACCTGAAGCCGGCGCTGACGCCGGTGGCGCCGCCTGATGAGCCCCGCGCTGCTGGCGCTGCGCGAGCAGATCGACGCCGTTGACCGGGAGTTGCTGACCCTGCTGAACCGCCGCGCCGGCCTGGCGCTGGAGGTGGGCGAGATCAAGAAGCGTGAAGGCTCGCCCGTGTTCAGGCCCGAGCGCGAGGCGCAGGTGATCGAGGGCCTCAAGCGTGCCAACCCCGGCCCGCTGAAGCACGACAGCATTGCGCCCATCTGGCGCGAGGTGATGTCGGCCTGCCGCTCGCTGGAGAGTGCCTCCCGCGTGGCGTACCTGGGGCCCGCAGGCACCTTCAGCGAGCAAGCCGCCCTGGGTTACTTTGGTTCGTCCATCGAACGCGTGCCCTGCGCCAGCATCGACGAGGTGTTCCGCGCGGCCAGTGCTGGTGCGGCCGAATTCGGCGTGGTGCCGGTGGAGAACTCCACCGAGGGCGTGGTCGCACGCTCGCTGGACCTGTTCCTGCACACGCCGCTGTCCATCGTGGGCGAGACCAGCCTGCTGGTGCGCCACAACCTGATGCGCCGGACGGCTTCGCGTGAAGGTATCACCGCGGTGCTGGCCCACCCCCAGGCGCTGGCGCAGTGCCAGGCCTGGCTCTCGCTGCACCTGCCTCAAGCCGAGCGCCGGCCTGTGGCCAGCAACGCCGAGGGCGCGCGTCTGGCGGCACTGGACGATGCCCTGGCGGCTATCGCCAGTGAGCGTGCCGCTACGGAATTCGGCCTGCACGTGGTGGCCCCTGCCATTCAGGATGATGCGCACAACCGCACGCGCTTCGCGATCGTGGCGCTGCCCCAGCAGGTGCCGGCGCCCGGCGCCAGCGGCCATGACTGCACCAGCCTGGTGGTGTCCGTGCCCAACCGTCCGGGTGCCGTGCACGACATGCTGGTGCCGCTGAAGGCGCATGGTGTGTCGATGACACGATTCGAGTCGCGGCCTGCGCGCTCGGGCCAGTGGGAGTACTACTTCTACATCGACATCGCTGGCCACCCCGATGACCCGCGCGTGGCCACAGCCCTGGCAGAGTTGCGTGGCACCTGCGCCTTCTTCAAGGTGCTGGGCACCTACCCGGTCGACACCCACTGAACATGATCGAGCGGCTGAGCATCATCGGCTGCGGGCTGATGGGGGGTAGCGTTGCGCTGGCCCTGCGGCGCGCGGGGCTGGTGCGGCACATCGCCGGCCATTCACGCTCTCCGGCCTCCAGTCGGCGGGCGCTGGAACTCGGCGTCATCGACGAGGCCTGTGACAGCGCCGCCGATGCCGTCCGTGGGGCTGAGATCGTCTTGCTGTCGGTCCCAGTGGCCTCGACATTTGACGTGCTCGCGAGTCTGCGCACGGCGCTGGCGCCGCAAGCCCTTTGCATGGACGTGGGCAGCACCAAGCGGGATGTGGTGGCCGCTGCCCGCGCAGCCCTGGGGCCGGACGTCGCTGCGTTCGTGCCTGCTCACCCGATCGCTGGCAAGGAGCGCGCGGGCGTGGACGCCTCGGATGCCGACCTGTACCGTGACCGCCGCGTGATCCTGACGCCGCTGGAGGAAACCGACCCCGATCGGACCCGCCGGGCGCGCGCCCTGTGGCAGGCCATGGGCGCCGTGGTGAGCGACATGAGCCCCGAAGACCACGACCGCACGTTCGCGGCAGTGAGCCACCTGCCGCACCTGCTGGCCTTTGCCTACGTGGCCGCCGTGGCGCGCCAGCCGCAGGGCGAACGCATGCTGCAGCTCGCCGGGCCGGGCTTCAGGGACTTCACGCGCATCGCAGGGGGCGAGCCCGCGATGTGGCGCGACATCTTGCTGGCCAACCGTGACGAGGTGCTGGCGCAGGCAGCAGGCTTTCGCCACGTGCTGGGGGAGATCGAGCGCGCCATGCTCGCCAGTGATGCCCAGGGCCTGATGGATCAGATTGCCCAGCCATCCGCCCTGCGCAGCCGGTGGGAGATGGGAGCTGCGATGGGTGCAGTTGCCGGCGGCGCCGCATCCAGACCTGCCGCCGCCGACGAGGCGCCCTGAGCGGCTGTTCCGCACCCGCACCTCAGGAGGCGGCCGTGAACGGCTGAAACCACGATGTACGCGATCCCTTTCCTCGATCTGCCCCCCCTGAAGTCCGCCGCCGGCACGGTGCGGCTGCCCGGCTCCAAGAGCATCTCCAACCGCGTGTTGCTCCTGGCCGGTCTGGCCGAAGGCACCACGGTCATCCACGACCTGCTGGCGTCGGACGACACCCGGGTGATGCTGGAGGCCTTGCGGGCCCTGGGCTGCGGTGTCGAATCCCGTGGCGCACAGTGGCATGTCACGGGCCTGGGCGGGCGGCTGAAGGTTCACCAGGCCACGCTGTTCCTGGGCAACGCCGGCACCGCGATGAGGCCTTTGACGGCGGCGCTGGCGGTGCTGGCCGCCACGCAGGGCGGGGACTTCCGGTTGTCGGGCGTCGCGCGCATGCACGAGCGCCCCATCGGCGATCTGGTGCAGGCGCTGCGCCCGCTCGGTTGCGAGGTCACGTGCGAGGCTCATGAGGGCTACCCGCCCCTGCGGCTGCAGGGCCGCGCCGGTGGCCGCCTGAACCTGTCGCAACCAATCCGGGTGCGCGGCGACGTCTCCAGCCAGTTTCTCACCGCGCTGCTGCTGGCGCTGCCGCTGGTGGCTGCAGATGCGGCCGTGGTGATCGAGGTCGAGGGCGAATTGATCTCTAAGCCCTACATCGAGATCACGCTGAACATGCTGGCGCAGTTCGGCATCGCGGTGCAGCGCGACGGCTTCCAGCGCTTCACCCTGCCTGCGGGCAGCGCCTACCGCACGCCGGGCGATGTGCATGTGGAAGGCGACGCCTCGTCCGCCTCGTACTTCATCGCGCTGGGCGCCCTGGCCGCCCAGCCCGGTGCGCCCGTGCGCATCGAGGGCGTGGGGGCTGCCTCGATCCAGGGCGACATCCGCTTCGTCGAGGCCGCGCAAGCCATGGGCGCCACCGTGCGCAGCGGCGCCAACTGGCTGGAAGTCGAGCGGGGCACCTGGCCGCTGAAGGCGCTTCAGCTCGACTGCAACCACATCCCCGACGCGGCCATGACGCTGGCCGTGATGGCGCTCTACGCCGACGGTCCGACGCGCCTGACCAACATCGCGAGCTGGCGCGTGAAGGAGACCGACCGGATCGCTGCCATGGCCGCCGAACTGCGCAAGACGGGCGCCCGCGTGATCGAGGGCCCTGACTTCATCGAGGTGACCCCCCCAGTGCAGTGGCAGGCCGCAGCGGTCCACACCTACGACGACCACCGCATGGCGATGTGTCTGTCCCTGGCGGCGTTCAACCCCCTGGCCCTGGCGTCAACGCCAGGTGCGGCGGTGCCCGTGCGCATTCTGGAGCCGGCGTGCGTGGCCAAGACCTTTCCCGACTACTTCGAGGCCCTGTTCAGCCTGGCGCGCGCAGACGCCGCTGCGGTGCCGGTGATCGCCGTGGACGGGCCCTCGGCTTCAGGCAAGGGCACGCTGGCGGGGCGATTGGCCTTGAGCCTGGGCTATCACCTGCTGGACTCCGGCGCGATCTACCGCGCCGCCGGCGTGGCGGCGCAGCGTGCAGGCGTGGACCTGACGAACAGTGCCGCGGTGGCAGAGGTCTGCCGTGGCCTGGATCTGCGCTTCGAGGGCGATCGCGTGCTGCTGGACGGCGTGGACCGCACCGATGAAGTGCGCAGCGAGGCCGGCGGTCTGCTCGCTTCGCAGGTCTCGGCCCACCCCGCCGTGCGCGAGGCGCTGCACGAGTTGCAACTGTCGTTTCGGCGCCTGCCCGGGCTGGTGGCCGATGGCCGGGACATGGGCACGGTGGTCTTTCCCGATGCTGCACTCAAGGTGTTTCTCACGGCGAGTGCCGCCCGCAGGGCCGACAGGCGCCATAAGCAATTGATTTCAAAGGGTATTCAGGCTAAACTCGCAGACCTTCGCGCAGACCTTGAGCGGCGTGACGAGCAGGACAGAGTCCGCAGCGCGTCGCCTCTGAAGCCCGCCGAAGATGCGTTGGCTCTGGACAACTCCGACATGGGCATCGACGAGTCCGTCGATCTCGTGCGGGAGTGGTGGAGCCAGCGCAGGCCCTTCTGACGAAGGGCCGGTGCGCAGGCGCCGGCCCTTCCCGGCAGGGCCCACCGCCCACCGGGCTCCCCTTCCGGCCGTCAGGCCACCGGGCCCGGTGATCGTCACCATCGCAACCCCCGCAACATCTGTTGCACACACTGCCGGCTTTCACCATTCCTGATCGGGCCGGCGCAGGAAACCACATGTCCCAAGTTCAAGCCGCCGCAGGCGGAGAGTCTTTTGCCGCCCTCTTCGAGGAATCCCTGCAGCGCAGCGAAATGCGCGCGGGCGAGGTCATCACCGCCGAGGTGGTGCGCATCGACTTCAACCACGTCGTGGTCAACGCAGGCCTCAAGAGCGAGTCCTACGTGCCCATCGAGGAATTCAAGAACGACCAGGGTGAACTCGAAGTCCAGGTGGGCGACTACGTCTCCGTGGCCATCGACGCGGTCGAGAACGGCTACGGCGACACCATCCTGTCGCGTGACAAGGCCAAGCGCCTGGCGTCCTGGCTGTCGCTGGAGACGGCGCTGGAGTCCGGCGATTTCGTCACCGGCACGGTCAGCGGCAAGGTCAAGGGTGGCCTGACGGTGCTGGTCAACGGCATCCGCGCCTTCCTGCCGGGCTCGCTGCTCGACACCCGCCCCGTGAAGGATATGTCGCCCTTCGAGGGCAAGACCATGGAATTCAAGGTCATCAAGCTCGACCGCAAGCGCAACAACGTGGTGCTGTCGCGCCGCGCCGTGGTCGAGGCCTCCATGGGTGAAGAGCGCGCCAAGCTGCTGGAAACCCTGCAGGAAGGCGCCATCGTGCACGGCGTGGTCAAGAACATCACCGAGTACGGCGCGTTCGTGGATCTGGGCGGCATCGACGGTCTGCTGCACATCACCGACATGGCCTGGCGCCGCGTGCGTCACCCCAGCGAGGTGGTGCAGGTGGGCCAGGAGCTCAGCGCCAAGGTGCTGAAGTTCGACGCCGAGAAGAACCGTGTCAGCCTGGGCATCAAGCAACTGGGCGACGACCCCTGGCACGGCGTGGCCCGCCGCTACCCCACGGGCACGCGGCTGTTCGGCAAGGTCACCAACATCGCCGACTATGGTGCGTTCGTCGAGATCGAGCCCGGCATCGAGGGCCTGGTGCATGTGTCCGAGATGGACTGGACCAACAAGAACGTGGCGCCTTCCAAGGTGGTGTCGCTGGGCGACGAGACCGAGGTCATGGTGCTCGAGATCGACGAGGACAAGCGTCGCATCAGCCTGGGCATGAAGCAGTGCAAGGCCAACCCCTGGGAGGAGTTCAGCTCCACCGTCAAGCGTGGCGACCGCGTCAAGGGCCCCGTCAAGTCCATCACCGACTTCGGCGTGTTCATCGGCCTGGCACAGGGCATCGACGGCCTGGTGCACCTGTCCGACCTGTCCTGGAACGAGCCGGGCGAATCGGCAGTGCGCAACTACAAGAAGGGCCAGGAAGTCGACGCCATCGTGCTGGCCATCGATGTGGAGCGCGAGCGCATCTCCCTGGGCGTCAAGCAGCTCGACACCGACCCGTTCACCACCTTCACCACGATCAACGACCGCGGGGCCTTGGTCAACGGCAAGGTGAAGACCGTGGATCCTCGTGGCGCCGAGGTGCAGCTCGCTGACGATGTGACCGGCTACCTGCGTGCCAGCGAGATCAGCCGCGACCGTGTCGAGGATGCCCGCAACGTGCTCAAGGAGGGCGATGATGTATCGGTCATGATCATCAACGTGGACCGCAAGGCGCGTTCGATCCAGCTGTCGATCAAGGCCAAGGACGTGGCCGACCAGCAGGAGGCCATGCAGCGTCTGTCGCAGAGCAACGAGCGCGAGAACGCCGGCACCACCAGCCTGGGGGCCCTGCTGCGCGCCAAGCTCGACAACAGCGGCAACGAGTAAGGCCCATGACCCGATCGGATCTCGTGCTTCGTCTGGCCGAGCGGTTCGCGCAGCTCACGCAGCGCGACACCGAGTTTGCCGTCAAGACGATGCTCGATGCGATGACCGACGCCCTGGCGCGCGGTCACCGCATCGAGATCCGCGGGTTTGGCAGCTTCTCCATCAGCCGCCGGCCGCCGCGCGTGGGGCGCAATCCCCGCAGCGGCGCGCAGGTGACCATTCCCGAGAAGCTGGTGCCGCACTTCAAGCCCGGCAAGGCGCTGCGCGAGTCGGTGGACGCGCTGCCCATGCCGCCCGAGCCGCCGCTGGCCGAACACAAGGCGCCCGCCCGGGCCGCCTGAGGCCACGTTCTGGTGCACAGCCGCCCTCGGGCGGCTTTTTCGTTTCTGGGGCTAGAACAGGAAGTAGCGCTGCGCCATCGGCAGCGACAGCGCCGGCTCGCAGGTCAGCAACTGGCCGTCGGCGCGCACCGCGTAGGTCTGTGCATCGATGTCCATCACCGGCAGGTAGCCGTTGTGCACCATGTCGGGCTTGCGCACCGTTCGGCAGCCCTTCACGGCCGACAGCGTCTTGCGCAGTCCCAGGCCCGCCGCGGCGCCGTTGGCCAGTGACGCCTGGCTGACGAAGGTGATGGAACCGTTCGCCAGGGCCCCTCCGAAGCTGCCGAACATCGGCCGGTAGTGCACCGGCTGAGGCGTCGGGATGCTGGCGTTGGGGTCGCCCATGGCCGCCGCGGCGATAAAGCCCCCCTTGAGGATCAGCGCCGGCTTGACGCCAAAGAACGCCGGCTTCCACAGCACCAGATCGGCCCACTTGCCCACTTCGATGCTCCCCACCTCGTGCGCGATGCCGTTGGCCAACGCCGGGTTGAGGGTGTACTTGGCCACGTAGCGCTTGACGCGGAAGTTGTCGTTGCGCTCACTGTCCTGGGGCAGTGCGCCGCGCTGCGCCTTCATCTTGTGCGCGGTCTGCCAAGTGCGGATGATGACCTCGCCCACGCGGCCCATGGCCTGGCTGTCGCTGCTCATCATGCTGATGGCGCCCAGGTCGTGCAGCACGTCCTCGGCGGCGATGGTTTCGCGTCGGATGCGGCTTTCGGCAAAGGCCAGGTCCTCGGCGATGGCGGCGTCCAGGTGGTGGCACACCATCAGCATGTCCAGATGCTCGTCCACCGTGTTGGTGGTGTAGGGCATGGTGGGGTTGGTGCTGCTGGGCAGGAAGTTGGCCTCGCCCACCACCTTCATGATGTCCGGCGCATGCCCGCCGCCCGCGCCCTCGGTGTGGAAGGCGCACAGCGTGCGGCCCTTGGTCGCGGCAATGGTGTCCTCCACGAAGCCCGACTCGTTGAGCGTGTCGGAGTGGATGGAGACCTGGGTGTCGGTGGCGTCGGCCACGCTCAGGCAGCAGTCGATGGCACTGGGCGTGGTGCCCCAGTCCTCGTGAAGCTTCATCCCGATGGCCCCCACCTGTATCTGCTGCACCAGGGCCTCGGGCCGGCTGGCATTGCCCTTGCCGAGGAAACCCAGGTTCATCGGGAAGGCCTCGGCCGCCTGCAGCATGCGGGCGATGTTCGCCGGCCCAGGGGTGCAGGTGGTGGCGAAAGTGCCGGTGGCCGGTCCGGTGCCGCCGCCGAGCATGGTGGTCACGCCCGACATCAAGGCTTCCTCGATCTGCTGCGGACAGATGAAGTGAATGTGGCTGTCAATGCCCCCTGCAGTGAGGATCATCCCTTCGCCAGCGATGATCTCGGTGCCCGGGCCGATGACGATGTCCACGCCGGGCTGCACATCCGGGTTGCCGGCCTTGCCGATGCCGCAGATGCGCTGGCCGCGCAGGCCGATGTCGGCCTTCACGATGCCCCAGTGGTCGATGATCAGCGCGTTGGTGATCACGCAGTCCACCGCGTCACCCGCTCCGGGGCCGTTGCGGCGCTGGCTCTGGCCCATGCCGTCGCGGATGGTCTTGCCGCCGCCGAACTTGACTTCCTCGCCGTAGCCGCCCGAGCGCAAGGTCAGGTCCTGTTCCACCTCGACCACCAGGCCCGTGTCGGCCAGGCGGACACGGTCGCCCACGGTGGGGCCGTACATCTCGGCGTAGGCGCGCCTGCCCACCGTCGCCATCACAGGGCTCCCTGCACGAGGCCGCGGAACCCCCAGACCTGCCGATCCCCGGCGTAGTCCACGAGCTCCACCGTGCGTTGCTGGCCCGGCTCGAAGCGTACGGCGGTGCCCGAGGCGATGTTCAAGCGCATGCCATGCGCGGCCTCTCGATCAAAGCGAAGGGCCCGGTTGGTCTCGCAGAAGTGGTAATGCGAGCCGACCTGGATGGGGCGGTCGGCAGTGTTCTCCACCACCAGGCTGCGCGTGCGGCGGCCGGGGTTGAGCTCGAATTCGCCGTCATCGGTGAGCAGTTCGCCTGGCGTCATCACTTCCTCCCGCGCCACCACAGCACGGCGGCCACAACCACCGCACCGATCAGGAAGCCGGCCACATCGGTGGGGTGCCAGTGGTTGCCCGTCAGGCCGTGGCCGTCGTGAGCCCGGGATGCCGCTGTACAAAATACGGCGCCCAGCAGCAGGAGATGCTTCATGTGGGTGCGATTCCGGTAAGGAGACAGGCCTGTGGCGATGCTTGTCGCGTGTGCTGAGGCGCGGGGATATTTCACAAGCTATCAGGCGATGGGCTGGTGCACGGTCACCAGTTTGGTGCCGTCGGGGAAGGTGGCCTCGACCTGGATGTCTGGAATCATCTCCGCCACGCCGTCCATCACATCGGCGCGTGCCAGCACGGTCTTTCCCTCGCTCATCAACTGGGCCACGGTCTTGCCGTCGCGGGCGCCCTCCATCACGGAGGCCGTGATCAAGGCGACTGCCTCGGGGTGGTTGAGCCTCAGGCCGCGCGCGCGCCGGCGTTCGGCCAGCAGGGCGGCCGTGAAGATCAGCAACTTGTCCTTTTCGCGCGGGGTGAGTTCCATGGCAAGACCTTGAAGCAGGTTCAGTGCCATGGTAATGCGCCTGACCCGCCATGCCTGACCCGCCATGCCTGACCGGAGGCCCGGACCCTGGGCGTCCTGGGGCCAGGGCAGCCCGGCCACAATGCAGGGGTTGATGGTCCCTGCCCACCGGCCCCCATGCTCGAACCCGCCGATCTGTTGCAGATTCACGACCTGCGCTACGCGTGGCCAGGCACGTCTGCCGATGTGCTGAACCTGCAAGCCTTGCACCTGCGCGCCGGGCGCAGCTATTTCCTGCACGGCCCCAGTGGCTGCGGCAAGAGCACCCTGCTGGGCCTGATGGCGGGCGTGCTGCTGCCCCGGCAGGGGCATGTCGCCCTGCTCGGCCGGGACTGGGCCGCCCTGCCGCCCGGGCGCCGGGACCGGTTCAGGGCGCAGCACGTCGGCGTCATCTTCCAGCAGTTCAATCTGCTGTCGTACCTGTCATGCCTGGACAACGTGCTGCTGCCTTGTTGGCTGTCGCCCGTGCGCGCCGAGCGATGCGTCGGCTCGGCGCAGGACGAAGCCCGACGGCTGCTGCAGCGCATGGAGTTGCCGTCAGAACTGTGGCAGCGCAGCGCCGGCACCCTGTCCATCGGCCAGCAGCAGCGCGTGGCGGCGGCCCGCGCACTGATCGGTCGACCGGCACTGGTGATCGCAGACGAGCCCACGTCCGCCCTGGATGAGCCGCTGCGGGAGTCCTTCATGGCCCTGTTGATGGGCGAGTGTCGTGAGGGCGGCAGCACCCTGGTGTTCGTCAGCCATGACGAGCGACTCGCGGCCCACTTCGATGAGCGCCTTTCCCTGCGCGCCTTGCAGGCCCTGCAGCCGGATCGGCCCCTGCAGCCCCTGCAGCCCCTTCGGCCACTCCCGCCCGAGAAGGTGTCTGTGCCATGACCTTTCTCCTGCGGCTGGCCACGCACAGTGCCTGGAACCGGCGTGGCACCCTCGCCCTGGTGCTGGCCTCGATCGCGCTCGCCACCGCCCTGCTCTGGGCGCTCGAAGGCTTGCGACGCGACCTGCGCAGCAGTTTTTCGAATGCCGTCAGCGGCACCGATCTGGTCGTGGGCGCCCGCAGCGGGCCAGTGCAGTTGATGCTGTATGCCGTGTTTCGCGTGGGCGGGGCCACCAACAGCATTTCCATGGACAGCGTGCGCGCGGTGTCCACCCACCGGGCCGTGGCGTGGACGGTACCGATCGCACTGGGCGACTCGTACCGCGGCTTCCCGGTCATGGGCGCCACCACGGGCTACTTCCAGCACTTCGCCTATGGGGACCGGCAGCCATTGGCCCTGGAGGCGGGCCGTCCCTTCAGCGGGACCCTGGACGGCCTGTACGAGGCTGTGCTGGGCGCGGAGGTGGCGCAGCGGCTGGGTCACCGCCTGGGCGACCGCATCACCCTGACCCATGGCATGAGTGCGGCTGCAGGCACCGAGCATGCCGACAAGGCCTTCGTGATCACCGGCATCCTGCAGCGCACCGGCACGCCGGTGGACCGCACCGTGCATGTGAGCCTGCAGGCCCTGGAGGCGCTGCACCTGGACTGGGTGGGCGGCGCCCCGATGCCGGGGTTGCGCATCTCCGCCGAGGATGCGCGCAAGTTCGACCTGGAACCCAAGCAGGTGACGGCCGCCTTGGTGGGGCTGAAGAGCCGGGCGGCGGTGTTCAACGTGCAGCGCTTCGTGGCCGAGTACCCAGGAGAGCCGCTGCTGGGCGTGCTGCCGGGCGTGGCCCTCGACGAACTGTGGGACGCCGTTGGCCTGGGCGAGCGGGCCCTGCAGCTGGTGTCCGCGCTGGTGGCGGTGGTCAGCCTGGCGGGGCTGGTGGCCACGGTCCTGGCGGGCCTGAACGAGCGCCGAAGGGAGTTGGCGGTGCTGCGCGCCGTGGGTGCGGGTCCGCGCGACGTGCTGTGGTTGCTGGTGCTGGAGGGCGCGGTGGTCACTGCGGCTGGCGCCTTGCTGGGCGTGCTCACGGCCCTGGCCGCCCAGGCCCTGGCCGCGCCACTGCTGCAGCGGCGGCTGGGCATCACCTTGCAGATGGGCGCGCCCGAGGTCACGCAGTGGGCGGTGCTGGCTGCCGTGCTGATCGCGGGTATGCTGGCCAGCCTGCTGCCGGCTTGGCGCGCCTACAGCCTGTCCCTGGCCGATGGCCTCTCGCCACGGCTATGAACCGCTTCGCGACCCCTTCTGTGCGACCCGCCATGCCCAGTTTCCCCGTTCAGCGGCCCGGGCTCTGCGCCCTGGCCATCGTTTTCGCGGTGGCCGCACTGGTGCCCCTGGGGCGGGTGCTGGCCCAGCCGGTTCCCGGCGTGCCCACCATGGCCCCGCCCATCGCGCCGACGCCCCCGGGTGGCGGCAGAACGGCCCCGGCCGCTCCCGCCGGGGCCCCGCGCACCATCGGCTGGGAGGCACTGGTGCCTGCGGACTGGGATCCGATGAAGGACCTCAAGGGTCTGAACCTGTCCATCCTCAGCGACGCCGACCCGCGGGCCATCACGGCCCTGTCCAAGCTGCGCGAGGCCTGGGACAACGCGCCCATCAATCCGGCCATGGTGGGCCAACTGGTGCGCCTGCCGGGCTACCTGGTACCGCTGGAGGAGACCAAGGACGGGCTGAAGGAGTTCCTGCTCGTACCCTACTTCGGCGCCTGCATCCACAGCCCGCCGCCGCCGGCCAACCAGATCGTCCACGTGCTGCCCAAGGCTGCGGCCAAGGGCTTCCGCTCGATGGATACCGTCTGGGTCACCGGCGTGCTCACGGGCGCCCGCACCGACTCGTACATGGGAATGTCGGGCTACCGCATCGAGGCCACCCAGGTCACTCCCTACGCCGAGCGTGCCCCGCGTTGAGGGCGCCGGGGGCGGTCAGAACGAGATCCCGACGCTGAAGTGCAGCCGGGTCTTGCGCACGGCCTCGCCGTAGGCCAGATCCAGACGCAGCGGACCGACGGGACTGCGCCAGCGCAAGCCGACGCCAGCGCCCACCACGGGACGCAGGTCCGAGAAGCGATCGGCGGCCTGTCCCGCGTCAACGAACACGGCGCCCCAGAACTGCGGCAGGCTGTCGCTCAGGGGACGGGCGAGCTCCATGCTGGTGGTCAGGACGGCCTTGCCGCTGTCCACCGTGCCGTTGCGGGTCGGACCCAGCGAGCGGTAGGCGTAGCCGCGTACCGAGTCGTCGCCCCCGGCCCGAAAGCGCAGTGTGTCCGGCACGTCCAGCCCGGCAGGGGAGACCACCTGGCCGGCCTCCACCCGAGCCTGGGCGTACCACTGCGCCCCCAGCGGCAGGTAGCCGGTGACGCGGCCCCACACCCGCCCGAAGGCGCCGTCTATCCCGGAACTGTCACGCGCCTGGCCCAGGCCCGTCTGCAGGCTGGCCGTCAGCCCCCGGGTCGGCAGCACCGGGTTGTCCACGTCGCGCCACGACCAGTGGTGATTGGCCGACAGGGCGACAGAGACGCTCTTGTCGATGGCCGTGCGTCGGGCTGACCGGTCCACCTCGACGAACTGGAAGCGCTCGATCCTGGGCGAGTCCTGGATGCGGCCGGCGCGCAGGCGCTGGGCCAGTACCACGTCGGTGTCGGACTTCAGTCGCTCGACAGTGCCGCCAGCCAGCCAGCGGTACAACTGCGGCCCGGGGTGGGTGCTGATCTCGCCATCCCAGGCCTGCCGCGCGAGGCCCCACTCGGCCTTGTTGCGAGAGGTGGCCGCCTGGCCGAACAGCCGCCGGTCGATGTGCTCCACCGTGGCCCGCGGCCCCGTGTTGGCGCTCACGCCCACGCCCAGCACGAGCTGCTGCCGAGGGGATTCCTCGACCTGCACCGCCACTGGCGCGGCTGCGGCCTGATCGGGCGCAGGCTCCACCGCCACCGTGGCCCGCTGGAACAGGCCGGACTTCTGCAGGCGGTCCTGAAAGTCCAGCACCAGGGTCTCGGTCAAGGGCGTGCCGGGCCCGAAGTTGGCCAGGTGGCTCACGGTCTGAAGGTCGTGCAGCCGCAGACCTTCCACCCGCAACTCACCGCTGAGGAACAGCGGCCCGGGGTCGGCGGACAGCCGCAGCCAGGCCTGGTGCTCAGCAGGATCGATGTCGGCCTCGGTTCGGCCCCAGGCGGCCGCCAGGTGTCCCGCCGCCCGCAGCCGCGCCAGGCTGGCGGTCTTGGCATCGGCCCAGGTCTGGTTGCGAAACGGCGCGCCGGTCTTCAGCGTCCAGTGGTCCCGCAGGCCCTGCAGGGTCTGCACGGCATCCGGGCGGCCGGCCTTCACCGCCTCGGCCCAGCTGCCTTCGAACTCCAGATCCACCCGGGCGACCAGTGTGCGGGGGCCGGGCTTCAACTGCAGCACCACGAGGGGCGGTCCGTCAGGGCTTGCGGCGGGACGCCGCCGGATCTGGACCACGGGCTCGAAGTAGCCTTCGGTCTGCAGCAACTCTCGCGTCTGTGCCGGTGCGGCGTCGATCAGGCGCGAGAGTTCGCCTTCGGTCAGCCGCTCACCGCGTGCCACCGTGGCCAGGCGCGCCAGGTCCAGGTGACGCCCCAGCAAGAGACGCAGATCCGGCGGCGCGTCGATCTCGAGGTCCAGGGCGGCGGGCCCTGGCGCGGGGGCGGACTCTGGTGCGGACGCGCTCACCGATGCACCGGGTCTTGCCCCCAGCAAAGCGCAACCACTGCCCGCCAGGGCCGCGACGGCCAGCAGCACGCGGCCCAGCCAGCGCCGGGCACACGGGCTCATTTGGTCAGCAACCGCATCGCCGCCTCCAGCCCGGCCAGCGTGAGCGGGAACATGCGCTGGCTCATGAGTTGCTGCATGACGGCGATGCTCTGGCGGTATTGCCACACGCCCTGGGGCTCCGGGTTGATCCAGGCGAACTTCGGGAAGGCGTGGGTCAGGCGCTGCAGCCATTCGGCCCCGGGCTCCTCGTTGTTGTACTCCACGCTGCCACCGGGCTGCAGGATCTCGTAGGGGCTCATGGTGGCGTCGCCCACGAAGATCAGCTTGTAGTCCCGGTTGTACTTGCGGATCACGTCCCAGGTCGGGAACTTCTCGCTGAAGCGGCGGCGGTTGTTCTTCCACATGAAGTCGTAGACGCAGTTGTGGAAGTAATAGAACTCCAGGTGCTTGAATTCGGTCTTGGCGGCGCTGAACAACTCTTCCACGCGGTGGATATGCTCGTCCATGGTGCCGCCCACATCCATGAGCAAGAGCACTTTGACGCGGTTGTGGCGTTCGGGCACGAGCTTGATGTCCAGCATGCCGGCATTGGCCGCCGTGCTGTGGATGGTGTCGTCGAGATCGAGTTCCTCGGCGGCGCCTTCGCGCGCGAAGCGCCGCAGCCGGCGCAGCGCCACCTTGATGTTGCGCGTGCCCAGCTCCTTGGTGTCGTCGTAGTCCTTGTAGGCGCGCTGGTCCCACACCTTCACCGCACTGCGGTTGCGGCCCTTGTCCTGGCCGATGCGTATGCCCTGCGGGTTGTAGCCGTAGGCGCCAAAGGGGCTGGTGCCGCCCGTGCCGATCATGCGGTTGCCGCCCTCGTGGCGCTCCTTCTGCTCCTCGAAGCGCTTCTTCAGGGTCTCCATCAGCTCGTCCCAGCCCATCTTCTCGATGGCCGCCTTCTCCTCGGGCGACAGCTCCAGTTCCAGCGCCTTGCGCAGCCACTCCAGCGGCACGTCCTGCGTGTAGTCCGTCAGCAGTTCCACCCCCTTGAAGTAGGCGGAAAAGGCCCGGTCGAACTTGTCGAAGTTCACCTCGTCCTTGACCAGGGTGGTGCGTGACAGGAAGTAGAACTTGTCCACGCTCGGACCGCCTTCGTCGTCGATCACCCCGGCCTTGAGCGCTTCCAGCAAGGTCAGGTACTCCTTCACCGACACCGGCAGCCTGGCCGCGCGCAGCGTGTAGAAGAAGTTGATCAGCATGCTCAGCCCCGCTTCCTGCCGGCCCGGCCGGGCACCTTGCGCCCCGCCGCATGGGCCGGATCGTGGGCCCGCAGCCAGTCGAAGAACTCGCCATACCACTGGCGGCTGTTGCGGGGCTTGAGGATCCAGTGGTTCTCGTCGGGGAACCACAGAAGTCGTGCGTCCACGCCACGGGCCTTGAGCGTGTTGTAGTACGCCAGGCCCTGCGCGTCGGGCACCCGGTAGTCCAGGGCACCGTGGATCACCAGCGTGGGCGTTCGCATGCCCGCGGCATGGGCATGGGGGCTCTGGCGATGGACCTGGGCCATGTCGTCCCAGTACCAGGCGCCCAGCTCCTTGGCATGCCAGTGGTAGGCATCGTCGGCAAACATGCCCGCCCAGTCGAAGCAGCCGGCGTGACAGATGTAGGCCCGGTATCGGCCGGGCTTCACATGCGCGTTCATCCACGCCACCATGTAGCCGCCGTAGCTGCCGCCAGCGGCGAAGACGCGCTGGCGGTCGACCCAGGGCTTCTTCAGCAGCGCGTCAGTGGCTGCCTCGATATCCAGCAGCTCCAGTTCGCCCCGGCGGTGGGTGATGCTGTCCAGGAAGGCGTGACCGAAGCTCGACGAGCCGTGGTAGTTCACGCTGGCCACCACGTAGCCCTGGGCCGCAAACAGGTGGGTGTTCCAACGGTAGTGCCAGGTGTCGCCCGCCGCAGTGTGCGGCCCGCCATGGATGTTGTGCATCAGCGGGTGCTTGCGCTGCCGGTCAAAGTCGGGCGGGAAGGTCAGCCAGACCTGCACCCGTTCGCCCAGCGCACCGGTGATCCAGGTTTCCTCGGTGCGGCCGAAGTCCAGGGTGGACAGCAGCTTGTCGTTGAATTGTTCAAGGCGTCGGGCCGGCACGGGCGGGCCGGTTTGCAGGCTGTGCGCGTGTACACGCCCCGGGTGCTGGGCGCAGTCCGCCAGCGTGACGAGCCGGCCGGCAGCCAGGTCGAAGGCGTGAACGCAGCCGCCCGCAACCACCACCTCGGCCTGCCGGGCTTCAAGGTCGAAGCGCCAGAGGTGGCGCCGGCCCTCGTGCTCGGCGCACAGCAGAACCGCATCGGCCGCAGCGACCGCATCGTCCCAACGCAGCGGCGCATGCACCTCATGGTCCCAGTCGGCGCTGATGACGTCCCAGCGGCCCCCCTGGCGCTTCCATACGGCCAACTGACCTGGCATCGTGTGTTTCAGGCCCTGGTGGCTGGCGACGAAGGCGATGCGTTGACCGTCCGGGCTGTAGCTGGGCGCGCTGAAATCCCAGGCCGCATTCTGGGCAATGACCTGGATGCGTCCGGTCTTCAGATCGATCTCGGCCAGCGCGAATCGGCCATCGCCCCGCTTTTGCGGCGCGGGGTCGAAGGCGAAGACCAGACGCCGCCCATCGGGCGAGACATCGAAGCACTGGCCATCGGGCTCGGCGCGTTCGAGCTCGTAAGCCGTACCTTCGAAGAGGTCGCGCGCGCGGCCCGTGGCCAGGTCCATCAGGTGCAGGCGGGCCACCCGGCCCATGGGCATGTGGTGGTCCCAGTGGCGGTTCTGTGCCTGGCTGGTGGCGTAGCCGCTTTCCTTGCGCTTGCCGAACTCGGCATGGCGTCTGGCCTGTGCCGCCGAGCCCTTGAGCTCGGGCCAGACCCAGGACACGAAGACCACCTGACGCCCGTTCGGGCACCAGCGGAAGGCCTCCACGCCCGTGGCCACATCGCCCGCACGCTGCGCCTCGCCGCCGTCCACCGGGATCAGGTACAGCTGCGGCGTCTCGTCCTTGTGGCCCTCCTGCTCGCGCTTGGCGATGAAGCCGATGCGGTCCCCGGCCGGGCTGAAGCGCGGCTGCCCGTCCTTCTCGCCGCAGGAGGTCAGGCGGCGAGGCTGGCCGCCCAGGGTGGACAGCAGCCACAAGCTGCTGGAGGCTTTGTTGTCCTCCATGGCGTATGAGGTCACCGCCACCGCGGCCTGCGCCCCGTCCGGCGACAGGCTGGGGGCGCCCAGACGGTCGAGCTGCCACAGGTGCTCGATGGCGAAAGGTGTCTTCTTTCGGGCGCGGGCCTTGCCCCTGGATCGGGCGTCTTGGGCGTTCATGTGTCAGCGGCTGCGGGCAAGCTGGAAGTCGAGGTGCGTCTTGACCACCGGCCACTCCGCCGCGGTGATGCTGTAGACCGCGGTGTCGCGCAAGGTGCCGCCGTGTCCGATCTGGTGCGCGCGCAGGATGCCGTCCAGTTGCGCGCCCAGGCGCTCGATGGCGCGGCGGCTCTGGGTGTTCAGGCGGTGCGTGCGGAACTCCACGGCGATGCACTGCAGGCTCTCGAAGGCGTGGCCCAGCAGCATGCGCTTGCATTCGGTGTTCAGCGCCGAGCGCTGCGTGCTCTGCGCATACCAGGTGCTGCCGATCTCCACGCGCCGGTTGGCGGCATCGACGTTCATGTAGGTCGTCATGCCCACGATGCGGCCGGCGGCATCGACGACGGTGAAGGGCAGCATCAGGCCTTGGGCCTGCAGCTTCAGGCGCCGCTCGATCTCGGCCTTCATGCCTTCAGGTGTCGGCACGGCGGTGTACCAGAGCTTCCAGAGCTCGCCGTCCCTGACGGCATCGCACAAGGCCGCTTCGTGCTCCCACGCCAAGGGCAGCAACTGCGCATGCCCGCCGGCCATCACCAGGGGTTCGATCCAGGGGCTGCTCATCTCAGCGCTCATCGGTGGTTGCGCTGCATGAAGACCAACTTCTCGAACAGCGTGACGTCCTGCTCGTTCTTCAGCAAGGCGCCCACCAGGGGGGGTACCGCCACCTTGTCGTCCTTGCTCTGCAGCACCTCCAGCGGGATGTCCTCGGCCACCAGCAGCTTCAGCCAGTCCAGCAGCTCGGAAGTGCTGGGCTTCTTCTTCAGGCCGGGCAGGTTGCGCACCTCGTAGAAGGTCTTCAGGGCCGCGCCCAGCAACTCTTTCTTGAGCCCGGGGAAATGCACGTCCACGATAGCCTGCATGGTGGGCGCGTCGGGGAACTTGATGTAGTGGAAGAAGCAGCGGCGCAGGAAGGCGTCGGGCAACTCCTTCTCGTTGTTGGAGGTGATGAACACCAGCGGCCGGTGCCGCGCCTTGATGAGCTCGCGCGTCTCGTAGACGTAGAACTCCATGCGGTCGATCTCGCGCAGCAGATCGTTCGGGAACTCGATGTCGGCCTTGTCGATCTCGTCGATCAGCAGGGCCACCGGTTGCTCGGCAGTGAAGGCCTGCCACAGCACGCCGCGCACGATGTAGTTCTGGATGTCCTTGACCTTCTCGTCGCCGAGCTGGCTGTCGCGCAGGCGGCTGACGGCGTCGTACTCGTACAGGCCCTGCTGGGCCTTGGTGGTGCTTTTCACATGCCATTGCAGCAAGGGCATGTTCAGCGCCTGCGCCACCTCCTCGGCCAGCATGGTCTTGCCGGTGCCCGGCTCGCCCTTGACCAGCAGCGGGCGCTTGAGCGTGAGGGCCGCGTTGACGGCCAGCATCAGGTCGTCAGTGGCAACGTAGTGGTCGGAACCCTTGAACTTCATGTTGGCGCGAGCCCTGGGAAGGGTGGTGGCAAGGTGGGTGGATGCAGCAGCCCCTGCCTCGGCGAGCTGGGCGCCAGGCCTGCGTACCGCAGACGCTTGCGCCGCAGCCGCCGCATGGGGACAAGAGCGTGCAGCAGGGCCTTGTCCACGAGGCAAACCAGTATAAAGGCCGCCCTATAATTCAGGGTGGAGCAAGCTTGCGGGTGCAGCGCCGTGGCGTCCGCTGACAGAGTGCACATCCGCCGCAGGGCTGCGGTGAGCAGGCCAAGAGATTCCGAGGGAAGTTCGATGATCAGAGCGTTGACTGTGTTGCTGGCGCTGGCCGGCGTGTCCCTGACCGCAGCGGCTCAGGATGCCAAGGCCGGCGAGAAGCTGGCGGCCATGTGCATAGGCTGCCACGGCATCCCCGGCTACCAGGCCAGCTTTCCCGAGGTGCACCGGGTCCCGATGATTTCCGGCCAGAACGCGAGTTACATCGTCGCCTCTCTGCTGGCCTACCAGAAGGGCGAGCGCAAGCATCCCACGATGAAGGGCATTGCCTGGTCCCTGACCGAGCAGCAGATGGCTGACCTGGGCGCCTTCTACGAGCAGCACGGCAGAAGCAGCGTCGTCAGCGTCGCGCAAACTGTCCGGGCGCCCTCTGAACAGGTCAAGGCTTTGCTGGACAAGGGGGCCTGCGCCTCCTGCCACGGCGTGGACTACAACAAGCCTATCAATCCCGCCTACCCGAAGCTGGCCGGCCAGCACGCGGACTACCTCTACGTGGCGCTGAAGTCCTACAAGACCGAAGGGCTGGCCACGCTGGGTCGCGGCAACGCCATCATGGCCGCGCAGGTCAAGGCCTTCAAGCCCAGCGAACTCAAGGCCATGGCCGACTACATCGGCTCGCTGCCGGGCGATCTCAAGACCGTGGCGCAGCCCAGGTTCCGCTGACCGGCAGCGCCTTGGGTCGCCAGCGCCGCAGGGTCAGGGCGTTGGTGATCACGCTGACGCTGGACAGCGCCATGGCTGCACCCGCCAGCACCGGGCTGAGCAGCCCCAGGGCAGCCAACGGCAGGCCCACCACGTTGTAGGCAAAGGCCCAGGAGAGGTTCTGGCGCAGCTTGCGCCGGATGGCCCAGGACAGCTCCCATGCCTCCACCACCGCGTTCGGGTCGCCCCGCAGCAGGGTCAGACCGGCGGTCTGCATGGCCACATCGGTTCCCGCACCCTGCGCGGCCATGGCCAGGCCCACGTCAGCGGCGGCCAGCGCAGGGGCGTCGTTGACCCCGTCGCCCACCATTGCCACGCCTTCTCCCGCCGTCAGTTCGGCCTTCAACTCGCCCACGACCCGCGCCTTGTCGCCTGGCAGCACCTCGGCGCGCACTTCATCAATGCCCAGCGTGCGTGCCATGGACTGCGCGGCGCCCTGGTTGTCGCCGCTGAGCATCACCACCCGCAGCCCCTGCGCCCGCAGCCGGGCGATGGCCTGCGCCGCGCCGTCCTTGGCCTGGTCGCCGAAGGTCAGCAGCCCCAGCACCCGGGCGTGGCCCGCATCTGAAGCCGCCGGCTCGAACAGCCAGGACACCGTCTGGCCCGCTGACGCGGCCTGCGATGCCAGGACCTGCTGCGGTCCGGGGTCCAGGCCGCATTCCTGCAGCCAGCGCGTGCTGCCCAGGCGCAGTTCGCGGCCGTCCACCTGGGCTTGCACGCCCCGGCCCGCCACGAGCTGCACGGCGCGCACCCGGGCGCCTGCGCCAGCACCTGTGCCGGCACTGTCTCCGGCGCTTGCCTCAGCGCTGGATCCGGTGGCCGGCGCCGCCATGGCGGCGGGCGCCTGCGCGCTGGCGGCGGCCTGCAGCACCGCGCGTGCCAACGGGTGGTCGTTGCCGGCCTGCAAGGCGGCGGCCAGGCGAAGCACTTCGGCGTCGTCCTCCGCCGTGCCCGCCATCGAGGTACAGGCGATCAGGCGTGGCTGGCCCTGGGTGAGCGTGCCGGTCTTGTCGAAGGCGACGATCCGCACCGTGCGCAGCGTCTCCAGTGCCTGAGCGTCGCGCACCAGGATGCCATGGCGCGCGGCCAGGCCGGTGCCCACCATCAGCGTGGCCGGCGTGGCCAGGCCCAGGGCGCAGGGGCAGGCGATGACCAGCACCGAAACGGCGTTCAGGATGGCGGCCACGGCGTCGCCCTTCAGCATCCACCACGCCAGGCCCGTGACCAGCGCGATGACGATGACTGTGGGCACGAACACCGCACTGACCTTGTCCACCAGTTGCTGGATGGGCGCCTTGCGGGCCTGGGCCGACTCCACCAGCCGCACGATGCGGGCCAGTTGCGTCTCGGCCCCGATGGCGGTGGTGCGCACCACGATCAGGCCCTCGAGGTTGAGGGCGCCGCCGGTGACCGGTTGTCCGACCTCCCGTGCCACGGGCAGGCTTTCGCCCGTGAGCAGCGACTCGTCCAGGTGACTTCGGCCCTCGATGATCAAGCCATCCGTGGGCAGGCGCTCGCCCGGGTGCACCACCACCTCGGAGCCCACGCGCAGCGCCGACAGCGGCACTTCGGTCTGCACCCCCTGCCGGCGGATGCGGGCGGTCTCGGGGCGCAGCCCGCGCAGCGACTGCAGCGTAGCCAGCGTCTGGTGCTTGGCGCGGGACTCCATCCACTTGCCGAGCATGACCAGGGTGATGACCACGGCGGCGCTCTCGAAGTACAGGTGCGGCGCATGCCCGGCAGGCGCCTGCCACCACAGCGCGAGACTCAGGCCGAAGGCCGCGGTGGTGCCGATGGCCACCAGCAGATCCATGTTGCCGGCCCGGGCCTTCACGGCGGCCCAGCCCGCGCGGTAGAAGCGCGCGCCCAGCCAGAACTGCACGGGTGCGGCCAGCAGGGCCTGCACGCCGGCCGGCCACATCCAATCCCGACCCAGCAGGTCACCCACCATGGGCAGCATCAGCGGCAGCGACAGGCCCGCGGCCACGACCACCTTCCAGCCCTCGTCATGGCGGCGGTGCGCCGGCTCGGCCAGCCCATCGGCATCGGCTTGCACCAGGCTGGCTTCGTAGCCGGCGCGCTGGATGGCCGCCAGCAGCAGCAGGGGATCGGTCTCCCCCTGGGCGCTGACCTGCGCCTGTTCCGTGGCCAGGTTGACGCTGGCGGACTGCACGCCCGGCACCCGGGCCAGGGCCTTCTCCACCCGCGACACGCAACTGGCGCAGGTCATGCCGTCGATGTTCAGAGTGTGCTCGGCCATGCGCATACTCTAAGCTTGCGCCCGCAATGCCAGCAGCATCCGCCTTGACAAGGAACAAGACATGACGATCGAATTCACCCTGCCTGACATGACCTGCGGCCACTGCGTCCGGACCGTCACCGCCACCGTGCAGCAGGTCGACCCGGCGGCGCAGTTGTCCATCGACCTGCCCACCCGCAAGTTGGTGATCGAGTCCGGCCAACCTGCACAGGCTTTCGCTGCGGCCTTGACCGAAGAGGGTTATCCCCCTGACTGAGCGCCTCGCAACTGTGTCATCGTGCGGGGCACCATCTCTTGCACCTCGCGGAGCGCGCTCATGAAGACTCTTGTGTGCCTGATGACCCTGGCCGTCAGCCTGGCTGTTCCCTGGGCCGCTTCCGTGCAGGCCCAGACCCTGCGCTGGGCCAGTCAGGGCGACGCCCAGACCATGGATCCGCACTCGCAGAACGAGGGTCTGACCAACATGATCAACGGTCAGGTCTATGAGTACCTCATCCGGCGTGACCGGCAGCTCAGTTTCGTGCCCGCCCTGGCCACCGAGTGGGTGCAGACCGGGCCGTTGACCTGGCGATTCAAACTGCGTCCGGGGGTCAGGTTCCACGATGGTTCGCCCTTTGCCGCCGAGGATGTGGTCTTCTCGGTGAACCGCGCCAAGGAAACCACCTCCCAGATCAACGTCTATGCCAACGCGGTGGGCACACCCGTGGCGGTCGACCCGCTGACGGTCGAGTTCCGCATGGACAAGGTCAACCCGGTGTTCCTGCAGCACCTGGGTTCGCTGTGGATCATGAGCAAGTCCTGGGCCGAGCGGCACCGGGTGCTCAAGCCCCTGGACTTCAAGAACAAGGAGGAAAGCCACGCCAGCTTCAACACCAACGGCACCGGCCCCTTCATGCTGGTGAGCCGCCAGCCGGGCATCAGGACCACCTACAAGCGCAACCCCAACTGGTGGGGCCGCTTCGAAGGCAACGTGCAGGAGATCGTCTACACCCCCATCAGCAACGACGCCACCCGGCTGGCCGCGCTGGTGTCGGGTGAGATCGATTTCGTGCTCGATCCCGCCCCGCGTGACGTGGCACGCCTGCGCAATACCGCCGGGGTCAAGGTGGTCGACGGGCCGGAGAACCGGGTGGTGTTCATCGGCATGGATCAGCACCGCGACGAACTGCTGTACGGCAGCGTCAAGAACCGCAACCCGTTCAAGGACGTGCGGGTGCGCCGCGCACTGTTCCACGCCGTGGACATCGAGACCATGAAGACCAAGCTGATGAACGGCCAGAGCGTGCCTACGGGCGGCATGACGCCCTCGCCGCTGGCCTACTTCAACGATCCGGAGATCGACCGGCGTGCACCCTTCGATCTGGCGCTGGCGCGCCGCCTCATGGCCGAGGCCGGCTACCCGGACGGCTTCGAAGTCACGCTGGACTGCCCCAACAACCGCTACGTCAATGACGAGGAGATCTGCATCGCGCTGGCCGGCATGTGGGCGCAGATCAAGGTCCGGATCAAGGTCAATGCCATGCCTCGGGCCACCTACTTTCCCAAGCTCGAGAAGCACGACACCAGCCTGTACATGCTGGGCTGGGGTGGCGCGGTCACCGATGCCGAGACCACCTTGACCCCCGTCATGCGCAACCTGGGCGACAAGGGCGTGGGCCTGTACAACTACGGCCGCTCACGCAACGACCGCTTCGACGCGCTGGCCGCGCAGTCCAGCGTGGAGGCCGACCCGAAGAAGCGCGAGGAACTCATCAAGGCCGCGCTGCGCGAGTGGAAGGACCAGGTCCACACCATCCCGCTGCACCGTCAGGTCATTCCCTGGGCGGCACGCAGCAACGTGACGGTGGTGCACCGCGCCGACAACTGGCTGGAGGTGCCCTGGGTCACGGTCGCGAAGTAGCGCGGCGCCGCACGGCCTCCAGGTAGGCCACGCCGTCGGGGGGCAGTCCGCTGCGCTGCGAGGCCCAGACCATCTCCCCCAGGCACTCCATCACCTGGTGGTGCGCCTCGTGCAGCGAGCCCAGGCGGCGGGCCAGCAGGTCGACGGCCTGGCGGATGCCTCCGGGCTGGTCGATGGACACCTGCTCGGCGATGCTCAGGTGCATGCTCAGGTGCAGGAAAGGGTTGGCCCGGCCGTCCTCTACGGTGTAGGTGGCCGCCAGAGCGGCCTCCACGTCGCGCAGCTCGGCGGCGTACTCGGGGTGATCGGCCACCCACGGGGCGGCCTGGGACTCCATCGCGTCCAGCGGCAGGCCTGCGGTGTGCTTGCGCCACACCTCGCAGAAGAAGCGTCGCACGTCGTGCTGGGATGGCTGGTACACATCGGGATTGTCCACGCACGGCAGCGTCCCATCTTCGGCCCGGTGCGGTGCCGCGTACGGCCGGCCTGAGCCTGCCCTCGTCCGGTGGCGACCCCAGGAACGCCATCGGCTCATCGCCAGGTGCCTGCATCGCCACGTCGAGGGCTTCCTGGTCGGTCTTGAACTGATCTTGCGGCACATCCCCCGCACCCACCGGTCTGGCGGACCACGCGGATGGGGCGTCACGGCTTCGACCCTGCGCGAGCAGGCCGCGGACCCGTCGATGCACGAAGATCTGGTGGTCCGGCTCCAGGCCCGAAACGCCATGCCGGCCCAGCTGGCCGTGTTCCAGGCCGGCACCCGCGCCCAGGGCTCCTTGCTGGACGTGTTTGCCTGACTTTGCGGCAGCGGGGTGCGGCGCAGGGCCGACCGCTGACGCCGGCCTCCCATAATCCAGCCGCATGAAGACCGCCTCATCCCACTTGCTGCGCACCTTCGTCACCGGCGCGTTGGCGGCGCTGCCGCTGGCCGCCACGGTGTTCGTGTTCTGGTGGGCGGTGAGCCTGCTGTGGCGCTGGCTGGGCCCGGGCAGCGCGGTGGGTTCGGTGCTGGGCGGCATCGGCCTGGGCGTGACCGGCTCCGAACTCGTGGGCTACCTGATCGGCCTGGGCATCGTGGCGCTGGCCATCTTGCTGCTGGGCGTGCTGATCGAACGCGCCATCGGCCGCAGCATGGCGCGGCTGGTGGACCGGCTGCTGCGCCGCATTCCGCTGGTGCGCACGGTGTGGGATCTGGCGCAGCGCATGGTGGGCCTGCTGCAGCAGAACCCCGCTGGCGGCGCCGAGGGCGGTGCGCGTTCGCTCACGCCGGTGTGGTGCCACTTCGGCGGGCCGGGCGGCGCGTCGGTTCTCGGGCTGCTG
The DNA here is from genome assembly GCA_046087245.1 of Rubrivivax sp. Lineage (GTDB taxonomy): Bacteria > Pseudomonadota > Gammaproteobacteria > Burkholderiales > Burkholderiaceae_C > Rubrivivax. Next base: position 31,273 of record JBJTZN010000091.1, read on the forward strand.
TCGAGTTCCGAGCCCGTGGACGTGGCCGGCCGGGCCTGCCTGGCGGTGCTGGTGCCCACGGCGCCCGTGCCCATTGGCGGCGGCCTGCTGTTCGTGCCGCAGGAGTGGGTGAGCCCGGCCGAGGTGGGCGCCGAGGCGCTGACCAGCATCTATGTCTCGATGGGGGTGACGGCGGCGCAGCACCTGCCGATGCCGGCCCCGGCCCCGGCTCCCGCACCGCCTCGGCCCGACGCTGCCTGAGCTCCGTCAGGAGATGCTTGGCAGGGCCTCCAAGGCCAGCACCACCCGGGTCGTGTCGGGTTCTTGCGCGTCGGGATCGACCTCAAAGCCCAGGTGCCGGGCCAGCTCCAGCATGCGCTCGTTTTCCTTGAGCACGTCGCCCACCAGGCGGCGGGTGCCGCGGCTGCGGAAGTGGGTGATGAGCTTGCGCATCAGCAGCTCGCCCAGGCCGCCGCCCTTGAGGTCGGAGCGCACGACGATGGCGAATTCGGCCTGCTCGTTGTCGGGGTCGGCCACGGCGCGGGCCACGCCCAGGGTTTCCTCCCGGCCCGCCGCGTCCGCGGCGGTGGCGATGAAGGCCATCTCGCGCTCGTAGTCGATCTGTGTCAGCCGCGCCATCTCGGCGGGGCCGATGCGGCGCCGGCTGTAGAAGAAGCGCAGGCGCATGTCCAGCGGGTCCAGGCGCTCGACGAAAGCGGCGTGCTGGGGTTCGTCCTCGGGCCGGATGGGGCGCAGCACCAGCGTCCGCCCCTGCCAGGCCACGGTCTCCACCAGTTCCTGCGGGTAGGGCCGGATGGCAAAGCGCTGCGCGCCTCCGGGGGCCGTGGCGCTGACCCGCACCCGGGCGTCCAGTGCCAGGGCCCCCTGGGCGTCGCACAGCAGCGGGTTGATGTCGATCTCGGCGATGCGCGGCTCGCGCGCCAGCAGCTCGGAGACGGCCAGCAAGGTGCCCACCACGGCGTCGATGTCGGCGGGCGGCACATCGCGCCAGCCGTGCAGCAGCCGGGCCACGCGCGTGCGCTCGATCAGCGCGCGGGCCAGCGCGGCGTTCAGCGGTGGCAAGGCCACGGCCCGGTCGGCCAGCACCTCCACGGCGGTGCCGCCCTGGCCGAACAGCAGGACCGGGCCGAACTGGGGGTCGATGCTGCTGCCGATGATGAGCTCCAGCGCGCGCGGGCGGCGCACCATGGGCTGGACGGTGAAGCCCTCGATGACGGCGTCGGGCCGCCGTTGTGCAGCGCGCGCCAGGATGGCCTGGGCCGCGGCGGCCACCTCCTGCTCGGACTCTAGATTCAGCGTGACGCCGCCCACGTCGCTCTTGTGCGAGATCTGGGCCGACAGCACCTTCAGCACCACGGGAAAGCCCAGCGTGCGCGCGGCCTGCACGGCGGCCTGAGCTGTGGGCCCGGCGATGGTGGTGGCGACCACGGACACGCCGGCTGCGGCCAGCAGCGCCTTGGCCTCGGGCTCGGTGAGCATCTCGCGGCCTTCGGCCAGGGCGCGGTCGATGATGGTGCAGGGCGTGGCGGGGGCTGTGTGTGCGGCGTGTCCAGCGGGTGCGTCGGGCACCCCAGGCGCATTTACGACGGCTTGTCGAAGAGGCGGGTGCAGCGGCGGCGTCTGCATCAGCTCGAACTGGTTGCGCCGGTAGGTGGCCAGCATGGAAAAGGCGCGCACCGCGTTCTCCGGCGTGTCATGGCAGGCGATGCCGGCGGCGTCGAAGATCTCGCGCGCCTGCTGCACCGCCTGTGCGCCCAGCCAGCAGGCCTGCAGCCGGCCGGGTGCTGCGCGCAGCTGCGGCCCGAGTCCGGCCACCAGGGCGCGGGCGATGTCGGCACTGGGCACGATGGCGGTGGGGGCGTGCATGAAGAGCACGGTGCCGCTGCCCGGCGCCTGCAGCAGGGTGCGCAGGGTGTGGACGTAGCGCGCCACGGGGGCGTCGCCGATGATGTCCACGGGGTTGGCGCGCGACCAGTTCGGTGGCAGGCCGGGCTCCAGCGCCGCCTGCAGGGCAGGCGTCAGCGGCGCCAGCGCCACGCCTTCGCGGGCGCAGGCATCGGCGGCCAGCACGCCGGCCCCGCCGCCGTTGGTCACCAGCATCAGGGCGTCGGCGGCGGGCGCCTGCAGGGCCGCGTCGCTGACGATGGGGCCCTTGAAGTGCGACAGGGTCTCGGCGGCGTCGAACAGGTCTTGCAGCGTGTCCACGCGCAGCATGCCGGCGCGGCGGATGGCGGCGTCCAGCACCAAGTCGGAGGCGGCCAGCGCGCCCGTGTGCGAGGCTGCGGCCGCCTGTCCCTGGGCCGAGCGCCCGGCCTTGACGATCAGCACCGGCTTGTTACGCGCGGCGGCGCGCGCGGCCGACATGAACTTGCGCGCGCCCTCCACCGATTCCGCGTACAGCAGGATGGCGCGCGTGTGCGGGCATCCAGCCAGCCAGTCCAGCAGGTCACCGAAGTCCACGTCGGCGTGCTCACCCAGCGAGATGCAGTGCGAAAACCCGATGCCGCGCCCGGCCGCCCAGTCCAGCATGGCCGTGACGAGCGCGCCCGATTGCGACACGAAGGCCAGGGCGCCGGGGCGGGCGTCCACGTGCGCGAAGCTGGCGTTCAGGCCGATGTGCGGCGCCAGCAAGCCCAGGCAGTTGGGCCCCAGGATGCGCAGCAGGTGGCGCCCGGCGGCCTGGAGCATGGCCTCCTTGGTGGCCGCGTCCAGGCCGGCGGTCAACGCCACCGCGGCCCGCGTGCCGCGCTGGCCCAGCGCATCGATGAGGCCCGGCACGCTGGCTGGTGGGGTGCAGATCACGGCCAGGTCCGGCGCCTGGGGCAGCGAAGCCACGTCCGGGAAGCAGGCGTCATCCCCCAGGCGCTCGCGCTTCGGGTTCACCGGCCAGCGCGGGCCCGTGAAGGGCGCTTGCCGGATGTTGCGCCAGACGGTCGCCCCCACGCTGCCGGGGCGGTCGGAGGCGCCGAAGACGGCCACGCTGCGGGGCGTGAGAAGCTGGTCGAGATGACGGATGGTCATGGGCTTGGGGCGCGGTTCGTCGTGAGGCTGAGACAGGGCAGGGCCGCCAGGGCGCGGCGCTGGAGTGTGCCGCCCGAGTGTGCGGCTTGAGTGTGCCTTTGCACGGCTTCACGAAGATGACGAGGGGCTGTCTTGCGCCTGGGCAATCCGGGCCCGTGCGCAGCCGCTACGGTGTGGGCTTCGCGCGCCCAGTCCATCGATGCCCCATCTGCCCCGCAACCACCTGACCCAGCGCACCTATGCCATGGTGCTGGCCGGTGGCCGCGGCAGCCGCCTGCAGCACCTGACGCAGGGGCGGGCCAAGCCGGCGGTGCCTTTTGCGGGGCAGCTGAAGATCATCGACTTCACGCTCAGCAACTGCGTGAACGCCGGCATCCGACGCATCGGCGTGCTCACGCAGTACAAGGCCCAGAGCCTGATCCGGCACATCGAGCGGGGCTGGAGCTTTCTGTCGCATTCCCTGGGCGAGTTCATCGACATCGCGCCGGCCCAGCAGCGCCACGGCGAGGGCTGGTACGACGGCACCGCGGACGCCGTGTGGCAGAACCAGGGCCTGATCCGCGAGGCGCGCCCGGACCACGTGCTGGTGCTGGGCGGCGACCATGTCTACAAGATGGACTACTCGTTGATGCTGCAGGAGCACGTGGACCGCCGCGCCGAGCTGACCGTGGCCTGCATCGAGGTGCCGCTGGACGAGGCCTGCGCGCTGGGCGTGATGGCGGTGGACAAGGACGAACGCATCGTGGCCTTCGAGGAGAAGCCCGCCTGCCCCACGCCGCTGCCCTCGCGCCCCGGGGTGGCTTTGGCCAGCATGGGCGTGTACGTCTTCAATGCCGACGTGCTGTTTGCCGAGCTGGCGCGCGACGCGGCCGACCTCGCGTCCACCCATGATTTCGGGCACGACCTGATCCCGCACCTGATCGGGCAACGTCGCGTGTACGCCCACCGCTTCGCGCGCAGTTGCATCAACTCGGTAGACGGGCGGCCCTACTGGCGCGATGTGGGCACGGTGGACGCCTATTGGGAGGCCAACATGGACCTCACGCGTGTGCTGCCGGAGCTGAACCTCTACGACGACACCTGGCCCATCCTGAGCCAGATTCCGCAACTGCCGCCGGCCAAGTTCGTGTTCGACGAGGACGGCGGACGCCGCGGCTACGCGGTGGACTCGCTGGTGGCCAGCGGCTGCATCGTCAGCGGCGCGGTGGTGCGGCGCTCGGTGCTGTTCTGCAAGGCGCGGGTGGACGAGGGCAGCGTGGTGGAGGATTCGCTGGTGTTGCCCGACACCCGCGTCGGCCGCGGCGTCACCCTGCGCCGCGCCATCGTGGACAAGCGCTGCCGCCTGCCCGATGGCTTCACGGCGGGTGTGGACCGGGCGGCCGACCTGGCGCGCGGTTTTCACGTCAGCCCGTCGGGCATCACCCTGGTGACGCAGGAGATGCTGGAAAGCGGGCTGGCCCAGGAGGGCGCCGGGGCCCCCGCAGGCCTCTGCGCAGCCCTCCCGTAGCGCACAGGCCGCACCCGAGACACCGCCCAGGCATCATGCGGCCATGCGCCGCTTTGCCGACCTGTTCCAGCAGCTGGATGCCAGCACGGCCACCACGGCCAAGGTGGCGGCCATGGTGGACTACTTCACCCAGGCGCCGCCCGAAGACGCGGCCTGGGCCGTGTACTTCCTGGCTGGCGGCAAGCCCCGCCAGGTGGTGCCCACGGCGCTGCTGCGCCAGACGGCCTGCGCTGTGGCCGGCATCGACGAGTGGCTGTTCGAAGAGTGCTACCAGGCCGTGGGCGACCTGGCCGAAACCATCGCCCACGTGCTGCCGCCCGCGGCCGGCCCCAGCGACGCGGGCCTGGCCCATTGGGTGGAGCAGCGCCTGCTGCCGCTGAAGGGGCTGAGCGCGCAGGAGCAGGCAGCGCGCCTGCGCGCGGCCTTCGACGAGCTGGACGCGCAGGGTCGGTTCCTGCTGGTGAAACTGATCGGGGGCGGGTTCCGGGTCGGGGTGAGCAAGTTGCTGGTGCAGCGTGCGCTGGCGCAGGGCGCCGGTATCGACCCCAAGGCCGTGGCCCAGCGCATGATGGGCTACACCGACGCGCGGCAGGCGCCCAGCGCGCAGCGCTTCCAGGCCCTGGTGGCGCAGGACGGGGCCACCACCCTGGACGCCGGCCATCCCTACCCCTTCTTCCTGGCGCACGCGCTGCCCCAGGCACCCACCGACGCCACCCTGGGCCCGGTGACCGACTGGCTGGTGGAGTGGAAATACGACGGCATCCGCGCCCAGGTGGTGCGCCGCGCCGGCCAGGTGTGGATCTGGTCGCGCGGGGAGGAACTGATGACCGAGCGCTTCCCCGAGCTCGAAACTGCGCTGCGCACGCTGCCCGAGGGCACGGTGCTGGACGGCGAGGTGCTGGCCTGGCTGCCGGGGCAGGACCAGCCCGCGCCTTTCGCCCTGCTGCAGCAGCGCATCGGCCGCAAGCAGTTGACGAAGAAGGTGCTGGCGCAGGCGCCGCTGCGCTTCGTGGCCTATGACCTGCTGGAGCAGGAGGGCCAGGATCTTCGCGGCTTGACGCAACAGCTGCGCCGCGAGCGCCTGTGCGCCTTGCTCGCGCGGGCCGACCTGCCGGCCCTGCCGGAGGGGACGCCGTGGACCGTGTCACCCGAGGTGGTGGTGGCCGACTGGGCGGCCGGCGCCGCGCTGCGCGAGAGTGCGCGCGGGCGCGGCGTGGAAGGCTTCATGCTCAAGCACCGCAGCGCGCGCTACGGCAGCGGCCGCACCAAGGCCGAGGGCACCTGGTGGAAGTGGAAGGTGGACCCGCTGAGCGTGGACGCTGTGCTGATCTATGCCCAGGCCGGCCACGGCCGGCGCGCCAGCGTCTACACCGACTACCTCTTCGCGGTCTGGAGCCGCCCGCCGGCGGATGCCGCCGAGGCCGCGGCCGTGGTGGAAGCCATCCGCCGGCGTGAGCCGGCCCGGCCCGACGCCCTGCAGCTGGTGGCCTTCGCCAAGGCCTATTCCGGCCTGAGCGACGCCGAGTTCGCCCGCGTGGACAAGGTCATCCGCGCCACCACGCTGGAGAAGTTCGGCCCCGTGCGCAGCGTGGCCCCCAGCCTGGTGTTCGAGCTGGGCTTCGAGGGCCTGAACGCCAGCCCGCGCCACAAGAGCGGCATCGCGGTGCGCTTCCCGCGCATGCTGCGCATCCGCGACGACAAGCCCCTGCACGAGGCGGACACGCTGCAGACCTTGCGGGCGATGCTGGCAGGCCCGCAGGCCGCCGAGGTGCACCCCGTGCCGCAGTCCTCGGCGGTGTGACACCACACCTGGGCGTGACGCCTAGCGTGCGAGCCACTGCGCGTACTGGTAGTACAGCGGCAGCCCCAGCAGCAGGTTGAAGGGCAGCGTGACGCCCAGCGAAGAGGTCAGGTAGATGCCGGGGTTGGCCTCGGGCAGCGAGGCGCGGCAGGCCGCGGGCGCATCGATGAACGAGGCGCTGGCGCAGATGGCGCCGAACACGAAGGCGCCGCCCACCGACAGCCCGGCGCCGTGCGCGAGCGTCACGCCCACGATGCCGTTCAGCAGGGGCATCAGCATGCCGAAGCCGGCCATGAACACACCCACCTGGCGGAAGGCCTTGATCTGGCGCGAGGCCGTGATGCCCATCTCCAGCAGGAACAACATCAGCATGCCGCGGAACAGACCCTCATAGAAAGGCGAGATCTGCTGCCACTGCTTGTCGCTGGCGATGTAGCCGATGGTCATGCCGCCCATCAGCAGCAGGATGCCCCGGCCCCGGATCACGCTCATGAACAATTCGCTGGCGTTGACGCGCGCGTTGCCCTTGCGGCCCATGGCCACCCGGGCGATGACCAGCGAGTAGATGACGCCGAACTCCATCAGCGCCACCATCGCGGCCATGTAGCCCTCCGCCGGCGTGCCCATCGCGGTGGCAAAGCTCATGGAGGCGAAGAAGGTCGCGGTCGAGACCGATCCGTAATGGGCGGCGATGGCGGCCGCATTGCTGATGTCCATGCGGCCCAGGCGCCGCGTGACGATGTAGGCCAGCGTGGGGATGCCGAAGGTCATCAGCAGCGTGATGGCCAGCAGCGGCCAAAGAGCGGCCATGTCGGCCTTGGCGAGCTCGCGCCCGCCGGTCAATCCCAGCGAGAACAGCAGGTAGATCGCCAGTAGCTTGACCACGGCCTCGGGGAGCTCGAGCTCGCTCTTGACGGCGCCCGCCAGCGTGCCCAGCAGGAAGGCCAGCACGATGGGTTGCAGCAGGTTGGTCAGCAAAAGGTCCATGCCGGGCATGAGAGGTCTCCAGAGGGGGCCGGCGTCGGGCCGCCTGGAAGGAACCCGCCACAAATCCAGGTTGAGCGATCAGCATCACTGTAGGCATCCAGTGCGCTGGAGTCCAATTCATCTTTCGACACTCATGGTTTGATAAAAGTTAAGCTTCCGACATGGCCGAGTTGAACTTCCATCATCTGCGTTACTTCTGGGTGGTGGCCCATCGCCGCCACCTGACCAAGGCGGCCGAGGCGCTGCACGTCTCGCCCTCGGCACTGTCGATCCAGTTGCGCCAACTGGAGGAACGCCTGGGGCACGCGCTGTTCGAGCGCAGGAACCGCCAGCTCGTGCTCACCGAGGCCGGCCGCGTGGCGCTGGCGCATGCCGACACCATCTTCCAGGCCGGCCAGGAGCTGCTGGGCGCACTGCGCGGCACGTCGACGCTGAAGCGCGCGGTGCTGCGGGTGGGGTCGGTGGCCACGCTGTCGCGCAACTTCCAGCTCGGCTGGCTGTCACCCCTGCTGCGTGACGAGCAGGTGCAGATCCGGCTGGTGTCGGGAACGCCTCGCGAACTGCTGGCGCAGTTGTCGGCGCACACGCTGGACGTGGTGCTGTCCAACGAGGCGGCGCCTCGCGACACCTCGGCCGGGTGGGTGAGCCGCCGCGTGGCGTCGCAGTCGCTCAGCCTGGTGTCGCGCCCGCCGGAACGTCTGCGCAAGGGTAGGGGCAAGCGGCCCGCCCGCCCGGCCTTTCGCTTCCCTCAGGACCTGGACGGCCAGCCCTTGATCCTGCCCAGCGCAGACAGCGCCGTGCGCCCCGCCTTCGACCTGCTGCTGGAAGAGGCCGGCGTGCGCCCGGTGCTGCTGGCCGAGGTGGACGACATGGCCATGCTGCGCCTGCTGGCGCGCGAGACCGGCGCCCTGGCCCTGGTGCCGCCCGTGGTGGTGAGCGACGAGTTGCGCAACGGCGTGCTGGTCGAGCGTTGCAGCATCCCGCAACTGCAGGAGCGCTTCTATGCCATCACCATGCGGCGCCGCTTCGCCCACCCGGTGCTGCGCGGGATGCTGGGCCTGGCTTGATGCCTGGAGCGCGGGGCACCCGCGCCCGCGGCCGACGGGCCCTCAACCCCGCCGCCGGGCGATGTGCCCCAGCAAGGGCAGCAGGGCCACGCTGGTCAGCCCTGCCAGGCTCAAGATGAGTGCCGACGGCTCGGCAAAGCCGAACACGGAGCGCAGCGCAGGCACGGTCATCGTCAGGCCCAGCAGCAAGCCGCTGACCAGCAAGACCGTCCAGAGCGCCGGGTTCGGGCGCCGCAGAGAAACACCCAAGGCCACGCTGAAGCTGCGGTTGGCCAGCACCAGGGCTGCCACGCTGCCCACCAGGGCGGCGAACACCGCGGCGCGCACCTCTTCGACACCGCTGCCGGACCAGGTCACGGCTGCGTACAGCGCCGCCAGCACGGCCAGCACCGCGCCGCCCTGCCACAGGCCCAGGCGCACCAGGTCCGCCGAGACGATGGGGGCGGCGGGGTCGCGCGGCGCCCGGGCCATCACGTCGTCCTCGTCGCCCTCGGCCTCGAAGACGATGGCGCATACCGGGTCGATCACCAGTTCCAGGAAGGCGATGTGCACGGGCGTGAACAGCGGGGGCCAGCCCAGCAGCAGCGGCAGCAGCGCCAGGCCCGCGATGGGCACGTGCACGGCCAGCACGAACACCATGCCCTTGCGCACGTTGTCCAGGATGCGCCGACCCATGCGCAAGCCCTTCACGATGGCGCCGAAGTCGTCTTCCATCAGCACCAGGCTGGCGGCCTCACGCGCCACGTCGGTGCCGCGCCGGCCCATGGCGATGCCGATGTGCGCGGCCTTCAGCGCCGGGGCGTCGTTGACGCCGTCGCCCGTCATGGCCACGACCTCGCCACCGGCTTTCAGGGCCTGCACCAGCTTGAGCTTCTGCTGCGGCATCACGCGGGCGAAGACGCTGGTGCGCAGCGCCCGCTCGCGCAGCGCGGCCTCGTCCAGCGCCTCGATGTCGGCGCCGGTGAGCACGCCCCCCGAGGTGTCGATGCCGGCCTCGGCCGCGATGGCCAGCGCCGTGCCGGGGTGGTCGCCGGTGACCATGGCCACGCGCACGCCGGCCCGCCGGCACTCGGCCACGGCGGCAGGCACTTCGGGGCGCAGCGGGTCGGCCAGGGCGACCAGGCCCAGGAGCTGGAACTCGAAGCCGTGGGGGGTGGCGGGCCAGGGCGCGCCGGGATCGGTGGTCTGGGAGGGGGCCACGGCCCGCGCCACGGCCAGCACGCGCTTGCCGCTGGAGGTGAACTGCCGGGCCGCCTCCTGCCAGACGGCGGCCTGCGTCTCGCTCAGGCGGCACAGCAGCGCCATCGCCTCGGGCGCGCCCTTGGCCGAGATGGTGGGCGATTCCTGCCCAGGTGCTTGCCACGCATGCGACATCGCCAGCAGTTCAGGTGTCAGGCCCCAGGCGTGCACCAGTTCCCAGCCGTCATGGCCATGGGCCGGGTCCAGGTGTTCCTGGCCCAGGGCGTGGAAGGCGCGCTCCATGGGGTCGAAGGGTTCGGGCTGGCTGGCCAGCACCGCGGCTTCGAGCAGGGCATGGAAAGCTTCGGGCAGCGGGGCGGCCGGTCTGGCGCCGCCGGCTGTCCACACCCGCAGGGCTGGCGGATCCGCAGCGGCCGGATCCCGAGCCACCGGGTTCTCCAGGTTCGCCACCGGCAGGCCCATCACCACCAGGTCGGTCACGGCCATGCGGTTCCAGGTCAGCGTGCCGGTCTTGTCCGTGCACAGCACCGTGGCCGCGCCCAGCGCCTCGATGGCGGCCGGCCGGCGCGCCAGCACGCGCTCGTGCGACAGGCGCCATGCCCCCATGGCCATGAACACCGTCAGGATCAGCGAAAACTCTTCGGGCAGCAGCGACATGGCCAGCGTCACGCCACCCAGCAAGGCGGCCAGCCAGTCCCCTCTTGTGAGCCCGAAGGCCAGGATGAACAGCAGGCTGGCGGCCGCGCCGGCCATGGCGGCCAGACGCACGAGTCGGCGCGTCTGCAGCGTCAGGGGCGTGTCCGGGGTCTCGATGCTGCCCAGCGCGTGCCCGATGCGCCCCATGGCGCTGGCCGCGCCGGTGGCGGTGACCTGTGCGATACCCTGGCCCTTGACCACCACCGAGCCGGCCCAGACGAAGGGTTGTCCGTCACCGCCGGGCTGGGCACTGGCGGCGGCCGCGTCCGGTGCCTGCGCTGCCCCGTCGGGCCCGGGCGCAGCCGCGGTCTTGCGTACCGGTACGGACTCGCCCGTCAGCAGCGACTCGTCGGTCTCCAGCGCGTGGGCCGACCGCAGCACGCCGTCGGCGGCCACGCGGTCGCCCTCGCCGATCAGCAGCAGATCGCCCCGCACCACCTCGCGTCCGGGAATGCGCAGGCGCTCGCCGCCCCGCAGCACCAGGGCCCGGGGGCTGGCCAGGTCCCGCAGCGCCTCCAGCACACGCTCGGTGCGCTGCTGCTGCACCACTGACAGCCCGATGGTCACGAGCACGAACAGCCCCAGCAGCAGCGCCTCGTGCACGTCGCCCAGCAGCAGGTAGATCGCCACGCCGGCCAGCAGGAACTGCGACATCGGGTCGCGCGCGGCTTCCAGCACGATGCGCCCCAGCGTGCGCGGTCGGCGCCGCGGCAACTCGTTGGGCCCTTGGGCCTGCAGGCGTTGCCGGGCTTCCAGGGCGGACAGGCCTTGTGCCAGCGTGTGGGTCATCGGACCCGATCTTGCGCCCATGCAGGCCCTGGGGGCCTGTCCTGGATCAAGGCTGCAGGGGCAGTCCAGGCCGCGCGGCCCGGATCAACCCTGGCGTTCACCCAGCGCGGACGTGCTGTCCTGGGGCTTGCGGCATCCCCGTTTGAACCGTGCCGCGTCGTGCCGCCAACGCGCACCGTCCTGACGCGGCTGCGTGCGTTGCTCGGGCCCCATAGCGCTGCAGCGACAGGTCGTCGGTGCGGATGTCGGCGCGCCGGTCGGTGACGAGGTCGGCCACGACCCGGGCGCTGCCGCAGGCCATGGTCCAGCCCAGGGTGCCGTGCCCCGTGTTGAGGAACAGCCCGTCCCAGCGGGTGGCCCCGATGACCGGTGTGCTGTCGGGCGTCATCGGCCGCAGGCCGGTCCAGAACTGCGCCTGCGGCAGATCGCCCCCGGGGAAGAGGTCCCGCGTCACCATCTCCAGCGTGGCACGGCGGCGCAGATCCAGCCGAAGGTCGAAACCGCTCAGCTCGGCCATGCCGCCCACGCGGATGCGGTCGCCCAGGCGGGTCAGCGCGATCTTGTAAGTCTCGTCCAGCACGGTGGATTGCGGCGCGCGTGAGGCATCCAGCAGCGGAATCGTCAGCGAGTAGCCCTTGACGGGGTAGACCGGCAGGTCCAGGCCCAGCGGCTGCAGCAACTCTCGCGAGAAGCTGCCCAGCGCCAGCACCACGCGGTCGGCCGGCAGTACGGGCCCGGGGCCGCCGCCCGGGGTGGCCAACTGCACGCCCGTCACGGCCTGGCCGGCCGTCAGCAACCGCGTCACGGCGGTGTTGAAGCGGAACTCCACGCCCAGTCGCCGGGCCTCCTGCGCCAGTCGGCGGGTGAAGAGGTGGCAGTCGCCCGTCTCGTCGCCGGGCAGGCGCAGGCCGCCGCTCAGACGTTCACGGGCGTGCGCCAGGCCCGGCTCCACGCGCGCCAGACCGTCACGGTCCAGCACCTCGAAGTCCACACCGCAGTCCTGGAGTAAGGCGGTGTCGCGCCCCAAGGCATCCATCTGCGCCTGGGTGCGCATGAGCTGCAGGGTGCCGCCGGTGCGGTGGTCGTACTCGATGCCGATGTCCTGACGCAGTTGCTGCAGGCAGTCGCGGCTGTAGACGGCCACGCGCATCAGGCGCTCCTTGTTGATGGCGTAGTTCGCCGCGGTGCACTGGCGCAGCATCTGCACCATCCAGCGCAGCTGGAACAGGCTGCCGTCCGGGCGCAGGGCCAGGGGGGCATGGCGCTGGAACATCCACTTCAGGGCCTTGAGCGGGATGCCCGGTGCAGCCCAAGGGGTGGAATAGCCCGGCGAGATCTGGCCGGCGTTGGCGAAGCTGGTCTCCAGGGCCGGCCCGGGCTGGCGCTCCAGCACGGTGACTTCCGCGCCTGCGCGGGCCAGGTAATAGGCGGTGGTGGTGCCGATGACGCCACTTCCCAGGACGATGACCTTCATTCAAACCCCTCTTGAATCTCTGGTGAGACACGAACTTGACCGTTTGAATGTGAAGTTTATGGATTGGAGAGCAGCAAACTTTTTGGAATTTATGATGTAGAGCAGTAAAGTCAATCAAAGTCCGGCTCTGGTGCCTTCCTTCCCCCGAAACTTTTCCTGACCATGGCTGAACTCGACCGTATCGACCGCCGCATCCTGGACATCCTGCAGCGCGAGGGGCGCATTTCCATGACCGAACTCGGCGAGCGCATCGGGCTGTCCACCTCGCCCTGCGCGGAGCGGGTGCGACGCATGGAGCGCCACGGCGTGATCACCGGCTACCACGCGCGCGTGGATCCCAAGGCCCTGGGACGCACGCTGCTGGTGTTCGTGGAAATCACCCTCTCGGCCAAGTCAGGCGAGGTGTTCGACGAAGTGCGCAAGGCCTTGCTGCACATGCCCGAGGTGATGGAGTGCCACCTGGTCTCGGGCAGCTTCGACTACCTGGTCAAGGCACGGATGTCGGAGATGGCCGAGTACCGCAACCTGCTGGGCGACATCCTCAAGCGCATCCCCGTGCCATGCCAGTCGCACAGCTACGTGGTGATGGAGGAGGTCAAGGAGACGACGGCCCTGGTGGTGCCAACCTGAAGGGCGGCCGGGCCCGGGCCCGAGCCAGGCGACGCCAGCGCCAGGCGGCCACAGCGCCCGCGGCCAGGAAGCCCAGGGCCAGCGCACCGGCCACGCCTGCCCGCTGCCCCGGCTCGACTCCTAGCAGCACCCCCACCACGCCGAGCACGGCGCCGGTGAACAGCAGGAACAGCGTGACGGTGGCGCCGATCCACAAGTTCGCCACGCGCCGACGTTCCGCCTCGATCTCGAGTGCGAGCAACTCCAGGCGGGTCGTGGCGATGCCCGCCAGGCTGCCCAGCAGGCGGCGCATCAGGCCCGGCAGGACCATGCGCCCTCCCCCCGCCCAGGCCGCGAGGGCCAGGGCGCGCGCGACCCAGGGTGCGTGCACGCGCCCCGCGCGGTACGTGCGGCCAAGCCGCTCAGCGCCGCGAGGCCAGAAAGCCGATCAGCAGACCTGTGGCTGCTGCAATGCCCATGGCGCTGTAGGGATGGGCTTGCACGGACTGGTCGGCCTGCTGGGCGGCGCGCTTGACCCGCTCCAGCGTCGCCTGGTTCAACTCGTCGAGCTGGGCGCGCATCTCGCGCACCTGCACCGAGAGCCGGTCGCGCACGGCATTGAACTTCTGGTCGCCGCTGTCCGCGGCCGAGCGCAGGTAGGAGTCGATCTCGTCCACCATGTGGCGCAGTTGGTGGCTGCTGTTCTGGCTGCCGTCTGCAGACACGGTGCGGGTGTTGGCGTCCATGAGAATTCCTTGCAGGGGTTGAAGAAGGGTGGCGAAGAGGTGTTGCGGCCTGTGGACCGCGCAGCCACAGCATCTCTCTTCCGCCCCATGCAGGGTTTGCGAACGCGCAGCAAGCCACCGGGTTTTTGCGCCGCAGCCTTCTCGGCCAGCGGTCGTGCGGGAGCGCGGTTCCGCTCAGAGCATGCGCACCTTCACGCTGCGGCCCTTGACCTTGCCGGCGTTCAGGCGGCGCAGCACCTCGGGGGCGATGGCCCGCTCCACCGCGATGTAGGTGGACCACTCGTTGATGCTGATCTTGCCGATCTGCGCGCCGGCGAAACCCATGTCCTTGGTCAGCGCGCCCAGCACGTCGCCGGCGCGGATCTTCTCCTTGCGCCCGCCCAGCATCTGCAGCGTCGCCATGGGGGGCAGCAGCGGCCCGGGGTCAGTACCGCCCGCCTGCCCGGTGAGTTCGGACAGCGGGTGCCACTCGACTTCGGCCCCTTGGGCGACCTCGATGCGCCCCACGCGGCCCATCTCCTCCAGGCTCGCCAGGCTGAAGGCCCAGCCTGGGGCCGGCGCAGCGGGCTGCAGCGCGCTGCGTGCGCCTTCGTTGCCGGCGCTGGCTGGGGCTGCGGTCTCTTGCGGCGCTTGCAGGGCCATCCGCCCCACCCGCCCGATGCGGTGCGTGTGCACGGCCACCTCAGGCGAGATGTCCACGTTGATGACAGCTTCGAGCTGGCTGATGTCCAGGCCACGGGCGGCCAGGTCGGTGGCCACCAGCACGCTGCAACTGCGCTGCGCGAACTGCACCAGCACCTGGTCGCGGTCGCGCTGGTCCAGGTCGCCGTGCAGTTCCAGCGCCACCAGCCCCTGCGCCTGCAGCACGGCCACCAGGTCGCGGCACTGCTGCTTGGTGTTGCAGAAGGCCAGCGTGGACACCGGCCGGTAGTGGTTCAGCAGCAAGCCCACCGCATGCAGACGTTCCTGCTCCTGCACCTGGTAGAAGCGCTGGCGTATGGTCTGCGCCGCGTGGCGCTCGGACAGCTTCACGGTCTGCGGCTCGCGCATGTACTTGGCGCCCAGCGCCATCACGCCTTCGGGGTAGGTGGCCGAGAACAGCAGGGTCTGGCGGCTCGGTGGGCAGGCGCGCACCACCTGGGCGATGTCCTCGGCAAAACCCATGTCCAGCATGCGGTCGGCCTCGTCCAGCACCAGGGTGTTGAGCGCACCCAGCGTGAGCGTCTGGCGCGCCAGGTGATCCAGGATGCGCCCTGGCGTGCCCACCACGACATGGGCGCCATGCTCCAGGCTGGCGATCTGCGGGCGCATCGTCGCGCCGCCACACAGCGTCAGCACCTTGAGGGAGTCCTCGGCGCGCGCCAGGCGGCGGATCTCCTGCGTCACCTGCTCGGCCAGTTCGCGCGTGGGACACAGCACCAGGGCCTGCACGGCAAAGCGCCGCGGGTTGAGCTTGGCCAGCAGCGGCAGCGCGTAGGCGGCGGTCTTGCCACTGCCCGTGCGGGCCTGGGCGATCAGGTCGCGCCCGGCCAGGGCCTGCGGCAAGGTGGCCGCCTGGATCGGCGTCATCTGCAGATAGCCCAGGCGCTGCAGATTGGCCTGGACATGCGGGGCCAGGGGCAGGCGCGCGAAGTCCAGCTCGCCTGGGGGTGGAGCGGGAACGCAGGGGTCGGTCAGGTCAGCGGTCAGTTCAGCGGTCATGTGGGATCGGATCGTTCAGAAGGGATGGCCAGCGCCTCGCGCAGCTTGTCCTTGCGGCTCTTGCGCCGGCCTTTGAGGCCGCCGTGTGGGTCCAGGCCCTTGCGTGGGGCGTTGGCGTCGTCGGGCCCGGCAGGGGCCGTGCGGCGCTGGGGGGACGCAGCGGAGCCGCCCACGCCGGGGCCCGCCGCCACGCCAGTGGCGGCGGGCTCGAAGCCCGGCACCTGCGCGCGTGCCACCCGCTGACCCTGGCGCTTCTCGATCAGGCGGAAGTGGGCCTCCTGGGCGGGGTCGTCGGCGGCGATGAAGCTCACGGCCACGCCCGCCGCGCCCTGCCGGGCGGTGCGTCCCACCCGGTGGATGTGCGTGGCCGGCGAGCGTGCGAGTTCGTAGTTCACCACGGCGGGCAATTGCTCGATGTGCAGCCCCCGCGAGGCCATGTCGGTGGCCACCAGCACGCACACGGCACCACTGCGAAAGTCCGCCAGCGCACCCGTGCGCGCGCCTTGGCTCAATTCGCCATGCAGGGCCGCGGCGCGCAAGCCCGCCGCGTTGAGCTTGGCCGCCACATGCTCGGTGGCGTAGCGCGTGGCCACGAACACCAGCACCCGCGTCCAGCCTTCGGTGCGGATCAGGTGGCGCAGCAAGGACGTGCGCCGGGCCGTGTCGACCTGCAGGGCGCGCTGCACCAGCGTGGGGGGCAGGGTGGGCGCAGGCGCTGGCGTGGCCTCTGCGGTCGGGCGGCCCGTGCGGGCGCTGCTGGCGGCGAAGCTCGATGCCGTGGCCGCCCCCTGCGCTTGCGTGGGGGCGTCGGACGTTTCGGGCGCGGCGCGCACGGCGGTCTGCCTGGATGCTGAGCTGACGGGATGTTCATCCGGGGCTGCCGGCACCACGTCGATCTCCACCGGGTCGTGCAGCAGGTCCTGTGCCAGCGCCATCACTTCGGGGCCGAAGGTGGCCGAGAACAGCCACTGCTGCCGGCGCCGTGGTAGCAGGCCCAGCACGCGGCCGAGCTCGTCGGCAAAGCCGTCTTCCAGCAGCCGGTCGGCCTCGTCCAGCACCAATGTTTCCAGGCGGTCCAGGCGCAGGCCGCTGTGGGCCTGCTCGGGCCCTCGGGCGCGACGCCGGGCCACCAGGTCCAGCAGCCGGCCGGGGGTGGCCACCACCACGTCAGCGCCCCCGCGCAGTGCCATCAACTGCGGGTTGACCGAGACCCCGCCGACCAGGGTGACCACCTTCACGCGCAGTGCCAAGGCCTGGGTGTAGGCGACGAAGGTGTCGGTCACCTGAAGCGCCAGCTCGCGCGAGGGCACCAGCACCAGCGCGCGTGCCGGGCGCGGCGTCTCGGGCTCGGTGTGCCGCAGCAGGCTCTGCAGCAGGGGCAGCACGTAGGCCAGCGTCTTGCCCGATCCCGTGACCGCCGCGCCGATGAGGTCGCGGCCCGCCAGCGCGGCGGGAATGGCCGCCGACTGGATGGGCGTGGGCCGCAAGTGGCCGCGCTGGGCCAGGGTGCGCAGCAGGTCAGGGTGCAGCCCCAGAGAGGCGAAGGAGGCAGAGGACATGGGGGATTGTGGCCGGGGCGTGTCCTCGCCCTGCAGCGCTGTCACGCCGACGGCCACACGCGGTCTGAAACCTCTGACTCTGCCCGAGCCTCAGCCGGCGGGCCTTCTGGGAAACGCAGGAGCGTTCTGCGGTGGCGGGCAACTCAACTCACAAGAAAACGCAGGGTCGCTCCCAGGTTTTCCAGCGCCCCCGCGGGGGGCCGGGCACCGCCCGGCCCTTGGGGGCGCACAAGAAAACGCCGGGCCGCTCCCAAGTTTTCTGGCGCCCCCGCGGGGGCCGGGCCGGGCACCGCCCGGCCCTTGGGGGCTCACCAATGGCCAGATTCAGCTCTGGCAGCACTGGCTTCGCTTCGTGACGACGTGGAGCTCGGGTGCGCTCATGGCCGGCTCTTCTCTAACGATCCGTCACACCACCCACCCAGGTCTGGGCGAAGGCGGGCACGTCTGTGGCAAAGACGAGCGCATCCAGCAGGTTTTCGCGCGGCACACCGGCCAGCGCGTCGACCGTGGTGTCCATCACTAGGAAGTCCGCAGGCGCTCCGGGGACGAGGCCCACCTTCCGCCTGCCTGCGGCTGCGGCGCCGCCTTGCAGCAGAGCCTGGAACAGGCGCTGGGCTGTGGAAGGCTCGCCCGATTCGGGGGCGGCGGCGACATTGCGCCGCCGGTGCAGCAGCCGCTGGCCGTACTCCAGCAACTGCAACTCGCGCGGCCACTGGCGGCTGACGTGGCTGTCGGAGCCGACGGACAGCGGCACGCCTGCGGCCAGCCATCGGGGCAGGTCGAACAGGCCGTCGCCCAGGTTGGCCTCGGTGGTGGGGCAGACCACGACCCCGGCCCCCGTGCGGGCCACGGCTTCGATCTCGGCGGCCGTGGCGTGCGTGGCGTGCACCAGGTGCCAGCGGGCGTCCAGCCGCACGTTCGCGCACAGCCATTCGATGGGGCGCCGGCCGGTGGCGGCCAGGCATTCCTCGACCTCGCGCGTCTGCTCGGCGATGTGCACATGCACTGGCCCGGGATCGTCGGCGCAGCGCCGGGCCAGCTCCGCGATGGACTCGGCCCGCGCGGCGCGCAGCGAGTGGACGGCCACACCCGCCTCCACGCCGGGCAGGCGCCAGGCGCGGACCTCGTCGCGCAGGGCGATCACCTCGTCCACCGTGGTGGCAAAGCGGCGCTGGTCGGCACGCAACTGGGGCTGCGTGAAGCCCGCCCGCTCGTACAGCACGGGCAGCAGGGTCAGGCCGATGCCCACCTGTTGCGCGGCCTGGGCCAGCGCGCGCGCCATGGCGCAGCGCTCGGGGTAGGGCTGGCCGTCCGGGGCGTGGTGCAGGTAGTGGAACTCGCAGACGTGGGTGTAGCCGCCGGCGCGCAGCTCGCGGTAGAGCGTGGTGGCCACGGCCTGCAGTTCGTCCGGCGTGATGCGCAGCGCCACACCGTACATGCGGTCGCGCCAGCTCCAGAAATCGTCGTGTGTGCCTTCGCGACGTTCGGCCAGGCCGGCGAAGGCGCGCTGGAAGGCGTGGCTGTGGGCATTGACCAGGCCGGGCAGCACGGGGCCGGGCAGGCGCTGCGCGTCGGCTGGCGGCGTCGTGACGCCCGGTGTGACCGCGTCCCAGCTGCCGTCAGGGGTAGTCTCCAGCAGCACCTCGGCCTGCCAGTGGCCCGCCACCCAGGCGTGGGGGGCGTGCAGTCGCTGCGGGGCGTGGCTGCCGGGGGCTGTCGCGCTTTGGAGTGGGGTGTGCATCACGCTCGTCATGCCGGCCGCCAGTCGATCATCACCTGCACCAGCTCGCGCAGCAGCGGCGTGATGGCCGCGGCCTTCGCCTCGTGCCAGGCGTAGGGCGGGTGCTCGTCCATGTAGGCGCGCCAGGCCATCTCCAGTTGCACGGCGTGGACGCCGCCTTCCGGCCGTCCGAAGTGGCGGGTGATGTGCCCGCCCTTGAAACGACCATCCAGCACATGGCTGTAGGCGGTCTGCCGCTGGCAGACAGCGTAGACCGCCGCGCGCAGCGACAGGGCGCAACTGCGGCCCTCCACCGTGCCCAGGTTCAGGTCGGGCAGCGCGCCCTCGAACAGCCAAGGCAGCTCGCCCTTGATGCTGTGTGCGTCGAACAGCACAGCGTGGCCGTGCAGGACATGGAGGAGACGCAGTTCCTCGGCCAGGGTGTCGTGGTAGGGCTGCCAGTGCGTGGCGATGCGCTCACGCACTTCAGCCTCGTCAGGGGCGCAGCCTTCGCGGTAGATCGCGTCGCCCGTGAAGAAACGCGTGGGGCACAACTCGGTGTTGTTGCGGCCCGGGTACATGGGCTGGTTGTCGCTGCCCCGGTTCAGGTCGATGACGATACGGCTTTCCACGGGCACGATGAGGCTGGCGCCCAGGTCTTTCGCAAAGGCGTAAAGGCGTTCCAGGTGCCAGTCCGTGTCCTCCACCTGCAGCGCGCGCTCCACCAACCGCGGCTTCAGGTCCTCGGGCAGGTGGGTGCCCACGTGCGGCAGACTGATGAGCAGCGGCGTGTGGCCGCGGTGCAGGGTGAAGCTCATGCAAGCCTTTCGATGCCGCCGAACACGGCACGGCGGCAGGGGTTGTGGCCGAAGCGGTAGGCCATTTCGCGCGGATGCTCGGCATTCCACAGGGCCAGGTCAGCCCGCTGGCCCACGGCCAGGGTGCCCCGGTCGCGCAGGCCCAGGGCCCGCGCGGCGTTCAACGTGACGCCACGCCAGGCCTCCTCAGGCGTCAGGCGGAAAAGGGTGCAGGCCATGTTCAGCATCAGCAGCAGTGACAGCGCGGGCGAGGAGCCGGGGTTGTGGTCGGTGGCGATGGCCATCGGCACGCCCGCTTCGCGCAGCGCGGCCACGGGCGGGAGTTTCGTCTCGCGCAGGAAGTAGTAGGCCCCGGGGAGCAGCACGGCCACGGTGCCGGCCTGCCGCATCGCCGCAATGCCGGCGGGCGACAGGTGCTCCAGGTGGTCGCAGCTCAGCGCCTCGTACTGCGCGGCCAATGCGGCGCCTTCCTGGTTGCTCAGCTGCTCGGCGTGCAGCTTCACGGGCAGGCCCAGTGCGCGCGCCGCGTCGAACACGCGCCGGGTCTGCGCCGGCGTGAAACCGATGGTGTCGCAGAACACATCCACGGCATCCACCAGGCCGGCGGCGTGCTGGCCGGGCAGCCAGGCGCAGACGGCGTCGATGTAGTCATCTGCCCGGCCGGCGAACTCCGGCGGCAGCGCGTGCGCGCCCAGCGAGGTGGTGCGCACCGTCAGCGGCAGCTCACGCCCCAGGCGCCGTGCCACCGCCAGGCAGCGCGCTTCCGTGCTCTCGTCCAGGCCGTAGCCGGACTTGATCTCCAGCGTGGTCACGCCTTCGGCCATCAGCGCTCGGGCGCGTGGCACGGCCAGCGCGAACAAGACCTCGTCGCGGGCCGCGCGCGTGGCCGCGACGGTGGAGCGGATGCCGCCACCGGCGCGGGCAATCTCCTCGTAGGTGGCGCCTTGCAGGCGCAACTCGAACTCTGCTGCGCGGTCGCCGCCGTAGACGAGGTGGGTGTGGGCGTCGATCAGCCCGGGCGTGAGCAGCGCGCCTTGCAGATCGTGCTCTTGCGTGTGATGGCCCGTCAGGTGGGCGAGGGCGCTGGGCAGTTGCGCATCCGGCCCCAGCCAGGCGATGCGGTCGCCTTCCGTCAGCAGGGCGCCGTCCTCGACCAGGCCCCAGCCCGAGGCCGTTGCCAGCGTGGCCAGGCGGGCGTGGCGCCAGAGGGTGGGCCTGCGGTTCGTCATGTGGGTTCTGCTTTCGGGTCGGTGGCCTGCAGACCCAGCCACCAGGCCTGGCGGCCCTCGACCAGGCGCCAGGGCGCCATCAGGCCAGCTTCAGGCGGGTGACCAGACCCGGCGTCAGACCACAGCAGCGTGCCGGGCTGCAGTTCGAGGCGGCCGCCGGGCGTGTCCACGCAAGCGGGACCATGTGTGTACAGGCCCTGCCACGCCCAGCCTTCTCCCTTCATCTGCGAGCCCAGGACTGGCGGGTGGAGGCGCTGCGCATCAGACGCTAGCTGAAGAGGTACGGGGGGCGGCCACGACTGCCCCGCCGCGGCTCGCTGCATCCAGGCCCGCCCGGCGCTGTGCCGCGCCATCAGGTTGAGGTCGAGCGTGGGCCCGTGGATCAGGCGGCAGCCGGGCGCCTGCGCGCCGTCAAACGCCAGCGGCTCGCTGGCGGGCGTCAAGTGCAGGTCCTTGCCGCGCAGCGTGAGCACCACCCCGTTGCCTTCCAGTACCGCAAAGCAGCGGTCGATGCCGGGGAAGGCGGAGAACGGCCCGTCCTGCGTGATGTCGGCCACGCTCACCCGTACGGCCCAATCGGCGGATGGGGTCTGGGGGCCTGCGGGCGTGTCAGCAAGGCGCGGCGTCGCCCAGGCCAGCAGCTCGCGCGTGACCCCGCGACCGTTGCGCCAGGGCTGGGCTGGCGCGTCGCGCAGGCGCGCGAGCTGCACGGGTTGAACCGCGTACAGAGCCTGGCTCGATGGCTTTGCTGCCGTGATGCCGCGCATCGTATTCATCGCCCACATCCCTCGAAAGGGCGGTACGCCGGACCGTGCCGATTCACACAGCCTCCTGCCACAGCAACGGGAACAGCGGGTGCTCCATCGGCGCGCCTGCGGGCAGCACCTCGGCCAGGCCGGGGAACTCGGGCGAGGTCACCCAGGGCCGAGGGGCATGGCGCATGTCGTCGCCCAGGAACCTGACCGAGAACACGCGCCGGCGCCGGCCTGCCTCCACGCCCCCCGTGGCGTGCAGGGTCAGCATGTGGAAGGCCACCGCATCGCCCGGATTCAGGGCCCAGCCCAGGATGCGGTGCGTCGATGGGTCGGCCCGCCGGCCGGCCTCGATGTCGGGCAGGTCTGCCAGCGTGCCTTCGGGAAACCAGCGTGCCTCGTTCGTCATGAAGCTGCGCGGCATGAGCCAGGGGCCGCGGTGCGTGCCGGCAGCGAACTCCAGCGTGGCCGCGCGACTCACCGGGTCCACGGGGATCCAGAAGCTGACGTTCTGCGCGCCGTCCACGTTGTAGTAAGGCTGGTCCTGGTGCCAGGGCGTGGGCTGGCGCGTGCCCGGCTCCTTGGTCAGCATGTGGTCGTGGTGCAGGCGGGCGGTGTGGCTTTGCATCAGCCGGCTGGCCACGGCCGCCAGCGCGGAGCCGAAAATGAACTGGCGGTAGGCACTGTTGTGCTGCCAGTTGCAGAAGTCCTCGATGAAGAAGCCGGGGTCTTCGGGCCGGCTGGCCACTTTGGCGCGGGGGCTGGGCCAGGCCAGGTTCATGTCGATGCCCTCGCGCAGCAGCGCCACCTCGGCTGGCGTCAGCAGCCCGCGCAGCACCACGGCGCCGTCGGCGGCGAAGGCTTGCACCGAGGCCTCGTCCGCGATGGACAGGGCGCGCGCGGCAAGGCCTGGGGGCTGGTGGACGCGCAGTGCTTCGACGGGCCGGGTGTCTGCGGGCTTGAGTTGCGGGGACCGCGGAGCCAAGTTCATGGCGTGAATTCTCCCGAAAGCCGGTAGCGCGAACCGGGGTGCACCAGCCGGGCGATCGTGATGGCCGCATCTCGGGTGAAGGTGCGCCGCACCACCACCAGGCAGGGTTCGTCTGGCGCAATGCCCAGCAGCCGGGCCTCCTGGGCCGTGGCACGGGCTGACTCGATGGCGTACTGCGCGCGCCACAGGGCGGTTTGTTCGAACAGGTAGCGCGTGGGCGTGGTCTGTGTGAAGTCCGCCCGCAGGTAGCCGGGGGCGCAGCCCGGATTGACGAAGCGGTCTTCGCACTGCAGCGGCAGGCCGTTTTCCTGGTGCACGATCAAGGTGTGGAAGACCTCCGCGCCCACCGCCACCCCCAACTGCGCTGCCAAGGGCTCGGGGGCCCGCTCGCTGCGCTGCAGATGCACCACGGCGTGGTGCAAGTGCCCGCGGGCCTGGATCTCTTCCTGAAGATCGCGGATGGTGAGCGTGCTGGACACGGGGTGCAGCGGAGCGGCAAAAGTGCCCACCCCCTGCGAGCGCTGCACCAGGCCCTCGGCCTGCAACTCGCGCAACGCGCGGTTGACCGTCATGCGGCTGACGCCGAACAAGGCCACCAGCTCGGCCTCTGACGGCATCAAGGCGCCGGGGGGCCATCGGCCGGCGGCCAAGCTGTCCTTGAGGTGCTGCTTGATGCGGGCAAAGGGGGCGGTGGACGGCGCCGAGCCCGGTGCGGTGGTCTTGGTGGAAACCATAGGTTCATGCTACTTGCCTAGGCCTGTCTAGACAACTAGAGTGCAACCCTAGTGGGCGCTGCCTTGGATGACAGGGTGGACGCCTCTGCCAGCCTGCACCCTGCCTCCCGCCCAGGAGTCCGCCATGACCGATCTTTCCCCTTTGCACCAGGTGGCCCGGCCCCGGCCGGTGCGTGCGCCGCGCGGCGCGGCCCTGAGCTGCGCCAACTGGCTGATCGAGGCCGCCTACCGCATGATCCAGAACAACCTGGACCCGGAGGTGGCCGAGAACCCGGATGCGCTGGTGGTCTACGGCGGCATTGGCAAGGCGGCGCGCAACTGGGACAGCTTCGAGGCCATTCTGGCCACGCTGCGCCGGTTGAAGCCTGACGAGTCGCTGCTCGTCCAGTCCGGCAAGCCCGTGGGCGTGTTCCGCACGCACGAGGACGCGCCGCGCGTGCTGATCGCCAACTCCAACCTGGTACCCAAGTGGTCCACCTGGGAGCACTTCGACGAGCTGGACCGCAAGGGCCTGATGATGTACGGCCAGATGACGGCCGGCTCGTGGATCTACATCGGCAGCCAGGGCATCGTCCAGGGCACCTACGAGACCTTTGTCGAGGCGGGCCGGCAACACTTCGGTGGTGATCTCTCTGGCAAGTGGATCCTGACCTCGGGCCTCGGCGGCATGGGCGGCGCGCAGCCGCTGGCCGCCACCTTCGCCGGGGCTTGTTCGCTGAACATCGAGTGCCAGCAAAGCCGCATCGCCATGCGGCTCAAGACCCGTTACGTGGACGAGCAGGCCAGCGACCTGGACGACGCCCTGGCGCGCATCGCCCGCTACACGGCGGCCAAGCAGGCGCGCTCGGTGGCCCTGCTGGGCAACGCGGCCGAGCTGCTGCCCGAGCTGGTCAAGCGCGCCCGCGCCGGCGGACTGCGGCCCGACATCGTGACCGACCAGACCTCGGCGCACGATCTCGTCAACGGCTACCTGCCCGCCGGCTGGAGCCTGGCGCAGTGGCAGGCCGCCCGGGCTGACGACACGCGCCACGCCGAGCTGCGCGAGGCTGCGCGCCGCAGTTGCGCGGTGCATGTGCAGGCCATGCTGGACTTCCAGGCCCTGGGCGTTCCCACGGTGGATTACGGCAACAACATCCGACAGGTGGCGCTGGATGCCGGCGTGAAGAACGCCTTCGACTTCCCCGGCTTCGTGCCGGCCTACGTGCGGCCCTTGTTCTGCCGCGGCAAGGGGCCGTTCCGCTGGGTGGCACTCTCAGGCGACCCGGAAGACATCCGCAAGACCGACGCCAAGATGAAGGAGCTGTTCCCGCAAGACGCCCACCTGCACCGCTGGCTGGACATGGCGGGCGAGCGCATCGCCTTCCAGGGCCTGCCCGCGCGCATCTGCTGGATCGGCCTGGGCGAGCGCCACCGCGCCGGCCTGGCCTTCAACGAGATGGTGCGCTCGGGCGAGCTGAAGGCGCCCATCGTCATCGGCCGCGATCACCTGGACAGCGGCTCGGTGGCCAGCCCCAACCGCGAGACCGAGGCCATGCGCGACGGCTCCGACGCCGTGTCCGACTGGCCGTTGCTGAACGCCCTGCTCAACACCGCCGCCGGCGCCACCTGGGTGAGCCTGCACCACGGCGGCGGCGTGGGCATGGGCTACTCGCAGCACTCAGGCGTGGTCATCGTCTGTGATGGCACCGACGCCGCCGCCCGGCGCATCGAACGCGTGTTGTGGAACGACCCCGGCACCGGCGTGATGCGCCATGCCGACGCGGGCTACGAGGATGCCGTGGCCTGTGCGCGGGAGCGGGGCCTGGATTTGCCGATGGTGGGTGCGGTTTGATCGTGCCGGGGCTGTGTTTCGCGGGCACGGGCGGCTGGGGCGCAGTGCTCCGCTCATGTCCCCCGCGACGGGCTGAAGCCCGTCGCTCCTCCTTTACTTCGCTGCGCACTGCGCCCCAACCGCCCGTGCTGGTAAGCATTACGGTCCTCGTGGAGTTGTGGTCGAAGCGTTCTGTCGGGCCGGCAGGCTCGGGAGGTAAGGTAAGTCCCGCAGCGAAGTAAAGGAGGAGCATCGGGCGAGAGCCCGATGCGGGGGACATGAGCGGAGGGACTTGCCTTGCCTCCCGAGCTCGAAAGATCTCCAAACGCATAAGAATCGAGCAAACCAACTCATGATCCTGAATCCCGGCCGCCTCACCCTTGACGCCTTGCAGGCCCTTCATGCCGGCGGCGTTCCGTTGGAGCTCGCCTCCACTGCATGGCCGGCCATCGAGGCCAGTGCGGCGGTGGTGCAGCGGGCCGCGGCCGGCGATACCCCGGTCTATGGCGTCAACACGGGCTTCGGCAAGCTGGCCAGCACGCGCATCGGGGCGGAGGACCTGGCGGCCCTGCAGCGCAACCTGATCCGCTCGCACAGCGTGGGCGTGGGCGGGCCGATGGCCGCGCCCGTGGTGCGTCTCATCCTGGCGCTGAAGGCGGCCAGCCTGGCGCGCGCGCACTCGGGCGTGCGGCCGGTGGTGATCCACAAGCTGCTGGAGGTGTTCAACGCGGGCCTCGTGCCCCACATTCCTTCCCAGGGTTCCGTGGGCGCCTCGGGCGACCTGGCACCGCTGTCGCACATGACGCTGGCCTTGCTGGGCGAGGGGGAGTTCGTCGTCGACGGACAACGTCAGCCCGCCGCCGAGGTCTTGCGCGCTCACGCCATCGCGCCGCTGGAGCTGGCGGCCAAGGAAGGCCTGGCGCTGATCAACGGCACGCAGGTCTCCACCGCGCTCGCCCTGCACGCGCTGTTCAGCTTCGAGCCCGTGCTGGAGGCGGCGCTGGTCATCGGTGCGTTGACGGTGGACGCCGCGCGCGGCAGCGACGGCCCGTTCGATCCGCGCATCCATGAACTGCGGGGCCAGCCGGGGCAGATTGACGTGGCCCGCTACTACCGCGCGCTGCTGCAGGGCAGCGAGATCCGCTCCTCGCACCGCGAGGGTGACGACCGCGTGCAGGACCCGTACTGCCTGCGCTGCCAGCCCCAGGTGGTGGGCGCCTGCCTGGGCCAGCTGCGCCACGCCGCGCTGGTGCTGCTGCGCGAGGCCAATGCGGTGACGGACAACCCCTTGGTTTTTGCCGAGGACGGCCAGATGGTCTCCGGCGGCAATTTCCACGCCGAGCCCGTGGCCCTGGCCGCCGACGCCATGGCGGTGGCCATCGCCGAGGTCGGGGCCATCGCCGAGCGCCGCATCGCCATGCTGATCGATGCCAACGTCTCGCGCCTGCCGCCCTTCCTGTGCGCCGACCCGGGCCTGAACAGCGGCTTCATGATCGCGCACGTGACAGCCGCCGCCCTGGCCAGCGAGAACAAGTCGCTCGCGCACCCGGCCAGCGTCGATTCCCTGCCCACCAGCGCCAACCAGGAGGACCATGTCAGCATGGCCACCTTCGCGGCGCGGCGCCTGCAGCCCATGATCGCCAACGTGGCCCACATCCTGGGCATCGAGTGGCTGGCGGCGGCGCAGGGCGTGGAGTTCCTGCGGCCCCTGCGCAGCTCGGCCCCGCTGGAGGCGGCCCATGCGCTGTTGCGACAGACCTGCCCCGCCATGATGCAGGACCGCTATCTCGCACCCGATATCGAGGCCGCTACGGCGGCCGTTCAGAAGGGCCAGGCGGCCGGCGTGCTGCGCCAGCTTGCGGGTTTGCCTGCCTTGTGGGTGGCCGCATGAGGGGCTTGTGGTCCCTTTCTTCGGTCGCCGTTTATTGCCCAACCGTCACTTGATGAGGAGTCCCCTGTGAAGAAGTCCATGTTCGCCCTGGCCGCTTCGGCCGCTGTCTTGCTGGCCACCCTCGGCACCGCCGCCTCTGCCCAGGAGACCAAGGTCGCCATCGGCATGTCCGGCTGGACCGGCTTCGCCCCGCTGACCCTGGCCAAGGAGGCGGGCATCTACAAGAAGCACGGTCTGGACGTCAGCATCAAGAAGATCCCCCAGAAAGACCGCCACCTGGCCATCGCCTCGGGCGACATCCAGTGCGCAGCCACCACGGTGGAGACCTGGGTGGTCTGGAACGCCAATGGCGTGGCCACCACGCAGATCTTCCAGCTCGACAAGAGCTTCGGCGCCGACGGCATGGTGGTCAAGCCCGGCATCAACTCCATCAAGGACTTGAAGGGCAAGACCGTGGCCGCCAGCGCGCCCGGCACCGCGCCTTACTTCACGCTGGCCTGGATGCTGCGTGAGAACGGCCTGAGCATGAAGGACGTGAAGGTGGTCAATCTCGAGCCGCAGGCCGCCGCCAACGCCATGATCGCGGGCACCGCCGGCATCGACGCCGCCATGACCTACGAGCCCTTCCTCAGCGCGGTGCGTGCCAGGCCCGAGGCCGGCAAGATCCTCGCCACCACGCTGGACTACCCGATGATCATGGACACCTTCGGCTGCACGCCCAAGTTCCTCGCCGAGAACCCCCGGGCAGCGAAGGCCCTGACCGACGCCTACTTCGATGCCGTGGCCATGATCCGGGCCGAGCCGAAGAAGAGCTTCGAGATCATGGGCGCCGATGTCAAGCAGACGGGCGAGGCCTTCGAGAAGAGCCAGGCGTTCCTGCGCTGGCAGGACCGCGAGGCCAACGCCAGGTTCTTTGCTGGCGAGCATGCCGAGTTCAGCAAGAAGGCCGCCGAGATCCTGCTGGAGGCCGGCATCATCCGCTCGCTGCCGGACATGTCCAAGCTGGCCGACACCCGCTTCCTGAAGTGACACGGCCTGCATCTTGAAGCCGCTGACTCCTGTGGCGCCCGGCACCCGCGTGGTGTTGGGCGTGGCCTTCTTCGTCGTCTTCGTGGCCGCCTGGGCGGTGGCCACCTTGGGTGGTTTCGTCAGCAAGACCTTCCTGGCCGATCCGATCACCATGGTGAAGTCGGGATGGGTGTTGCTCACGCAGATGGGTTTTGCCGAGGACATCGGCATGACCGTGTGGCGCGTGGTGGGCGGCTTTGTCATTGCCGCGGCCATCGCTCTGCCCCTGGGCGTGGCCATGGGCGCCTACAAGCCCATCGAGGCCTTCTTCGAGCCCTTCGTCAGCTTTGCCCGCTACCTGCCCGCCAGCGCCTTCATTCCGCTGCTCATCCTGTGGGCGGGCATCGGCGAGGCGCAGAAGCTCGCCGTCATCTTCATCGGCAGCTTCTTCCAATTGGTGCTGATGATTGCGGTGATCGTGGGCAACACGCGGCGTGATCTGGTGGAGGCCGCCTACACGCTGGGCGTGGGCGACCGGGGGCTCATCGGGCGCGTGCTGCTTCCCGGCGCTGCGCCCGAGATCGCCGAGACGCTGCGCATGGTGCTGGGCTGGGCCTGGACTTATGTGATCGTGGCCGAACTGATCGGTGCCTCCAGCGGCATCGGCCACATGATCACCGACAGCCAGGCGCTGCTGGCCACCGACCAGATCATCTTCGGCATCATCGTCATCGGCGTCATCGGCCTGGTCAGCGACCTGCTGTTCAAGGCCGCGAACCGGCGGCTGTTTCCCTGGGCCAGGCTTTGAGCCCCCAAGCTCGCGTTCGCTTGCTACCCCCCGAGGGGGCCGTTCGCCGACGGCCCGGCAGCGCCGGTTCCGTGGCGCCAGCTGGGCTGGAGTGTGTCCGTTGACCATCTTGAAGATCCGCGGCGTCGAGCGCCGCTTTGACGGTGCCGGGGGCGGCACGCTGGCCCTGCAGTCCACCGATCTGGACGTGGCCGAGAACGACTTCGTCACCATCCTCGGGCCGAGCGGCTGCGGCAAAAGCACGCTGCTGCGCATCGTGGCCGGGCTGGACCACCCCACGGCCGGTGAGGTGCAGCTGGATGGCCAACGCATCGAAGGCCCGGGCGCCGACCGCGGCATGGTGTTCCAGAGCTACACCCTGTTCCCCTGGCTGAACGTGCTGGACAACGTGTGTTTCGGCCTGCGCGAACGCGGGCTGCCGCGCGCGCAGCAACTCGACATCGCCCACGGCTTCATCGCCAAGGTCGGCTTGACGGGCTTCGAGCAGCACTACCCCAAGCAGCTTTCGGGTGGCATGCAGCAGCGCACCGCGATCGCCCGCGCGCTGGCCAACGGGCCGCGCATCCTGCTGATGGACGAGCCCTTCGGCGCGCTGGACCACCAGACGCGCGAGCTGATGCAGGAGTTGCTGCTGTCCATCTGGGAGGCCGAGCGCAAGACCGTGCTCTTCGTCACCCACGACATCGACGAGGCCGTGTTCATGGCCAGCCGCACCGTGGTGATGAGCGCGCGACCCGGCCGCATCAAGCTCGACCGCCCCGTGGACCTGCCGCACCCGCGCCACTACTCGATGAAGACCACCCCGGCCTTCGCCGCGCTGAAGGAAGAGCTGACCGAGTGCGTGCGCGCCGAGGTGCTGGCGGCGCAGCGGCAGCAACGGTAGCCCGGTCTGCAATCTCGCGGCTTCCAGGCGCTCAAGAATGTACGGCGCCAGCCAGGCCCCGAACAGCACCGCGTCCTGCCATCACGTCTCGCGGGTGCTGTCTTGAAGTGGTACACAATACGAATCATGGGTGCAATCGGTCCGTTGTCGAGGTGGACGCTGGTGCGTGCTTCAAGGGGGTGTGCAGGCATGGCGCTTGTGCTGGCCACGGCTGCTTGTGGTGGGGGTGGTGGGGGTGCGGCACCGGTGGCACCGGTCACCCTGGTGGTGGACTTCGCCGCCCAGCCCGTGTGCTCGGGGGCCACGGCTGATTACACCGCCGCCACGGCCCCGCCCGACCCCATTTCGGCAAGCTCTCCTTTGCCCGCGCCTTTTCAGGGCCAGGGGTGGCGTCTGTCGGGTACCAACCGCAGCGACGACCTTTTCGTTTACGTCAAGTGCCGGCTGGCGGGGCTTGAACCGCAGCAAGCCTACAAGGTGGGCTTTGCGGTGAGCTTCGTCACGGATGCACCCGCAGGCTGCATCGGCGTCGGGGGTCCCCCTGGCGAGGGGGTGACGGTTCATGCGGGTGCGACGGCGCAGGAACCCCTGACCCAGCTCAAGGGCGATGGCTACTACCGGGTCAACCTCGACCGCGGCAACCAGTCGGTGGGGGGGGGGCAATCGCAGGCCTTGGGTCACATCGCAAACGCGGTGAGCACCTGCTCGCAGCGGCAATTCGCCGCCAAGACTCTGGGGCCTGCGCCCCTGCTCTTGACCCAGGCCGATGCGCAGGGCGGCATCTGGCTGCATGTGGGCATCGATTCTGGTTTCGAGGCCTACAGTGAAGTCTACCTGCGCACCGTGGCACTCACGTTCTCACCTGCCACGCCCTGAGGGCCCGCGAGGTGTTCCCGCAAACCCATTCGCGCGGTGGCGCCAGTTCATGCGCTGCAAGGTCTGCATGGGTGCGCTGCGCCCGGTGGGCAGCACGCTGCAAGCCTTGCTGGCCGGACGCAGGCCCCCGGTCAGGGCAGCGGGGCGAACAGGGCACCGTGTACCGTTTGGCAGTGTCGAGTAGAGCGTTGGTTCATCAGCCGATGCTGAAGCGGCCGCAGCGCGGCCTCTCGCTGCTGGCGTTCGTCTTCTGGTTGGCCTGGGCAGGGGTTTGCTTGTATGCCAGCATGCTCTTCATCCCGGTGTTGAATGAGTACAACGCGGTGCAGCGCGCGGTGCGGAAGATTGCACTGTCGGGTGTCACCACGCGGTTTGAAGTGCAGTCCGCCTTTGATCGGCAAAGACAAATCGACCAGATCGAATCTATCAGTGGCAAGGATCTCAAGATCACCCAGGAAGACAACGAAGTGGTGATCGCTTTCAGCTACGACAGACCCGTCCTCAAGGTGGGTAAGGCAGTCCTGATGGTGCGCATCAGCGACTCTTCCCGCGGGCCCGGACGGTAGTCGCGCGTCAACCATCTTGCAGCACCCGCCATCTCGCACGGGTGTGCCACGCCAGGCTGGCGTCACTGCGGTTCGGTGCGGCTGGCGCGCCACGGCCGCGCCGCCTTCGCGCGCCCGGCAGGCTCCGTGGGGCCTGATGCAGATGGCGTCCACACGGCGCGGCTGGCGCGAGATCTCCGATGATCGGGGCCGGCGTTTCGAAACATCCTTCAACCCTTGCAAGCGCTCAGCCGGTGGCTCAGCGGCTCAGCCGGTAGGGTTCGTCCTCGACCACGAACCGGTGCTCGGCCAGCGCCCCCGACATCCACTCGGCCACGGCGGGCAAGGCGCTGACGCGTTCGACGTAGCCGCGCACGGCCGCAGACACCGGCAGCGCGAAGGTGCGCAGCCGCATGCACACCGGGGCGTAGTAGGCATCGGCGATGGAGAACTCGCCAAAGAGCATCGGGCCGCCGTGCTGCAGCAGCAGGCTCTCCCACATGCTGTGCAGCCGGGCCACGTCGGCGCGAACCCCCGGCTTGTCGCGCCAGAGCAGGGCCCCGATCTCGGGCAGCGAGGCTTCGATGTTCATCGTGCAATGCGTCCGCAGGGCGGTGAAGCCCGCGTGCATCTCGGCGCAGATGCTGCGTGCCCGGGCCCGCGCTGCGGGGTCGGCGGGCCACAGCCGCTTCCCGGGGAAGCGCTCCGCCAGCGTCTCGGCAATCGCCAGCGAGTCCCACACCGCCAGGCTGCCGTCCAGGAGGATGGGCACCTTGCCCACGGGGCTGAGCGCCAGCACCCGTCGCTTGAAGTCGGAGCCCGGTTCCATGTCGTCGAAAGCCACCATGACCTCTTCGAAGGCGATGCCGGCCTGGCGCATCAACACCCAGGGCCGCATGGACCAGGACGAGTAGTTCTTGTTCGCGATGACAAGTTGGAGCATGGCGTGGGTACCCTCTGGTTGAACCGGCTGCAGGAATTCACTGTACGGCAGCTTCGAGCAGCCGCAGCGTGCCCGCATCGGCATCGATCTCCGCAGTCGCGCCCAGCGGCAGGGTGAACTTGTGCTTGACATGGCCGAACTGCGCGCCGGCGTACACGGGCACCCCCAGGGGGCCGAAGTAGTCGTCGAACACCTCGTCCAACGTGAGTGAGCCGAAGCTTCCCTCGCTGGGCGGGCAATCGGTGAAGCCGCCCAGCACCACCCCGGCCACGCGCTCCAGCGCGCCGGTGAGCATCAGCGTGGAGAGCATGCGGTCGATGCGGTAGACGTACTCGTTGACGTCCTCCAGGAACAGGATGGCGCCGTCGAACGAAGGCCAGTAGGGCGTGCCGGCCAGCGAGCTCAGCACGGCCAGGTTGCCCCCCACCAGCGGGCCCTGCGCGATGCCCCCGCGAAGCGTGGTGATGCGGCCTTCCCGGGCCACCAGGTCATCGCCCGGCACCTCGGCGTTGCGCAGGGTGTGGGCTTGCGCGTCCATGGTCACAGCCTTGAAGTGCTCCACGCTGAAGGCATTCCACTGCGAGCGGCCCAGCGGGCTGTGGAAGGTGACCAGACCGGTCTTCACGTGCACGGCCGTGATGAGCGCGGTGAGGTCGGAGAAGCCGCCCAGGAACTTGGGGTGCCGTGCAATGAGGTCGTAGTCCAGCAGCGGCAGCACGCGGTTGGCGCCCGAGCCGCCCGTCATCGCCAGGATGCCGGCCACCTGGGTGTCCTGGAACAGGGCGTGGATGTCGTCGGCGCGCTGCTGCGGCGTGCCCGCCATGTGCCCGTACCTCGCGCGCAGGTGGGCGCCTTCCCGCACCCGAAAGCCCAGCGTCTTCAGCCGCTCGTGCGTGTGCTCATACGCGGCGCGCTCGTAGACCGCGCCCGAGGGGTTGATCAGGCCGATGGTGTCACCGGGGCACAGTCGGGCGGGGCGGGTCAGGGCGGGGCGGGTCATGGTGCTCGGGGCCTTGGGGTGGGTTTCGCAGCGGATCTTGCGGCGGGGGTGGGCCGGACTCAGGGAGCAAGCGGCTCCAGGTCGACGGTGTCGAACCACTGGTTCCAGAACAGCGGGCGGCGGTAGCCCACCAGCCGGGGTTGCGACAGCGTGATCTGCACCAGGTGGCTGCGCAGCTTGTAGGGCATCCAGGCCACGGTCAGGCGCTTGGCCTCGTCGAAGGCGGCCTCACGCTCGGGGCCGTCGGGCAGTGCCAGCAGCCGTGCGATCAGGGCGTTCATCTCGGGGCGGTCGAAGCGCGCCAGGTTGATGCCGCCCGAGGCCGCGCCGTCGTAGCGCAGCAGCCCCTGCAGGCCGTCGGGCGAACTCGCACGCCCGCTGACCGACCACATCATGAGCTGGCCGGCACGCGCGGCCTTGTACTGCTCGGGCCACATCGCCGTCTGGAACTCCACGCGCAGACCCACGGCCCGCAGGTCGCGCCGCATCAGTTCGTCGAAGCGCCGCATCTCCTGCGTGGGCTGCGTGGCCATCTGCAGCACCAGCGGCCGGCCCTCGGGCGTCTCGCGCCAGCCGTCCCCGTCGCGGTCGCGCCAGCCGTACAACTCCAGCAGGGCGCGCGCGCGGGGCGGGTCGTAGCTCGACATTTCGCTGCGCCAGGCGGCGTCGTAGCCGCTCAGGTGCGGGGTCACGGGAGATTGCGCCGCCACCCCCGAGCCATGGCGCAGCAGGCTGATTTCGCGCGGGACGTCGATGGCCAGACCGATGGCGCGCCGCAACGCCACCTGCGCCGGGGCGTAGCCGCCCACCAGCGGATCGTCCATGTTGAACATCGTGTAATAGGTGGAAGGCAACACCGTGCGCTCGGCCTGTATGCCCTTGCGCGCCAGGTGAGGCGCCAGCCGACCCCCGGGGTAGGCGCTGTCGGTGAAGACGTCGGGCAGCTCGATCCAATCGGTCTGGCCGTTCAGAAAGGCCAGCCAGATGGGTTGCTTCTCGTCGATGATGGCGATCTCGACGCGGTCGACCATGGGCAGGCGCCGGCCTTTCAGGCGGGCGAGCACGGCCTGTCCCTGCGCATCGTCGGGAGCGGGCTGGGCGTCGTAGCGCACCTCGCGGTACAGGGGGTTGCGCTCCAGCACGATCTGCGACGAGCGCCGCCACAGTGCCAGGCGGAAGGCCCCGGTGCCCACAGGCCGCTCCATCGTCTTGTCGCCGGCGGCCTCGATCACCTCGCGGGCCACCGCTCCCGTGGCCACCTCGGCCAGCCATTGGGGAAACCGCGGCCGTCCGGCATCGAGTTGGAAGCGCAGGGTGTAACGGTCCAGCACCTGCAGGCCCGGCACCGGGCGGTCGTAGTCGAAAGGCCGCTTGCGGTCGATCGCCTCGCGCCGCAGCGCGGCCAGGCCGCTGATGCCGGCCTGCTCCAGCGAACTCCAGCCCGGGCTCTTGTTGGCGGGATCGGCCAGCCGGCGCAGGGTGTAGGCGTAGTCGGCGGCCCCCAGCTCGCGCGGCCTGCCGCCGAAGGCCGGGTCGTCGGTGAAGAGGATGCCGGGGCGCAGCCGCACGGTCCAGGTGCGGAAGTCGGGCGAGGGTTCGGGCAGCGCCTGCGCCGTCAGCGGCTGCAGCCTGACCGGCCGGGCCAGCGGGTCGTAGCGCAGCAGTGGCTCGAAGATGTGGGCGATGACCCGAAAGGAGCGCGCGTCACCCACGCGGGCCGGATCGAAGCCGGTTTCGCTCTCGCTGGCGATGCGCAGCACCTTCGCGGCAGGCGCGGCGACCGGCGCCGCCGACGCCGGCAGCGCCAAGCCCGCGCACCACGCCGCCAGCGCCAAGGCCCAGGAGCACGCTGCAGTTCCACACCGGGTGACCATGGCCGCTATTGGATCCCATCTTCCAGCCACGGGACGGCGGTGCGCGCTCGCCGGAACACCGCGGCGCAAGCGCCCCAATTTGGTGAATTCGAAAACTTGAGACATATTTGCCCTGATTGACGCCAAGCCGACTTGGTGATCCAGAAAGGGTGTCCCGGGTTGTTCTCGCTGAACACGAACCTCATGGCGCTCACGGCCCGCCGATCGTGGGCTGCGGCGGAGGCCGGCCTGGCGGTCACTTCGCTGCGGCTGGCCACCGGCCTGCGCATCAACAGCGCCCGTGATGATCCCGCCGGGCTGGTCATGTCCGAGCGTTTGCTGGCGCAGATCCGGGGCTCCGACACCGCGGTGCGCAACGCCAACGAAGCCATCTCCAGGGCTCAGGTCGGCGAGACCGCCACGGCCTCCGTGGTGACGAACCTCCAGCGCATGCGTGAACTGGCCGTCCAGGCCGCCAACGGCTCGCTGACCCTCAGCGACCGTGCGTTGCTGGAGGTGGAGTTCGATCAGTTGCAGGCCGATGTCGCCAGTGTCATCTCGGGCACCCGGTACAACGGCGCAGCGTTGCTGGACAACTCGAACAGCCTGGCCATCCAGGTGGGGCCCAACCCCGGGCAGACCGTGAGCCTGACCCACACCAACCTCAAGCCGCTGTCCGTCAGCGTGAACGCCCTGTCCTTGACCGACAGCACGGGCGACCTGGCTGCGGCGGCGCAACTGGCTCTGGACGACGCGCTGACTGCCGCCGGCGGCGCCCGGGCCGCCTGGGGAGCGACGATCAGCCGCTTCGACAGCGTGGTCTCGCATCTCCAGGACACATCCACGGCCCTGACGGTGGCGCGGGGACGGATCATGGATGCGGATTTCGCCGCAGAGACCGCGAAGCAGGCCAAGCTGCTGCTGCAGCGCGACGCTTCCATCGCCATGTTCACGCAGGCCAACGCCCAACCGCGTCAGGTGCTGAGCCTCCTGCTGGGCTGAGAGCTTGTGAAAAATCCCCGCGCACCCGCTCGTCCGCCCCAAGCGGCCCCGCTCGTCGTTGCAAATGCTCGCCGTAGCCCGGGCTACGGCTGTGCTTTGCGCCTAGATCGGCACCATTTGGAACGCCCGCTCGGGCG
>JBJTZN010000092.1:0-11195 GCA_046087245.1 Rubrivivax sp.
AGGGCGGCGACACACACTTCATCTACCGCCTCCGGTGAAGCCTAATCCCTCTACAGGGACTTCCCCTGGAGTCAAGGTTCGATATCTTCTTTCTGCTGAGCGGTATTTCTTTCTTCCTCAATTGGGCGTGCTGATCGAAGGGGCCACCGTTGAAGGACAGACTGCACATCTACAGGCGGGCTTGTTTCGGTCTGGTTGACCGAGGCCCCAGATACGAACCACTCGACAGGACTCCATTCGCTGCTCGTGCTGCAAGCACGTTGGGGTTACCGAGTTCACCTGTCGCCGGTCTGCCTTGCAGGCCGCGGCGGGCGGGGACGCCCGCCCCTTCGCCAGGCACGGGCCGTCCTCAGGACGCCCCATGTCCGGGCTCAGCCTGTGGTGGGCATCTTCTGGCGCACGTCCGGTTGGAAAAGGGGGCGGGACGCCAACTTTCGTAGCTGAGGCCCGGCGGCTTTGGTCCACCGAAGAGCGTCTGGAGTTCTTCGCCTGGATAGCGAGCGAGCCCGACGCGGGCGCAGTCATCAAGGACAGCGGTGGCTGCAGGAAGGTCCGATGGTCCAGGCCCGGCAGTAGCAAGCGGGACGGCGTTCGGGTGATCTGCTTCACCAGGCTTGCCGCTGCTGAGCCGCGCATGACCCGACAGGAGATAGAAGATGGCATCGACCAAGCAAGCCAAGCGACCAAGCGCCGGTGGGGATCTGGGGCTGAAGCTCCTACAGTCCGTCCGCGAGATGAAGGCGCGCAACTTTGTGCGAGCCACGGAAGTGGCTCCAAACGAGGTGGTGCTGGCACGTCAGGGCACAGGCATGTCGCAGGCCGAGTTCGCCGCTGCTCTGAGCATCTCCAAGCGCACGCTCCAGGAGTGGGAGCAAGGCCGTCGCTCGCCGTCGGGTGCAGCACAGGCATTGATCCGGATCGCCAGCAAGCACCCGAAGGTCGTGCGAGAGGCCTTGGCTTGACCGTCGCCGCGCCTGGCCCTGCTACAGGGACTTCCCCTTTCGACTGAGTGGATGAGCGTTCGCACTTCCCATCGTGGCACTTCGGTGCAGGCGGCCGCAACGCGGCTACGTCGGGACGGGGAAGTCCCTTTCATTCGCTGGGTGCCACTGCACGGCCTTGCAGATCGCTGCGGCGTCTGCCGCGTCGTTCTTGCCGCGCTGGCCGGACAGCCAGTACGACATAACGAACTTCGGCGCCATCGGCGTGACCGTGTGGCCCAGCGCCTGGAACCGTCTGGCCCAGTGATGCGCTCCCGAACAATCCTCCATCCCGACCGTGCACGCAGGCAGCGCCGCGAGCACCGAGCATCAGTCGCCTGGTTGCAAATGTGATAACATATTTGTTATCATGGCCTGATGGACCACACCATCGAGTACTACAGTGATGCCGTGGCTGAGGAGATCCTCTCGCTCCCGGACACGCTCGCGGCAAGGTACGTGGTGTTGACCCGGCGAATCGTGGCAGTAGGCCCGAATCTCGGTTCTCCGCATACAGACGCCTTCGGCGACGGGCTTTTTGAACTGCGCCTCAAGGGTAAGGAAGGCATCGCAAGAGTCTTCTTTTGTGCTCTCGTAGGGCGCCGCGTGGTGATGCTGCACTCTTTCGTCAAAAAGACGCAGAAGACGCCGCAGCGAGAGATTGAGGTCGCGCGCACGCGCATGAAGGAGATCAAGCATGCGAACTCACGATGAAGTTGTTGCCAAGCTGATGCGCCGTCCTGCTGTCCGCAAGGATGTCGAGCGCATTGAGCGAGAGGAAGGTGTCCTCTTGGACATACTCCTCAAGGCGCGCCAAGAGGCAGGCTTGTCGCAAGCCCAGGTAGCGGAGCGCATGGGAACTCAGGCGCCCGCTGTTGCACGCCTGGAGCGAGCGCTTGCCACCGGCAAGCACTCGCCATCCCTGGCTACGCTGCGCAAGTACGCTCAAGCGTGCGGCAAGAAGTTGTCGCTGCAACTCTCGTAGTCCGCGAGCGCGAATCTAACCCCTGGCCCAAGTTGACCCTCTAAGGGCAGGCCGCTCAGCTCGAACCTTGGGTGCCACGGGAATCAGTATTGAAATCTCAACTGCGCGATCTCGAGTGCATCCTCGGTCACGCGGTAAACCAGTCGGTGTTCGTCCGTGATGCGGCGCGACCAAAACCCTGACAAGGCGTGTTTCAGTGGCTCCGGCTTTCCTATTCCAGCAAATGGGTTGCGCTGCACTTCCTTGATCAGCTTGTTGATTCGCTCCACCATTTTTCGGTCTTGCCTTTGCCAGTACTGGTAGTCTTCCCACGCCTCATCTGAGAACGTCAGCTTCACTCGGCAAGCCCCCGCGGGGTTCCCTTGCCAGCGTTGAGCTGTGCAATCGAGCTCAGCAGGCGTCGGGCGTTGGCTGGGCTGCGCAGCAGGTACGCAGTCTCTTCCAGCGCTTTGTAGTCTTCCAGCGAGAGCATGACCACGGCCTTCTCGCCGCTGCGGGTAATGATCAGGGGCTCGTGATTGCTGCAGACCCGGTCCATCGTGCTGGCCAGGTTGGCTCGCGCCGAGGAGTAGGTGATTGCATCCATGGTGCGGCTCCAATGTGTACGCGTTATTGTACGTTCAGGAGGCCTCTGATGCTCACCGGTCGCAAGGCACCCTCAGCCTTGATGGGTCGCGCAGCGACTCATCAAGGGAGCTGTCTTCGGTGTCCGTCGACGCTTCGGATCTCGCGTTGAACAGGTCAAGGGTGCGGACTGGAAGTAATGCAAGCGGTCATCGACGCGGCTCATCTGCTGCAGACCCTGATGCAAGACGCGCGCGGGGTCCTCATTCGTTGGCCGAGGTCGGTACAGGCCGCCTCCTTGAGCTCATCAGGTACTCCCCGCACAGGTCCAACCTTGACGCATCAACGCTGGCCGTCACGCGGCGGTGTATTCGGTCTTGGATGGGTCTCCCGGTGGGCGGTGATGACATCGCCTGGTCTGCGCACTCAGGCCGGCATCGCGAATTTGTCGCCCTTGGCCAGAGAGCCCAGGGCCAGCGCCCGGGCCAGTTGGCCGCGATTGAGCCAGGCGCGAAGCTGCAGCTGCAGCCGGCCTTGTTCGGCCTCCAGCCGCGCGTTGCGGGCCTGCAGGAAATCGACGCGCGCGATGGCTCCCACATCCAGCCGCAGCGCCGCCACGCGTTCGGCAGCCAGGGCCCCGCGCAGCCGCGCGGCGTTGGCGTCCAGCTGCTGCTGCAGGCGCTGGCCGTCGATGAGCGCGGTTTCGATCTCCACCAGCGCCCGCGCCACCGTCTCGCGCAGGTTCAGCGCCGCCAGCTCCAGCTCGGTGTGCGTGGCGTTGCGCTGCAGATCGAGGCGGCGCCAGTCGATCAGCGGCACCACCAGGTTGCCGGCCAGCGCCGCCACAGGGTTGCTGAGCCAATCGCGCAGCGCACTGCCGCCGGTGCCCAGGCTGGCGCTGAAGCTCAAGCCCGGGTAGCGCTGCGCTTCGGCGGCCTGGCTGCGGGCCAGCGCGGCGTCCACCTGCGCGCGGGCCCGCTGCACGTCGGGGCGGCGTTCCAGCACCGTGGCCGGGCTGGCGTCGATGCGCCACAGGGCGGGCACCGCGCCAGGCAGCCGCGGCTG
Source organism: Rubrivivax sp. (assembly GCA_046087245.1). Taxonomy (GTDB): domain Bacteria; phylum Pseudomonadota; class Gammaproteobacteria; order Burkholderiales; family Burkholderiaceae_C; genus Rubrivivax. Next base: position 3,595 of record JBJTZN010000092.1, read on the forward strand.
CAGCAGCTGCGGCCCGGGGGGTGCTTCGTCCAGGAGCAGCGCCAGTTGCAGCCGCTGCTGCGCCCCATCGGCCTGCAGGTCGGCCAGGCGCACTTCGGCCTGCTGCAGCGTGGCCGCCGCGCGGTCGATCTCGATGGGCAGCAGCTTGCCCTCCTGCACGCGCAGTCGCGTGGCCGCCAGGAGCTCGCGGTTGACCTCCAACTGCTGCTGCACCAGCGCGCCTTGTTCGCGTGCGGCGGCGATCTGCCAGTAGCTGTCGACCACGCGCTGGCGCAGCAGCAGGCGTGCGGCGCGCAGGTCGGTTTCGGCGGTGCGCAGTTGCGCGGCATCGGCACTGCGCAGCGCGGCCAGGCGGCCCCAGAGGTCGAGCTCGTAGCCCACGGCCAGGCTGGCGCCGACGCTGCGGGTGGTGGTGGCCGGCAAGGAGCCGGGCGGATCCAGCGCGCGGTTGGCGCCCCGGTTCAGCGCGGCGCTGGGGGTGAGGCGCAGCTCGCTCAGCCCGGCCTGCGTGCGTGCCTGCTCGATGCGCAGCGCCGACTGCACCAGATCGCGGTTGGCGGCCTCGGCACGCTGCAACAGGGCCTGCAGTTCGGGATCGGCACGCAGGGCCTCGTCGCCCACCGCGGCGGGCAGGGCCTGGTGGCCTGGGGCGGCCGGTTCGGCCGCGGGCTCGGCCTGCCAGATGGCCGGCAGGGGCGCAGCGGCCGGGGCGGCCACCAGGGCCGGCCCGGTGAGGGCGCAGCCGCTCAGGCCGGCGCCCAGCAGGGCGGCCCAGGCGCCAAGCAGGCGCGCCCGTCGGGGCGCAGTGTGTCGGGATGGGGAGGTGTTCACCAGCTCTCCTGTGCTCATTCGCGCGCCAGCGCATCCACCGGGCTCAACGCGGCGGCGCGGCGCGCTGGCACGGTGCCAAAGACCAGGCCCACCGCGCTGCTGACGGCAAACGCCACGCCCAGCGCGGCCCAGCTCACGCTGACCAACAGCTTGTCTTGTGCCGCGTTCAAGGCCTGCGCGCCCAGCCAGCTGAAGGCCACGCCCACCAGCCCGCCCAGGCAGCACAGCACCACCGCCTCGATGAGGAACTGCAGCCGCACGTCGCCCTGGCGCGCCCCCACGGCCATGCGGATGCCGATCTCGCGCGTGCGTTCGCTCACCGACACCAGCATGATGTTCATCACCCCCACGCCGCCCACCAGCAGCGCAATGGCGCCCACGCCGGCAAACAGCGCGGCGAAGCCGGCGCTGAAGTTCTGCATCTTGCGGAACTCGCTGTCGCCGCTCCAGCTGGAAAAGTTCTCGGCACCGCGCAGCGCCATCAGGCGGTGCTTGATGTGGCGCAGCACTTCCTCGGGCGGCTGCGTGAAGTCCATCTGCACGCTGAAGGCGTCGACCGTGGGCCGGGAATCCAGGCGCTGGATGAAGGTGCGCTCGGGCACGTAGGCCCTGCCGTTGCCGAAGTCGAAACCGAGCTGCGAGTCGGCCTTGACGGTGCCGATCACGGTAAAGGGCAGCGGCGCAGGCGGCAGGGCGCTGGTGGCGGCCGCGCTGTCGTTGCCGACTCCCTGGCTGCTGCTGATGAGCACGGTCTTGCCGACCGGCGATTCGCCAACCTTGAACAGCGCCTGGCGCGATTGCTCGTCCAGTACCACCACCTGCGCGCCCGCGCTGAGCTCGTAGGGGCTGAAGTAGCGACCGTCGTCCACCTTGAGCTTGCGTTCGAAGAGCGTGCCGCTGTCGGCGCCGCGCACCTGCAGTCTGCTGTCGCGGGCGCCCTGGCGCAGCTGCACGTTGAGCTGCCTTTCGCCCTGCACGCTGGCCACGCCGGGCAAGCTGCGCAGCGCGTCCAGCTCGCTCAGCCGGAACGAGGGCGGCTGGGCGCCGGGCGGCAGACCGTTGTTGCCGATCCAGACCCAGATCCTGCCGCTCATCACGCCCTGGAACTCGCCTTCGAAGGTGGTGCGTGCCGCGCTCGTCAGCGCCACGATGCTCACCACCGAGGCGATGCCGATGCTGATGCCCAGCATCGACAGAAAGGTGCGCAGCCGGTTGCCCTGCAGCGAGAGCCACGCCGTGGCCAGGGCCTCGCGCCATTGCACCTGCAGCCGGCGCAGCCAGCCGCCAGGCGCGGGTGGCGGTGCGGGCGCTGCCGGCATGGCGGGCTTGGGCCCCTGGCCGGGCACCTGATGCCCGGCCGGCGTGCCGTCGTCCTTCACCACATGGCCGTCGCGCAGTTCGATGATGCGCCGCGCGTGCGCGGCCACTGTGGGATCGTGCGTGACGAGGATGATGGTGTGACCGGCCGCGTTCAGCTCCCTGAGCAGCCTCAGCATCTCGGCGCCGCTGGCGGAGTCGAGCGCGCCGGTGGGCTCGTCGGCCAGGATGATCTGCCCGCCGTTCATCAGCGCCCGCGCGATGGATACGCGCTGCTGCTGCCCGCCCGACAGCTCGTTGGGCTTGTGGTGCAGCCGATCGCCCAGGCCCAGGCGCTCCAGCAGCGCCTGCGCGCGCGCACCGCGGGCGGCGGCGCCCACACCGGCATACACCGCCGGCAGGGCGGCGTTGCCGCGCGCATCGAGGTGGGGCAGCAGGTGGTAGCGCTGGAAGATGAAGCCGAAGCGTTCGCGCCGCAGCGCGGCGAGTTCGTCAGGGCCGAGTTGGCCGGCGTCTCGCCCGTCGATGAGGAAGCGGCCCTCGGTGGGGTTGTCCAGGCAACCCAGCACGTTCATCAGCGTGCTCTTGCCCGAACCCGACTGACCCATGATGGCCACGAACTCGCCGGCCTCGATGGCCAGCGTGATGCCGTCGAGCGCGCGCACCTCGATCTCGCCCAGCGTGTAGCGACGGCTCACGCCGTGCAGTTCGATCAGCGCCATCGGCGGCTCACTCTCACCGCGGGCCGCTGGCGGCCGCCGAGGCAGCAGCCGCCGCGGCGGCCTGGGCCTCCGTGGGCGGCGCAGTGATCACGGCCTCGCCCTCCTTCAGCCCCTCGAGCACCTGCACGCGGGTGCCGTCCTGCAGGCCGGTACGCACGAAGCGGACCACCTGGCGCCGGTCCTTCGCGGTCTGGCCGGGCTCGAGCACCATCACGCGGAAGCGGCCGTCCTTGCCGCGGTCGCCCAGGGCCACCATGGGCATGGCCAGCGCGTTCTTCACGCTGCCGGTTTCCACGTCCACCTGCACCGTCATGTCTGAGTAGAGCTGGCGCTCGCGGTTGTCCACCTCGAACAGCACGTTGTAGAAGACGGCATTGCCCGAACGCTCTGGCACGGGCTGGATCACGCGCAGCCGACCTTCATAGCGCTGGCCTTCGCCCGAGAGCGTGGAAAAGCGCGCCACCTGGCCGACGCGGATGCTCTGGATGTCGGCCTCGGGCACCTTGGTGTGCACGGTGATGGTGTCGAGATCGGCCAGCGTCAGCATCACGGGGGTGATCTGCACCGCAATCACCGTCTGCCCCACCTGCACCGGCAGGCTGACCACGGTGCCGTCCATCGGCGCCGTGATACGCGTGTAGCCCAGGCGCAGCTGCGCCTGGGCCAGGTCGGCCTGCAGGCGGCTGAGCACGGCGGCCTGGCCGCGCAGCTCGGCCTCGAGCTTGGCGTACTCGCTCTCGGCGCGCTCGGCCTCCAGCGCTGCGGTGGCGTCGCCGGCCAGCAAGCGGCGCTGGCGCTCCCGCTCGCGGCCGGCGGTGCGCAGGTCGACCTCGCGCGAGTCGATCAGCGCCCGTTGCTGCAGCAGCGCGGCCTCGGCGCGTGCCACGTCGCTGCGTGCCAGCTCGGGGTCCAGGCTCACCAGCAGCTCACCCTTCTTCACCCGCTGGCCCAGTTGCACGTGCAGGGTCTGGATCTGGCCGCTGACCTGAGCGCCCACCTCCACCCGGGTCTTGGCCTTCAGCACGCCCGCGGCCTGCACGAGCTGGGTGATGTCGGCCCGCTGCACCAGGCCCGTGGGCGGCGGTGGCGGGGGAGCAGGCGGGTTCAGCAGGCGCCAGCCGGCCAGGGCAGCGCCGGCCAGCAGCAAGACGGTCAGCCAGCGCAGCCGCGTGTGGCGCTGCCAGCGCTGGCGCAGCCGGCCGGCTGGGGTGGGTGGGTGGGTGTTCGGTGTGAAGGTCAAGGAATGGCTCCTTCCCGCAGGGCCGGCGTAATGTAGCCACGGCACACCGCCCCACGGGACCTGAGGCGACAGAACGTCGTTTCGGGCGGACAGGCTGCGCGGGCTGGAGCGGATGTTGAGCCCCGCCGCGCACAGCACCCCCTGTGGCACGTCGCCTTCAGTCCCCTTCAACCAGCAGCGCTCCATCCGGTGGTCGGTCTTGAGATGACCGATGGTCGGCTCAACGGCCTGACGTCGTCTCAGCCAGGTCTGTCGTTGGGCGGTGAGCCTCTTGGCCTTGCCGCCGGAGGAGCTCTGGCTCACGCTCCATTGCTTGCCGGGCGCTCAGTTCAGACGTTCGAATCTCAGCCTCAGGGGCAGCCTCGGCTTCACCACGATGTTCATGACGGGCTCCGGCGCGGCTTCGCCGCCGGTCAAGCTCCAGCGATAGCGGGCCAGGAGTTCGGCCGCGATCAGTTTCATTTCCACCATCGAGAAGTGCTGGCCGATGCACACATGCGGGCCGGCGCCAAAGGGCATCCATGCGCCTCGGGGAATCTCTGGCGCACCGGGCATGAACCGTTCGGGGCGGAAAGCCAGCGGCTGCGGGAACCAGCGTGCATCGAGCTGCACCGTCCAGATGGGCATGCTGACGCAATCGCCCGCCTGCAGCACCAAGCCCTGCACATTCACCGCCTCTTTCGCCTGCCGCATGAAGGGCGCGGCGATCGGCGGGCGCAGGCGCATCGCTTCCTTGAGGGTGGCTTCGAGCCACACCAGGCGGGCGAGCTGTTCGGGTGTGATGGCAGCGCCGCTGTCTTGGCCGTCCCACACGGCGCGAAGTTCCTCGCGGGCCCGCTCGGCAGCTTGCGGGTGTTCGCCCATCAGGGCCAGCCACCAGGTGAGTGCGGTGGCCGAGGTGTCGTGTCCGGCCAGAAACAGCGCCATGCAGTTGTCTTCCACCTCTTGGGCGCTGAGGTGGCGCTGCGTGGTGGCATCTTGGGTGGGGTCGGGCGTTGGGTCTTCGGCCTGCAACATCATCGCCAGCAGGTCACGCCGGGCTTGCTGCGCGGCACCCGCACTGCGGCGGGCCTCGATGTGGCGGCGCACCAAGCCGCGCAATCGCCCGCGCGCCCTGCGGGTGACCGATCTGCCGGGATAGGGCATCCACTGCGGCGGAACCCATGGCCAGAACATCATGCGCATGCCCTGCACTTCGAGCTGGTGGACGGCGTCCGAGGCGCCCTGCACCAAGGCTTTGTCCATCCGCTCGCCAAAGAGCACCCGCAGCATCACATCCATGGTCAGCCCAGTGGTGTAGGCCTGCACCTCGATCACCTTGGCCTGACCTCGCTGCTGCGGCAGCATGTCGGCATGCACTTCGTTCATGGCCTGCGCCATCAGCGCCAGGTAGCCCTCCACCTTGCGCGGGGCGAATGCCGGAGTGAGGATGCGCCGTTGCCGCTGCCAGTCGGCGCCCTCGGTGGTGAGCACACTCACCCCCTGGCCGAGCCGAAACACCTTGGTCTGGCGCGCCTCCTTGTGGAAGGCATCGTCATGCTCCATCAGCACCGCCCGCAAGAGGCCGGGGTGGAACACGAACACGAAACTGCGTCCCAGGATACGGGCACGCACCACATCGCCCGAGCGGTGGATGTCTTCCCAGGCCCCAAGGGTGTTGGCGCGCAGGGCGTTCACGAGCGCCAAGCCCCACCGGGGGGACCGCAACTCGGCCACCTGGCCATCCCAGGAAGATTCGTTCACCTGCCCCGCTGGCAGGCCGGGCGCGCCAGGTGTTTGGGCAGCTTGTACTGCTTGAGGCTTTGCGGCTGAGGGTGTTGAGTCGGCGGCGTGGCCAGTCTCGTCGGAGTCAAGGGGTTGCATAGGCTTGGCGATGTCCAGAACCTGCTGGGTGATCGTCTGGTGGGGCTTTGCACTGCGCATCGGGTGGCGTTGGTTGTGCGTGAGGCGTGTACTGTGGGGCCATTGCGCTTGGAACACCAGGAACTTCAGCGCGTCGTGCCAATGCAGATGCTGATATCTGGCGGCTCCATAGCGCTGCTGCAAACCAGGGCGTGAACCACGGCTGGCGCTGATGGATGATGGGGTCGATCTTATGGCCCGAGACGGCCTAAAACCTGATGCGCATCCCCGAAGTGAGTTGCGCCGCCAGCTCATCGCCTGCCTGCGCCACGGTCGCAGCACACGCATGCCTCGCAAGCGCGGCGTGGACCGGCGCGGCACGATCCCCGAAATGGTCAGCATCCATGTGCGCCCGCCCGAGATCGAGGACCGCGTCATGCCAGGCCACTGGGAGGGTGACTTCATCAAGGGCGCTGGCAACAAGTCCTGCGTGGGTGTGCTCGTCGAGCGCACGAGCCGCCTGGTGCTGCTGGCCAAGATGGACGATGCGACGGCAGCCTCCGCGCTGGCGGGCTTTTCTGCCAAGCTGAATTCGATCGCCGCGCCACTGCGCCACAGCTTGACCTACGACCAAGGCAAGGAGATGGCGCGCCACCGTGAGCTCACCGCGAGCACGGGTGTGAAGGTGTACTTCTGCGACCCCCACAGCCCCTGGCAGCGCGGCTCCTGCGAGAACACCAACGGGCTGTTGCGGCAGTACCTGCCCAAGGGCACCGATCTGTCCGTCCACACGCAGGCCGCACTCGACGCCATGGCCGACAGTCTGAACCATCGACCCCGCGCCACGCATGCCTTCCACTCCCCGCTGGAGGTCTTCGCCGCAATGCTCAAAGCAGCCCATCAACCCTCAACATCCATCCACTGAAGGGGCTGTTGCACGTGGGACTTGAAATCGCCGCCGCCTTCGGATAGCAAGCCGATTCGAAGGTCAGCATTTAGGCGTAGCAACACCCAATTGATCGGCTTTCGCGGTGCAAGCCGGGCCTGGCTTGCGAGCCTGTTCTTTGTTTGAAAAGGGTCAGGTGCTGTCGCCCGCTTTCCCTGTCGGTTCGCGCGGCGGCGTGCGGCGTGTGGATGTCGAGGCAGGCTTTCAGGCTTCCTCGGTAATTTTCCAATCCAGTTGAAACAAAGGTGGATTCCATGAAGACAGAAAAAGGCTTTACGTTGGTCGAGTTGATGATCGTTGTGGCGATCATCGGCATTCTCGCGGCCGTCGCGCTGCCGGCCTACCAGACCTACACCACCAGGGCGGCCAACCGTGCCTGCATGGGTGAAAGCAAAGGCTACATGAACAACTTGACGGTTCAGATCACGAACGGCGAAACAATTACACAGCCGGTCCCTGTCGCTTGCTCAACGTGGAAGCCAGACAATAACGGCAATAATACGCCTGTGTCAGCTACTACGGCAAATATTGCGTTCACCCCGAGAACGCCTGGTGCCGGGGTCATCAATTGCGTCGTGGCTTCCACCAATTGCTCCCGCGGCACCGGCACCCTGTAGGCTGTCTCAGACAGCGGGTCTGAAGCGGGCGCTCTCGGCCGTATGGTCGAGGGTTGCCCCCGCCTCGCTCTTGCGGGTGCCCGCGT
>JBJTZN010000093.1:0-17309 GCA_046087245.1 Rubrivivax sp.
TTCTGCACGGTGTTGACCCGCTCGATGGCCTGCCGGATGGGGGAGTCGCCATCGGTTTGCGCCAGCACCATCAGGCGCAGCAGCTTGTCGTTGACGGCGGGCACCGCGCCCTTGCGCTCCCACAGGCTCAGGGCGCCCTCGCTCACGTCCATCAAGCTGGCCAGCCCCTCCTGCGTCAGGCCCAGCCAGCTGCGCAGAAAGCGGAACTCCCGGCCGGTCAGGGCCCCCTGCTTGCGGGCCAGTTCGCCCGCCAGCAGGCGGTGAAGGCCATCCACGTCATGCACAGCGATGGCGCGGCCGTAAGGCGTATCCCGCAGTTCGAAGCCGTTCTCGAGCCAGACGTTGTCGAGCCCGCATTGCGTGTAGTGCCAGGGTTGCTTGCTTGCCATCGTGGTTCTCCATCTTTGTCTTGTCTGTGTGGGGTGTTGCACCCGGCAGCGGGCCAGGGTCTGGCTTGCAACGCTGGAGTCGTCAGCGCGTCTTGGTCAGCACCGTCACCACCACCGTGCCGGGCATGGCGTCGTCCAGGGCTGCCACCACCGCCAGGTTGCGGCTGGGCCCGAAGTGCTCCATGCGGCACTTGAGGTGGCCGGTCTTGGCGTCCAACGTCGGCGGGCGCTGGATCACGCCTTGACGCAGGCACTGGATGACCTCCAGGTCGTTCACCTGCCGCAGGGCCATGCGCTCGCGTGCATGGTCGGTGATGAAGACACAGGAGGCGTCCTGAGCCAAATGGCGGATGTGGAGCTCAAGTTGGCGGTTGGTGTAGCGGTGGACAGACATGGTAGCAGCCATCGTTTTGATGGGTTCATCAAATACCCGTAAAAAAGATGTCTTTACTCACCAGACACCTCGATGGTCAGAGGTCAGCGCAGCTCGCCGGCTTCCAGGCGGTCCCAGGCTTCCATCACGAGCCGGCGGGTGCGGTACTCGCCGAACTCGCGTTCTTCGGCCCGTCGCAGGGCGGCGAAGGTCTCGGCAGTGCAGTCCGCGCCCAGCACGTCGCGCGGATCCAGCAGGTAACGCATCTCGTCGCGCGTCAGGCCGAACAGGTCGCGGGCCACGACGACATCCAACTCGGCGGCGATGCTGGCGCGCTCTTCGGGGTCGTCCGATGGCGTCAGCTCTTGCTCGGCCAAAGCAGGTTCGCGCTGGAGAGTACGGAGAAAGTCAGCCATCTCGGGGCCCGAGCATGACAAACGAGCGGCGAGAGAGCACGCCCGCGCAGTGGCATCTTCAGCTGACACACGGCGCGGAAATGGCAGCGTTGCCATCAGCGACATTGACATCTTGAGCGACACCTTCATGCGCACCACAAAGTCCATCGATAACGAGTTGGCAACACCCAACCAGAGCACCGTAACGGCTGGATTGACGGGCTCGAACTCGATGGTGGGCACCTTATCGCCGCATACGGTGCCTGGTGGAATGAGGGCCGCCATCAGGCTGCGCTGATCGTCGGCTCGGGCAACATCACAAAAGCCGATTCGATACCTACGGACACGCTCTCTGATCTTGTTCGGGATCTGGTCCGGCAACACGCGCCACTGGGGCTGGATGCTCTTGGCAGGCGAGCCGAAGGCCAGCGGCTGCCAGGTGACGTTGCGGCCGTGGCCGGCCAGGTAGCCCTTGGCACGGTAGTCGTGGTGCGTGACCATGCTGCCCTGGTATAGGGGCCAGCCGCGTGCGTCGATCGTGAACAAATCGTTGTCTGTGCCCATGTCGACCTCGCGCACAGGTTCCCAGTCGGGTAGCCCCTCGATCTCATCCCCCAGCCTCGGAAAGCGCGAGTACATCTTCCGAGCGATGTCGATCTCAAGCTGGTTGGAGAACTCCATCACCGCCAGTGCCTCGGGCGAGAACTCACGTAGCAGCGCAACTGGCAGACGCAGGGGGCTCACCCGGGCCGCCTGCAGACGAGCTTCAGAGTTGATGGCAAAGGCAGCTGGAAACTCTGTGGTCGAACCGCTTCGCCATGCGCAATAGAGGGCGAACTTCATGCGCGTGTCGATCGCGGCAAACCAAACGCCGCGCATGTTCTCGAACCCATACAGGGCGCTGACGCGGAACTCGTTCAGCAGCGCTGCCCGAATGGCAGCGGCGTTGGCCCCGTTGTAGAAGTTCTCGGGCACGATCTGCGCGGCCACGCCGTCGGGGGCTGCAAAGCTCAGTGCCAACTCGGCGAACTGGCGGTAAACGTTGAAGTCACCCTTGCCAAGGTTGCCAGCCGCAAACATGCGGTAGCGGCCGCTCTCCTTGACGAAGCGCACCGCAGCGTAGAGATCGCGCGCATGGCGCTCCCAGTCGCTGCGTATCTCGTCCACGGTCAGCAGTTCCGCAATGCAAGCCTGCTGATCGACAGGCGTCATGCCGGCAATTTCAGGCTCGTGCTTGGCAAAGAACTCCTTGGCGTCTGGGCTCATCGTCTCCCAAGGCGGGTTGCCCAGCACGAGCGAAAAGCCGCCGCGCTTGAAGACTTCCGGGAACTCCAGAGGCCAGTGAAAGAAGCGGTACTCGCGACGCAGGGCCTCGACTTCCTCTTCCACATGCGGCTGCAGGGTCTGCGGGTCGGCCAGGTAGCGCCAAACGACGTCCGATGTCGGCGTGCACTCGCGGCCTTGGCGCTCGACGGGCCGCTTGACACTGAAGAACGCTGCAGTCCAGAGGTCACAGGCGCGCAGCAAGCGGCCAGCCATCGTGCCCTTGGCGCGTGACTGCTCAAAGAGTTGCCGCTTGACCTCCACATCCGACAGTCCCTCGTCGTCAGTGACCAGCTGGGCAAGCACGGCGTCGAGCCCCTCGGGGATGCCCAGGTTGAGGCCGGCCAGAGGCAGTGTGGGCATGGCTCGCTCGCCAGCGTTGCGCCGTTTGAGGGCCGCGGCAGCATCGCGGTCGTCCACCAGCAAGCCGGGGATGCCTGTGGCGGCCAGCACGTCTTTCAACGGGGAAAAGGCCTCCGCGGGGATGCCCGAGCGCAGCACCGAAAGGTCGTGCACACCCAACAGGGCGTCGCCGCAGCGCAGGTGCGCGTCCAGGAAACCAAGTGGCCGACCCGGCTCCACGCCTTCCAACCAGAGGGCCACCTTGCACAACTCCAGCGCCATCGGATTACGGTCCACACCGTAGATGCAGCGGGCGATGACCTGTCGCAGCGCATGGCGGTAGTCGGCCGGGGTCGGCTGACCGTTCCCACTCATCTCCGCCATGACACGCGCCAGGTGCATGGCGATACGCCGCGCCGCGCCAAGAAGGAAGTGACCGCTGCCGCAGGAAGGGTCGACCACGGTCAGCGCCAACAGGGCATTCACGGCGCCCTGGCCGCTCGGGTGGGCGGACAGGGCACGTGTAATGAGCGGCTCCAGAGCTTCGTCCAGCAGCAGTTGAACCAACGTGTCGTGGGTGTAGTGGCTGGCGGTGGTCTTGCGCGCGTTGCCCCGCGTGGCCGCGCCGGTCTGGAAGCGGAAGGCGCGGTGGCCGTCGCTGAGCAGGGGCACCAGTTCCAGCAGGCTCTCGTAGATGCTGCCCAGCTCCTCCGGGCCCATGTCGCGCCAGTTCACGCGGGTCCACGGCGCTTGGGGCTCGGCCCGCAGCCAGGCCAGGTGAAAGAGCGCCTGCAGCAAATGGCGGTTGTCCAGCCGCGCGGCGTCCAGGTGCGGGCACTGAGCGGCATCGAACAGGCCGCCCAGGGCGGGCAGGCCCAGGCGCGCCTCGCCACCGGCCAGGCCGCGCCACACCAACTTGAGACCCTGCCACAGGTCACCATGCCGGTCGTGCGCGCTGCGGCGCAAGGCCCGCTCGCGCAGGCGCTTCAGGCCGTAGCCCTCGGCATAGAGCGCTCGGGCCTCGGCTTGCGTGCCCGTGGGGTGCAGGATGTCGCGCTCCTCCACAGTGAGCAGGAAGATCTGGCGGTAGACCAGGCGCAACAGCTCGCGCAGCAAGCCCTGCGGGCTGAGCGCGCCCGTGGCCAGGGCCTCGCGCAGCGCACCGTTGGCCGGGTGGCCGACAAAGCCCTGCCCCAACGTCAGCAGGGCTTGTTCCACACCGCCGCGCAGCAGGTCACGGGCCCGCACGCCGTTGTCACGGCAGGCCGCGCGCCACTGCTCCAAGGGGCTGTCGGCCGCCGCGCCGGCCTCGCTGCCAAAGCGGCTGGCGTGCAGCAGCAGCCACAGCACGGAGAAGTCGGCGTAGCGCTCCTCGGCAAACAGGCGCTCCAGGTCCACCTGCACCCAGGCCGGGCGGGTGAGGCTGGCGTTGTCACGGGCGATGCGCAGCAGCAGGCCATTGGTGGCCACGCCCCACAGCGCTTGCGGCAGGGCGTTCAGGCTTTCCTGCAGCAGCCCGAACGCACTGCGGCGTCGTACGCGCTCGCCGCTGTGGTCGCCCAGGCGGTCGTGCGCGCTGTCCAGCGGGCGGGCCTCCACGTGGGGCGAGACGATCACGGGCACGCGGCCACCGAAGGCGGAAAACGGTATCGGGTGCAGGCGCTCGGCCGCAAGCAAAGGCTCGTGGTGCACGGTCAGGTGGAAGCCGAAAGCCTGACGCAGCAGTTCGGTGGCAAAGCGCTGGGTGACCGCCCAGGGGTCATGCCCTGGCGTGAGACGGGCGGCGTCGAACTGGCGCCACAGGGCCTGCGCCGAGCGCCAGGCCAGCCCGATCTCCTCACGCACGTTGAAGCCGGCGCGCACGGCGTAGTCGGCGTCTGCCTGGAGCGGCGCCTGTTGCGCGGCCACGCGCTGCAGCCACTCGGCGGTGAACAGGCCGCCTTCGATGGACAGCGTCTCGGCATGGGCCGTGGCCGCCTGGGTGGGCGGCGGCGCCGGGCTGATCGCGGCTACGGCGGTTACGGCGGGTACGGCGGTTGATGTCATGGCCGTTGGCATTGGGCTGCCATCGTCCGCAGCGCGAGCACAAGACGGGGCATGTCGGTGGCGGGGTGGGTGGCCGCAGCGGCTTGCAGTGCGGATACGGCTGCAGCGGCGTGGCTCAGGGCGATGTCAGCGCGCACGGCCAGGGCGGCCAGCGCGTTACGGTCGTTCTTGCGGTAGCGCGGGTCGCATTGCATCAGCGCCCGCTCGGCCGAGCCCGCATCAGGCAGGGGCTGGGTGGCGGGGCTGAAGTGCAGCAGCAGCCAGTACTCGAAGCACGGGTGGCTGACGATGAGGTCCACCGTGAGCTGTCGGCCATCGGGTCTCAGCAGACTGTTCTCGCGCGCGAGCGTGCGGGCCTCGGGCAGATTGGCCTGCTCGCCATCGACCACCGCGAAGACATGGTCGAAATCCGGCTGCAAGGTGAAGCGGTCGAGCGCGCGCTGCACGACGGCCAGCGCATCGCTGTGGTTGTCGCCAGGGGCGATCTGCACGTTGGCCACCGGCAGGCCCAGGTGGCGCAGCAGCGCGTCAAGATAGACGGGCTCCGTGACGCGGCCCTCACAGGTGATCAGCGCCGTGGGCAGGAGCGCACGGCGGGCCTTGGCACGGTCGATGTTGTGGCGCGCTTGCGCCATCTGCCGCTGACGCGGGTGGTCGTCCCTCAAGCGGCCACCTGCAGAACGGGGCGGGGCCGCCGAGGCAGCGCCCCATAACGGCCCAGCAAGTAGCTGCGCTCGAAGCTCTCGTGCCGGCGGGGGCTGAAATCCGTCAAGGGCACGAGCTCTGTGGCCTGGTCTTCGCCCTTCTCGGCAAACCAGATCTGGTCGCGGCGCAGCAGGGCTGGATCCATCAGCGAGGTGTCATGGGTGGTCATGAGCAACTGGGCTCCAGGCTGGGCCTGGAGCGGGTCATGCAGCAGGGCAAGCAGTTGCCGCACCAGCATGGGGTGCAAGCTGGCGTCGAACTCGTCAATGACCAGCAAGCTGCGCCGCGCAATGGACTGCAGCAAGGGGCCGGCGAAGGCGATCAGCCGCTGCGTTCCCAGCGATTCGAAACGCTCGTCGAAGGCCACCAGGGTGCCGTCGCGCGCGCGGTGCACAAAAGTGGCATGCGGCACATCGGCCACGCCCACCGAGACCTGTGCGCCGGGCAGGCCAGGGGCCGCAGCCAACTGGACGACGTGCTCCTTGCGCATCTGCACCTGGATGTCGGCCACGTGGATGTCAGCCTCGCGCAGCAAGCCCAGCACCTCGGTCTTGAAGGCGGGGTCGTTCAGGCGCAGCAGCGTGGGCGCGACGTCGGGCGCACCGCCGGCCCCCACGATGTGCAGCCCGCTCTCGAACCAGGCCTTCAACGGCTGAAGTTGCTCGCTGTTGAGCTGCGCTGCCGTGGCCAGGAAGGTGGCGCGAGGCGCCGTGGCTCGGCGCCAGGTGTCACGCGGGCCCTTCAGGTGGGTGGAAAAAGGCTCCCACACCTCCTGGCCCGAAGCGGCGTCGTGGCGGCGCATGAACCAGCGCTGAGGCCGGGATGTCTCGTAGACGTAGAGCCATTCACCGACGATGCGGTGGCGGTCAAAAGCCAGGCCATACTGGTGGCGCATGCCACCCAGCAGCAGCGTCAGCTCGATTTCCGTGGGCGCCTGGGCGGTGGCGGCATCCAGCGCGAAAGGGGTGTGGAACTCGGCAAATTGCTCGGCCGAAAGCTGGCCACCACGCAGCACGATTTCGCGCAGCGTGGCCAGGGCGAACACCAGGTTGCTCTTGCCACTGGCGTTGGCGCCGTACAGCACGGCGCTGCGCACCAGCCGGCCGATGCCTCCCGCTGCCTCCAGAGTGTGACTCTCGGCAAGCATGGCGTCCTTGTCGGCCACCAAGGACAAGGCCTGTTCATCACGCAGTGAACGGAAGTTGGCGACGCGCAGTTCGATGAGCATGAGCGGCCTCGATCAGAAATTGAACTATGTTTTCGTCATTTTCTGCTGCAAATCGAGATCAATTTAGATTTCAAGGGGTGGAAGCAGCACAAAAACACCGATGACGTCCACCGGAAGCAAGGGCTGGACTTCATAGCGGCCCCGGGCACGGGCAGCTTCGCGAACCCGGCGGTGATCGGACAGCAAGGCCTCGGCCCGCTGCCGGGCCAAAACGTCGAGCGCCGGCTGCCAGGCGGGCAGGCGGCTGAGGGCAGTGGCCACAGCCCGTTCGCGCGCGCGGTCGTCCAGGGTTTCCGCCGGCGGTGCGCTCAGCCACTTCAGGGGCTGCTCGCCACTGATGCAGTCCTGGCCATGCCCTTCTGCTTCGGCCAAGGCCACGGCCACAGCTTCGTCCACCAAGGTCAAGCGCTCGCCTCGGGCGTCCACGGTGACCAGGTGGTGGCGCAGGCGCAGCAACAGCACCGTGGTGGCCGTCGGGACGTCGGCACTGACCCAGCAGCCCGTGCGGCCCAGATCAGCCGGATCACCCGCCCGCTCGGCGCCCTCCAGGCCCACCTCGGCCAGTGTGCGTTCCAGCAGGCCCTCGGCGAGTGTGGCCACCAGCGGGTGGCTGCGGTGGACGAAGCGGGTGCCAGCCGCCACGGGCATGCGCAGACTCAGGCCGAAAGGGCCCTGAAGGCCTTCAGCCAGAAGACGCTCGCGCAAGTCTTCGGGCAGGCTCGGCAGCGGGGCGCGCCAGCCAGTCGCCGGTTGGCCGTCAGCCGCCATGGCGCCGCGGGGCACCAGGCCGGCGCCCAGCCTGGCCATGGCACGCTGCAGAAAGCGGCTGAGGTCGGCGTGGTCACCCAATGCCGCCTGCATCCGCTGCCACTCGGGCAGCACCTCCTCGGGCTTGATGCGGTTCTGGGCGAAGACGGTGCGGTTGCGGCGAGCCCGCTCGGCAGCGTCGGTCCAGGCCACCTCCAACTTCTGGACGGCGGGCAACTCGTCGAAGAAATCGAGGTTGGCCTGCCGTGGTGAGGCCCTGCGCTCGCCCAGCACGGCGTGCATCAGCGCCTGGGTCAGGGAATGGTCATCGTCAGGCAAGGGGACGGGCACGCCCAGTTCTTCGCGGATCTTCTGCGCCTTGCGCAGGATGACCTTCAGCACCACGGCATCCACCGGGTTGTCGCGCCCGTACATCAAGGTGGCCCGCACCACACGGCGCGCTTGGCCGAAGCGGTCCACGCGCCCTTCGCGCTGTTCGTGCCGGGTGGGGTTCCAGCTCAGGTCGTAGTGGACGACGGCGTGAAAGTGCTCCTGCAGGTTGATGCCCTCGGACATGCAGTCGGTGGCGATCAGCAGGGGCTTCTCGGCCAGCCCCAACTCCAGCACCCGCGCCTTGCGTTCCTCCGGCGTGAGTTCTCCGGTGACCACGCCGACGGTCACGCCAGGGAAAGCGGTGCGCAGACGCGCGTGCAGGTAGTGGGCCGTGGCGATGTAGCGGCAGAAGACGACGGGCGCGAACCCTGGCTTCAGGAGGTCTTGCGCGAGGTGCGTACGCAGCACCTTGAGCTTGGGGTCCTCACCGCCTTCCAGCAGGGCCTGCGCCTGCGCGATCAGATCTTGCAGCGCCGGATCGGCTTCGCCCGCCGGCAACTCGGCGTCGTCGTCGATGAGGGCGTCGTCAGAGCCATCGAACACGCGCTCACGCCAGCCCGATTCGTCGTCATCGCCCATGACGGTGGCCATGCGGGTGCGCAGGGATTGCAACGCGGCCGCCGGGCTGCTGGCGGCCGCACGCATCAGCGCCAGGGTGCCCCAGAAGTTCAGGCGCTGTCGGCGCTCATCGCTGCCGGCCCGTTGGACCACGGCCGAGCAGTAATCCAGCACGGCGTCGAAGAACCGTGCCCAGGAGCCGCCCAGTTCAAACGGGAGATCGGTCGTTTCGCGGCGCGGGAAGACGCCGTCGTCGTTCCACTCCTGGATGTCCTGTCGGCGGCGCTGGACGAAATGGGCAGCCAGGCGGGCGCGCAAGGCTTCTCGGGCGGCGCCTTCGGCCGTGGCGAGTTGCAGGAAGTCGGTGTGCAACAGACCCAGCAGGTTGTGGAAGCTCACCTCGTCACCGGAGTGCGGCGTGGCGGTCAGCAGCAGCAGGTGGCGCTGGACATCGGCCGCCAGCAGGCGCAGCAGGTCGTGGCGCTGGTGGCGCCCGGCGCCGCCGCCTGCACAGGTGTGGGCCTCGTCGACGATGACGAGTTCCGGGCAGCGTGTGGCGAAGTCACCGCGCCGCCGATCGCTCTTGATGTAGTCCAGGCTGACCACGGTGTGGGGGTGCACCGAGAAGATGCTCTCGGTCACGGGCAGCCCGCGCTCCAGGCGAGCGGCGCTGGCGGCGGTGACCGCCACGGCCTTCAAGTGGAAGCGTTCATCGAGTTCGCGCACCCACTGCTCGACCAGGTGCGGCGGGCACAGCACGGCAAAGCGCTCGATCTCGCCACGGTCCAGCAGCTCACGGGCCACCAGGCCCGCCTCGATGGTCTTGCCGATGCCCACGTCGTCGGCCACAAGCAACCTCACCACCTCCTGCTTGAGCGCCATCAGCAGCGGCACCATCTGGTAAGCCCTGGGCTGGAAGGCAAGGTGTCCGAAGCTGCGGAATGGCCCCGCACCCCGGCGCAGCGACATCAGCAAGGCGTCGCGCAGCAGCAAGGCGTCTTCATGCGAGGCCACATGAGTGGGCGCAGGCGGAGGGAACCGGGCCGGCCGCACGGGGTCGTCTTCCGGTTCCAGGGCCGGACACAGCACCGTGCCCTCGGCCTCGGTGCCCGACAAGGCGCGCAAGCGCAGGCGCTGGGCTTCGCTGCCCGGCAGGACGATCCACTCGCGTCCTCGGGCCCGCACCAAGGCGCCGGGCGGAAAGAGCTTGGATTCGGTGGGCGTCAGGCCGGCGTTCATGAGCAAAGCAACTCCCGCAGAGCCGCCAGTGTGACCTGCTGTCGCGCAAGGTCATGTGCGGGCCAGGCCTGCACCTCGAGGCCCCTGGCGCGCAGGCTGGCGGCGTCCGTCGTTTCGTCCACCAGGGCCACCCGCCGGCTGCGCCACAGGGCGATGACAGGGACGCCGGCCGCTTCGGCATGGGCCAGGTCAGGCGAAGGCAGTTGGAACCTTTCGGCATCAAACCCGCCGGATGGGGGCTTTTGCGCCGAGGTTTGCGACGAGGTTTGCGACGTGGTGCCGGTTGAGGAGGCCGCTGATCCCATGCGGGTGCGAACCTGCGCGAGCCGCCACAGCAGTTGCCGGACGAGTGGGTCACGCCGGTCGATCACCGGGTGATCGGGCTGGTTGTAGTACGACAGCAGGCAGCGGTAGCAGCCAGCCACGCAGGCCGTGTTGGCCACGTCCTGGAGGTGCGCGCCATCGCTGCCCGGCGATACGTCAGCCCCGACCTCCAGGTGCATGGCAGACAGCGCGGCACGCGCCACGCGGGCCAGGGCCTGATCATCGTGAACCAGACGGGTCAGCACGCCAGCGCCGCCCTCGGTGGCCTCGTAGAACATGACACCTTGTCGGTTGTGGCGGTCAGGCAGGGGTTCGGCCAGCAGCTCGGACTCCTCCAGCTGGTAGGCCGCCTCGATGCCCCGCTTGAGGGCATGCTGGAGGGTGGCGATGGTGGTCTCTTGCACGTCGGGCTCCGCCCACTGCAGGAGCAGTGCGTTCTTGCGGTCCACCACCCAGGGCACGATCAACTGGTTGGGCACCCGCGTCGGGTCGGGCTCGCTGCCGTCGTCGTCCTCCAGCTTGGCCCAGGCCCCACTGATGGGGTTGATGGGAAAGCCATGCTGGGTCGGGTTGGCGCGCCGCCGAAGCCCTTTGTTCAAGCGGCTGATCTCCGTGCCTGGCCCGTAGCGCAGCACCGCGATCGGGCCTGCGTCATCTTCGGCATGCACCACGCGCGCGTCAGGGTCACCGCCCTCACGCCGGGCCCAGCGGTAGGTGGTCTGGAGGTCGAAACCCTGCCGCAGACGCTCTTCGTCATTGACCGTGATGCGCTCGGCCTGCGTGGTGCGGACGTTCTCGATGCGGTAGAGGTTCAGAACGATGTCGCCGTTGTCGGTCAAGGGTGCGCCGCATCCCCGGCAGTGGCTCAGGCCCTTGTCGGCAGGGTCGGAGTGGAAGTGCCCGGCGCCGCAACTGCGGCAGATGGTGGCGGTGTCGGTGTTGAGCTGACCGACCGATGCGCCGCCTTCGGCGCGCGTGGATAGCTGAGCGGCCGTGACCCGGTAGGCGCGGCCTTCGTGATACACGAGGCTGCGGGGCCCGAACTCCGCCAGCGCCAGAAAGCGCGGGCGCTGCAGATAGGCCCCAGGCGTGGCACGTTCACCACTGCCCGGGATGAAGGCCGTGAGCGGCAGGCGCGGAAAGTTGTAGCCGGGAAGGAACCCCGCCGTGGCAAGGTAGCGGTAGGTGTAGAAGTCGCTGGACAGGCTCTCCGAGCCGCGCTGCAGCAGGCCCAGCTGGTCCATGGCCTGGGCATGCAGGGCGCGGGCAGCGTCGCGCTCCCGCTGGGGCAGATGGTGGGTATCCATCGTCCGGCGCGCCTGGTCGCGCTGTCGGGCTGCGCTGCGGAAAAGCTCGCGCCAGCGGTCGAAGGACGCATCGACCCGGGCCAGAGCGCCATCCACCACATCGCCCACCAGCGCCTGCGTACCCTTGAACCAAGGTGCATCCTGCGGGTTGAGCTCACCGCCCATCTGGGCAAGGACCTGGGCGACCCGCTGCGCGGCCAGCGGCGGGATGGCGGGTTCTGACAGGGCTGTCCGCACCCTGTCGTGAAGCGGCAGATCCTTGGACTCGTCGGTTTCCACCACTCCCGAGATGGCGGCCTCCAGCGGGGCACTGGTGGCCGCCAGCCACACCGCATTCAGGTGGCTGCGTACCAGCTCCTCGTTGGCAAGGTCCAACGTGGGCGCCCTGACTTCACCATGCACCATGGCGGGCGGATCAGCGAAGAAGTATTGGTCGTGCGGGCTGCGGGCAGCGCAGTAGGTCAGCACCAGGGCAGGCATGCCGCTGCGGCCGGCGCGGCCACTGCGCTGGGCGTAGTTGGCCGGCGTGGGCGGAACGTTGCGCAGGTAGACCGCATTGAGCGCAGAGATGTCCACGCCCAGTTCCATCGTCGGCGAACAGAACATCACGGGCAGCAGGCGTTGGCGCTCACCCCACTCCAGCAGCCGCTTGGGCTCAGCGGCCAGGCGGGCACGATCCTCATCCCCATAGCGAAAGCGCATCTCGCGCAGCTCGCGCCTGTCTTTGTCGACCTGCGCGGTGTGTTCTCGGGCTTCGAATGAGAACTGGTGCAAGCCACCTGCCAAGGCCTCGGCCAGGTTTTCGTACAAGGCGCGAAAGAAGGCGTTGTCCATGCCGCCGCGCAGAGCTTGGCCGTCACCCGCCTGCAGCACCACGCAACTGTTCCTCAACTGCCAGCCCAGGGCTTGACCGAACGGGGCCGGCACCTCGGCGACAAGGCCGGACTTGGACGCCGCATTCAGCAAGTGGTGTAGCAGACGGTTGTAGTCCTCTTGGGTGAGCTGCCTTGCGTCCGCGCGTTCCCAGAGTTCCGCTTTGCGCAGCTCGCGCCCGAGCGCGGACAGACGACCGGCCCTCAGCAGTTTGTCCTCGTCGGCCAGCGAGTTGTCACGCCGCGCGGGCGGGTTGACCATCAGGTAGCGGCCTGACCGCAAAGCTTCTTCCCGCCCGAAGCCCCAGGGCGTGCGCAGGGTGTTCAGCGAGCGGGACCGCAGGGTTTCCTGCTCTGCAGGGTCGAGCATCTCGGCGTCGATGGCCAGGCCCTGGCGCATGGCGTCGAGCAGCGTGCGCAGGACCTTGCGGCGGATGGCTGGCGTGGCGCCTGCCAGCAAGGGCGGCGCATCGACAAACCGGGCCTCCCTAGCGCACAGTTCGTCCAAGCCCAGATAGTCCACCTTCAGCAGACCCAGCTGCTCGAGGTTGGGGTTGGTGTAGCGCCATCCACGGCGTTGATCAAACCAAGCCCGGTAGGCCAGCACCTGCCGCATGGCCTTCTGGGCTTGGATGAAGTTGGCGCCTTCCAGCTCAGAGTCCAAGAGCCATTCATCACGCAGGGACTGCTCGCCACTCCGATCGAAGCCCAAGGCCTTGAAGACGGCCAAGCCGAAGCGGTCAGCCGACAGCCCCTCAGCGCCTTCTTGCCGAATCGCGCGCAGCACGGCCGCCCGGAACAGGGTAACGAAGAGAAAGTCGTTGAAGTGCCCGGCCTGCAGTGCCGCGTCCTGTCGGTTGTCACTGAACCCCAGCAGCTTGCGACGCGACGGCGGCAAGGCCGAGCGCTCGTGCATCCAGCTCAGCACCGCGTGCGTGAGCAATGTGGTGGCGGATGAACGCCCTTCGGCTGAAAGCGATGCCAGGCGGTTGTTGTCCTTGCCCTGCGCCGCATGCACCGTCTTGCAGCGCAGGCAGAAGCGGAAGGTACCCGGGAGGAACCATCCGGGGTGCCCCGTGCCGACATGGCCATCCGGCTGGGCGGCGAGCCGCTCAGCCCGGTAGTCACGCGCCGAGGCTTTCAAGCGGGTCTGACCATGGCGGTCTTCCTCCAACCAGGCGTCGGGGTAGTCTTCATCGCGGCCAGTGAAGTCCAGTGGATCAGCCGGGTCAGGGTCAGGAAGAAAGAACCCGTGGCGCTGGCCTTCTGCACCGGCAGATGCCTCACCGTCGCGCGGCTTGGGCGGCACGTCGTCAATCTCTCGCGGCAACAACTCGGGGGCGCTGCCTCGGGTCAGGAAGACCGGGTGGTACTCCTGCCCGCAGTCTCGGCAGAAGTGGACGGGATACAGGCGGTGTGGGCTCTCCTGCGGCGACCCGGGCAGGAACTGCTGCGCGTTGACCGTCAGGACCCGCATACCAGGCGCCTGTATCGTCGCGTAGGCCGCACCAGCGCCCGAGATGAACTGGTGCAGCTTGAAGGCGAAGAAGCCTCGCTGACCGCTGTTGACGCCGCTGGGCCGGTCAGCTTCGGCCAGTGAGCAGGCCATCAGAAACTGGCGAAGAACCTCGCTGCAAACCTCCTGGGGTTTGCCGCTGTCCTCGCTGAGCCATTGGGCAGCGGTTGCCAGCGCCTGGGGCTTGGCCCGCACCCACTTCTGCTCCTGCCAGCTGATGCCCAGCCGGGTTTCGATCCAGATGGCCAGCGGGTGGTTCCTCAGTTCCCCATCAGTCAAGCTCGGCTCGACCCCGCTCTCGATGACCTTGGAAAGCTGGTCATTCACCGATGCTGCATGCTGCGCCGTATCGGTGACCCGGACCAGGGTCTCCTCGATCACGTCCGCAGGCCTGACAGATGCGCCAAAGAGCTTGCTGGCCACCTCGGCCACGGCCTCCCGGCGCTCCTGCTCGGCGCCGCTGGCCATGGTGGCGGAGGTGCCGATGCAAAGGAGCCCCTGCGGGGCGAGCAACGCACGAATGCGGCGCACCAGCAAGGCCACATCGGCACCCTGGCGCCCACGGTAGGTATGGAGTTCGTCGAGCACCAGGAACTCCAGGTCCTGGCAGTGCCCGATGACCTGCCGGTCCACCTCGTCCTGCCGAGTCATCAGGTACTCGAGCATCATGAAGTTGGTGAGCAGGATGTCGGGCGGCTGGTTCGCGATGCGGCGGCGCTCTTCCAGATCCTCTTGACCGGTGTAACGGGCAAAGGTGATCGGCCTTGCAGGGGCCACGTGCTTCAGGAACTTGTCGAGCTCCTCCATCTGGCTGTTGGCCAGCGCATTCATCGGGTAGACGATGACGGCCCGGGTGCGGGGTTGCCCAGATGGCTGCGACCTCTTGGCGCGAAGAATCGCGTCGATGACTGGAACGAAGAAGCACAGCGACTTGCCCGAGCCGGTACCGGTGGTGACGACGTAGCTGCGTTGCTGCCTTGCAATGCTCAGGGCCTGCACCTGATGTGTATGCAAGTTCAGCGGCAGGGCTGGCTGGCCTGGAACCCGGAAGATGGCTGCCGTGGTGGCGTCGATGTCGCCAGCTGCCGCGAGCTGGTCAACATTGCCGCCGCTCTCGTAGTTGGGGGTGATCTGCAGCAAAGGCTCCGGCCAGAAGCGGTCCTTCGCGTAGATGGCGTTGACCTGTTCGGCCAGATCGTTCGCGCGGATGCGGGTGAATGACCGTGCGAAGCTCGCGTAATCCGAGACGATTCGCTCACGCAGGTTGAAGATGTCCATGGGTGCTGCGCTCCCGGAGCCTGTTGTGGCCGAAGTGGAGACGAATGGTAGTCGGGCGACTTTGAAAATTTCTGACCCGCCGAACTTCAATAGCGCTCCGACGGCTTCCTCACCTCACCACTTCAGTATGCGCACCAGATTCACGTAGTCATCGGTGAAGACCGGCAGACCCGGGTCCACCTGCAGGGGCTGGGCGGCCTCGCGCACGGCGGGTGCCTGCAACAGGGCCGCGTTACGCGTGACGATCACCTGATCGGTGGAGGACAGCCAGTAACCGGGACCGTCGGTCGCGGGCGGCGAGTCCGAGATCAGCACGGCCTGCATGCCGAAGGTGTGCGCCAGGTTGTGCAGCACGGGCATCAGGTTGACGAATCGGTTGGTGGCCTGGAACACCAGCACCCCGTCAGGCTTCAGGTGCTTGACGTAGGCGGCCATGGCCTCGCGGGTGATGAGGTGGGTGGGAATGGAGTCGCCCGCGAAGGCGTCCATCGCGAGCACGTCGTACTGGCGGGGCGCCTCGCGCTCCAGGGCCAGACGCCCATCGCCCACCACCACCTGGTAGCGCCCGGGAAATTGCGGCAGGAAGGTGAACTCCTGCAATGCAGCACGAACCACGGCCGGAGAGATTTCGTAGAACACCCAGTCGTCGCCCGCCCGGGCATAGGCTGCCAGCGCCCCGGCGCCCAGGCCGATCACGCCCACCTTGCGCGGCCCGGGCGGCAGGCTCGCGAACACGCGACCGTAACCAGAGGTCGGGCCAAAGTAGCTCGACGGCGTCATGCGCAGATCCTCGCGCAGCAATTGGCCACCATGTGCGATGGCACCGTGGATCAGGTTGCGAAAGGGCTCGCCGCCCGTGGCGTTGTCACGCGTGCGCACGACACCGTAGAAGTCTCGCTCCATGAAGCGCACCGAGTCCACGTAGGTCTTCACGCCCTGCGCCGACAAGGCCCCGGTGAGCAACACCACGCCGGCCACGGCGCCGAGCGCCAGCCGTGGCCGCTCCCCCTGCCCGCGCCCCCGCGGCAGGGCCAGGCCGGCCAGGCCCGCCACCAGCAGGGCACCGTAGAGTTCGAAGTAACCGTCAAGCACCAGCGGCGCCAGCACCGCCATGCACAGCGAACCGAGGGCGCCGCCCACCGACATGCACAGGTAGAACGCCGTCAGGCGCCGCGGCTCGGGCTTCAGGCGTGCCAGTTCGCCATGGCAGGCCATGCACACCACGAACAGCCCCAGGGCGTACACCGGCGTGACCTGCTTGAGCGCCAGCGAATCCGACAGCCAGGCCATCAGCGGCAGGCTCAACCCGGCCAGGGGCAGGAACACGCGCCGCAGGTACCAGCGCGGGTGATCGAAACTGACGATGAAGGTCAGCAGGTACAGCGACAGCGGAATCACCCACAGCAGGGGCGCCGAGGAGATGTTCTGCGTCAGGTGCGAGGTCACCCCCAGCAGCATGGCCGAGCCCACTGCGGACAGCAGGGTCCAGGTCAGCGGCCCGGCGCCCGCGTCCGATGCCCGGCCCGCGCCGGCCGCTGGCAGGACCGGGGTCGGGGCCGGCGGGGCGGGCGCGTCCCGCGCGCCGGCCTCGCGCAGCGTGCGCCACCCGAGCGTGGCGCACAGCAAGGCGAACGCGCCGAACAAAGCGGACCAGGCCCAGGTGACCTGGCGGTTGCCCAGGGTGGGCTCGATCAGGAACGGGAACCCGAGCAGCGCCAGCAGCGAAGCGAAGTTCGACAAGGCGAACAGCCGGTAGGGAGCGGCGGCGTGGAAGCGCCGGGCATGCCAGGCACCCACCAGCGGCGTGGTGGTCGACAACAGGAAATACGGCAGACCGATGGTGGCACTGAGCAGCAGCAGGATGCGGCTGATGGGCTCCTCGGTGCCTGTGGGCCGCCAGACGTCGCTCACGAGGATGGGCATGGTCAGCGCGGCGCCAGCCAGCAGCGCCGTGTGCAGCCATCACCTGGCGCTTCAGGCTCAGCCAGCGCGTGACCGCGTCAGCGTAGGCGTAGCCGGCCAGCAGGGCGGTCTGAAAGAACAGCAGGCAGGTTGCCCAGACAGCCGCCGAGCCGCCAAACCAAGGCAGGATCTGCTTGGCGATGAGCGGCTGGACCAGGAAGATCAGAAAGGCCGAGAGGAAGATGACCAGGGCGTAATGCATGCAGGTCTCGCAGGGCAGTCGGGTGGCGGGATCACTGACTGCGGCCTGAAGACCTGCCAGCGGCTCGGGCGCGACTGTACCGGGCGCGTCCGCCCCAGGTCCGGCACGGC
>JBJTZN010000094.1:0-21575 GCA_046087245.1 Rubrivivax sp.
ATGTGGACGCGCTCTGCTTCGGCAATCGATCCGTCTGCCTTGGCGACCTTCAGCGCCAGGGGCAATAGGAGGTCGGCCAGGCTCAAGGCCAGCGTATCCAGAGGGGTGTTGATGTACTTGGGAATCACCACCATGCGGTCGGCTGTGGCCTTCTTATGGCTTCGGTTCAAGCCGTACCAGGCCCCCGCGGAGATGATGCTGGCCGCGATCACCCAGCCCGCAGGCGTGGCGGCGGTGGCCAAGCCCAAGGCAGCAAGCAACCCCTTTGGAGCAAAGAAAGCAGAGGCCACAACGGTGGACTTGGCCACTGCAGCACCTGCGCCAGCAGCCCCGATCAAGTCCCAGTACTCGCGCACCTTACCGATCACGGTGAGGCTCGTGTACGCCTCCTCTCCAATGTTCAGACGCGTCTTGAACTCCAGCGGTCTGGCCACCACCGTCTGCACATCCTTGAACAGGTCTTCCGTCGAGGTATCCATCTTTGTTCCCCAGGTCGTGGATGGCGTCAGGCTGCCAGGGGGCGCAGTTCCTCGACGAACGCATCCAGCCGGGCTGAGAAGGCAGGGTTCTTGAGGTCGACATAGCCGCCGAAGGCGACGAGCAGCGCGGCAGCCAACGGCCCCAGGATGGCGCCCAGCAGCGGAATGGCACTGAGCAGCGTGGTGATCACCACCGCGAAGATCGCACCGAATCCGATGCCAGGGAAGTTGCGCAAGAAGGAGAAAAGCACGTCGAGGATCTTCCGGCCGATGCGCACCACCTCGCGTCCCACCTTCAGCGTGACCTTGGCGAAGCTGGCCAGATGGGCCTTGGCGTCGGCCGAGATGTTCAGCCGGTCGATGAAGGTCTCGATCTGCCGGTCCGTCCACTGCTCGGACCTGATGGCGTCGAAAAAGGACATGGGAGGCTCCTCCACCTTCTTGCTGGAGAGCTTGCCCGTTTCGGCATCAATGAATTCGACTTCGATCGTCATGGGGTCCTTCTTTGCAGATGGATCGGGGCTTTGTCAGGGCCGGATTGGGTCAACCTCACGCCCCGTGAGCAGTGCAGGCGCATCGAGAACAAGGAATCGCAGGAACCGGGTTCATTCAGGTTCCGAGCATCAGAAACAGAAGCCAGGCATAGAGCGGCAGTAGCACCACCCACCCCCAGGTGGACTCGTACTGAACCGCAAGCAGCACCACTCCCGTGGTGACCAGGGTGGCCACCATCAGCCAGCGGGCTGCACCCGCGGTCTTCGCGCGCAGCTTGGCTGCATAGCTGTCAAGGACCTCGAGGCCCAGTTGATTCAGCCGCCTGTGCTCGCGGCTCTTTTGCCGGTAGGCCATCCAGGCGCCCAGGGCGATGAGCAAGCAGGCGAATGCGGTCATTCGCAAACTGAAGGTGGGCGCCGGTCATCAGCCGACGACCTATTCCTGGCGTGGCCGCTCTCGAGGGGTACTGAAGGGCGGCTCAGGGCGTTTCTGCATCGAACATGCGGAGCGTGCGCAGTCAGCGTACTGCCTGTCACCAACCTAAGGCTTTCCCAATGCATACCTGCCGGTCCTCCCCGGGGCATTGCCCGGATTCTTCTTGTTGAATCCAAGATAACTGGCCCGGGCGGGGTCGTCAATCGGACATTCCTGGACCCGCCCACCCTTGGGTCAGGCACTTCACGTCCTGCGCGTCAGCCGACGCCATACGGTCAAAACCCCCCAGCCCAAGGCGGTGAAGAAGATCAAGGTCAGTACCATGCTCGTCACCTGCGCCCACACGGACAGTGCGCCGAGCTTGAACACCACCAGGGCGACCAGCGCCACCACCAACCCACTCCAGAACATGTTCACCTCACACCTTGCAGTCACGATGGAGCGCAGTGTGGAAGGTGGGTGCGACAGGGTGTGTCGCTCAGCTGCAGCCCCGTCTGGGGTCGCGGAATTGATGCGTCGTGCCGGTGTCGGCCCTACAGGTGAATCTCAAGCCGATCCGCAGTCACCCGGATCTCCTTGACCAAGGAGCAGGCCAGGGCGTTGGCCTTGTAGACGGTCAGGTCCTTGATCACGGTGCCCAGAAGGAGGTTCAAGACATCCGCGATCGGGCCGGGTAGCTGCCCACCGCCCGAGAGCGTGCCTTTGGTCAACCGCGGGGTTTGCAGACGGACCTCGCAGGTCTCCCGGTCCCACACGGGCTTGCCTGCGCCGCAGACATCACCACCGCCGCGCGGTGTCCAGATCTGCCACTTGGAGCACACCTCCACCGTCTGCTGCTGCGCGTCCAGGCGGACCTCGGGGGAGTCGATCTGGCCGACCTTGTGGGTGACCGGCATCTTGCGGCCGATGATGGCCTGCAATTCCTGAGGGCTCAGCCCGATGGTGGGCCATGCGTGCGCTGGCGGGGCGTGCAACGGCACCACCATCATCACGGCACATGCCCACAGGGCCCGGCGAATCCCACTCATCTGGCGTACTCCCTTCTGGCGACTGTCCCGGGTCTGCTGGTCCCCGCGGTGGTCACGATTCTCGGTGCGTCAGCCGCAGCGCATGCCTGCTGCACCGCCCCAATCTGGGAGCGCAAATGAAGGTTTCGCTGGCACGCATCAAGGCTTGGCCTTGACGGGTGTCAGCGGCTCCCCCCGGCCCTGCTTGTCCCGGATGTCGGCGGCAATGCGCTCCAGAGCGATGAAGCGCTCGGCGGTGGCGGGGTGGGTAGCCGAGAGGTTGGTCCGGATGCTTGCGGGGTGTTCGGTGGCCATGCGGCGCCAGAACTGGGCGGCACCCTCTGTCGGATAGCCCGCCTGCGCCAGGTAGTACATGCCAACATGGTCGGCCTCCCGCTCGAAGTCCTGGGAGAAGGCGCGGGCGCCGACGTCCGAGAACGCTCCCCTGGTGTTGACGCCGGCGGCGGCGCCCAGCACGTCGAACAGCAACCCGACCGTGGCGTTGGCTGTCTTCTTTCCGCGGTGGCCCATGGTGTTGTGAGCCAGTTCGTGGGCGATGACCAGGGCGAGTTCCCGGTCATCCGAAGCAAAGCGCATCATTCCGCGGGTGACGTAGATGATGCTGCCATCGGCGAAGGCGTTGATGTCACCACTGGCCCGGTACTGCAGCGGGTAGTCGCACACCATGTCGGGCACGACATCCACCACGACGGTCTGGCCGTCGCGCTGAAGGGTCAGCTTCACAGGAACACCTGTCGGCATGCGTTGAAGGGCATCGGCCCGAGACTCCTTTGCGGGCTTGACGCCCGCACTGCTGCTCAGGATGACGTCCCCTGGCTTGACGCCGGCAGCCTCCGCCGCGCCCGAGCGGTACACGGCAAAGATGCGTTGGCTCGCGTCAACCCCAACCGACTGCAAGGCCCTACTGCGCGCAGCCACGGGCAGCTGCTCTGAACTGAGCGTGTAGATGCCCAGGCTCGGACGCAGCATCTCCGTGCAGTCGGCCGTGGCCGACTTGAGGACGCCATAACCCACGGACCACAGCCGAAGTGTCATCGCAAACTCCGACTGCAGCGCCAACGCCTGCTGGGCCTGCTCCTCGGCTACGCGCGCACGGTCATCAACGGTGACGCGCTGGGTAACGGGTGCGGCGCATCCCGCCGCCAGCGAGCAGGCCAAGATGCAGGACCAGAGCCGCCCGGTGAGCTTGACCTGAGCGAATGCGCTGTCCAACAGCGCGCGGCTTCCGAGAAAAGACTTACGAATCGACCTGAGCATTGAGACCTCCTGTTCGGCCATCGGCCTTCAGGCAAGTCTGACTATGGCCAGCGACAGGTGGTGTCGTCAGCCGGTCGGTTCAGGCAGGACCACCTCCTGCCACGCCTGCCTGGGTGAGGCGATGGCCATGGGACCCCGGGGATGCCAGCCCAGTACCCGCTGGTCGCCCGTGATGAAGAGCTGGGCGCCGGCCGCCGCAGGCCAAGCGCTTGAGTCCAGGAACACCTTCATAGCGGCGCCGGGACCCGTCAACTGACCTGTTCCAGGATGTCGTCCTCGCTCAACCAGCCTGCCGCCCGCGCCTGCGGGCCCAGGTCTTCGTGCAGCAAACGCAGCATCTCCCGCAGGGCCTGCGAGCGCAAGGCATCGCGCACAAGATCGCTACGGGTCTTGTCCGCAGCCTGCGGCGGAAGCTGGGCACGATCGGCGCCGTCCTGATCAGCACTCACAGATACCCCACGCACGCGCATGTTCTCAGCGCTGGCCAACCACCGCCTCCACCGCCAGCGCCACGCCAGCCAGTGCGGCGTCCTGGCCGCCCGGGGCGGTGAGCATCAGGCCCACGGGCAGTTCACCCTCGGCGTGGCAGGGCAGGCTGAAGGAGCAGCCGTCGAGGAAGTTGCCGACGAAGGTGTTGCGCAGCAGCAGGCCGTTGGCCTTGAAAAAGGCCTCGTCGCTGGCCAGCAGGTCGGCCACGGGCGGCGCCACGATGGGCACGGTGGGGCACAGCATCGCGTCAAAGCCCTGCAGCGCGCGGCCCATGCGGGCGATCCAGTCGCGGCGGCGCTGCTGCATCACGATGTAGTCGGCCGCGGACACGGGCTCGCCCAGGGCGATGCGTGCGGCCACGCGGTGGTCGTAGCGCTCGCGCTGGGTGCGCATGTCCTCACGGTGCACCGCCCAGGCCTCCACGGGCGAGAAACCGCCGGGCGCGTTGATGGCCGCCACCTCGGCCAGTTCTTTCAGCGGCAGTTCCACCAGGCGCGCCCCGGCCGCCGACAGGCGCGTCAGCGCACGGGCGAAGGCGGCGCTGACGGTGGCGTCCAGCGCGTCCAGCACCAGGGTTTGCGGCACGGCCAGGCGCACGCCGTCCAGAGGTCGCGGCACCGCCGGCAAGGGGCTGCCCGAGAGCACGCCGTCCACGGTCAGGCAGTCCTCCACGCACACGGCCATGGCGCACACCGTGTCCAGCGTGTGCGACAGGGGGAAGGCGCCTGCGATGGGCACGCGCGACTGCGTGTTCTTGAAGCCCACCAGTCCGCACAGCGCCGCCGGAATGCGGATGGAGCCGCCCGTGTCCGAGCCCAGCCCTGCCACGCACAAGCCCGCGGCCACCGACACGGCCGCCCCCGAGGACGAGCCGCCCGGGATGCGGGCCACCTGCGCATCGGCAGGGTTGGCCGGGGTGCCGTAGTGCGGGTTCGCGCCCACGCCGGAGAAGGCGAACTCGCTCATGTTCGTCTTGCCCAGCACCGCCGCGCCGGCCGCGCGCAGGCGGGCCACGGTGGGGGCGTCGGTGGTGGCCGCCGGCCGACCCTGCCGAAGGACCGAACCGGCCAGCGTGGTTTCACCGGCCACGTCGTAGAGGTCCTTGATCGACACCGGCAGGCCGGCCAGGGCTGGCCCTTCCACCCCGGCCGCGGCCATGGCGTCGGCATGGCGCGCGGCCTGCAGCGCCGCCTGCGGGTACAGCCGGGTGAAGGTGCCCGCCAGCGCCGGTGTGGCGGCGGCGTCCAGGGCCTGCGCCACCACCGCCTCGTGAGAAGTCTGGCCAGCGGCGATGCGGGCGCGGCGTTCGCGCAGGGTCTGCGGTTTCATGGGCGCAAGTCTGGCATGCGAGCGGCTGCGCCGGGAACCTGCTGCGCCTCGCACCCGGCCCTGAGGCCGGCCTCGGCCAGCGCCTGCGACTGCAGATCCAGGTCGCCGATGCCGATCGTCCAGCCGATGAAGCGATACGCGGGCAACGGGCGGCATCGCTCAAGGCGCTCATGCGCGGGTCCCGCCCGCGCTGTGTGGGCATCGACCAGGATCCCGGCGGACACCCGCGACGGGTAGGGCGCCAGCCACGGACCGTTCATGACTTCAACCGCCTGGTGGATTCTGACGTCTGCGCACGCCGTCACGTCGGGGGCTGCAGCGGGTCGGCGCCCTGCGGCTGGGCAGGCCAGTCAGGCCTGCGAGGCTCCAAGCCCCGAGGCCAACGCCGCCAGCACGACGTCGCGCGAGTACGCGGCAGCCACCTCGGCCACAAAGCGGCCGAAGTCCACGTGCGCCGTGTCGTCGGCCCGGTCCGACACCGTGCGCAGCACGGCCAGCGGGCAGGCGAAGTCGGCGCAGACTTGCGCCAGGGCCGCGCCCTCCATCTCCACGGCCAGCGCGTCGGGCAAGGCGGCGCGCAGAGCGGCGCTTTCGGCGGCGGACGAGACGAAGCGGTCGCCACTGACCACCAGCCCCAGGTGCGACCGCGGCGCATGCAGGCCCAGCGACGCCAACCCCGCATGGGGCTGCGCCAGCACCTGTTCACAGGCACGCACCAGGGTCGCCCGCAGCGCCGCATCGGTGGCGAAGCGCGACCGCCCGGTCAAGGGCACTTCCCAGCGCGGAAACAGCGGCGACGCATCCAGATCGTGCTGCAGCAAGGCGCTGGCCACCACCACGTCGCCCACCGCCACGCCGGGGCCCAGCCCGCCGGCCACGCCCGTCAGCAGCAGGCTGCGGGCCTGGAAGCGGTCGATCAGCAGCGCGGCGGTGGCCGCGGCGGCCACCTTGCCGATACCGCTGAGCACCAGCACCACCTCGCGCCCGGCCAGGCGGCCGCGGTGGAAGTCCCGTCCGGCAGCGCGCTCGACCCTGGACGATTCCAGATGCACCAGCAGCGCACCCAGTTCCTCGCGCATGGCGCTGACGATGGCAAGTGTCAAGAGCATTGCCTCCTCAAGCCAGGGCGGCGTCGATCTGCTGGGCCACGTTCATCCCTCGGTCCTGCTTGAACAACATCGCAAACACCGCCCTCCCACCACTGCGCTCGGCCCAGCGTTCGCCGACCTGTCGCTTCTCAATCTCCCGGGGAGCGGTCCGCAGATGCTCGCCTTTGTACTCCGCCACAAACACCCGGCCGTCAGTCAACTCACAGACGAAGTCCGGGTAGAAGCGCCCCGCAGAGGTGGGCAGCCAGAACGCGTGGACCGGCTCCGAATCCAGGTTGCGCACCCAGCAACGAACGGCCGGATGGTTGTCGAGCGCGAGTGCGCAGAAGAGTTCCTCTGAACCATCCTCCAGATCGGCCACCACTGGGTAGAAGTGCTTGGTCATCTGGAACCTGCCGGCATAGCGCTTGTTGCCCGGCACCGGGTAGGCGTTGCGGTCGAAGCGGAACTCGAACGCCGGGCCAGCCTCCACCTGCCATCCTCCGTCCAGCACGAGTTGCCTGAACGCCAAGCGGCCGGCCGCTTCGCGCAGTTCATCAATGTGCAAGGCCAGGCGCTGCATCAACGGGTACTGATGCCGCACCAATTGGGCCAGGGGCAAGCCCTTGTCGTGCATCAGGTGGTTCACGCACGCCAGGGTGAATGCACGAAGGTGGGCCGGCAGGACGTCGCGCGCCACGTTGCGGGCGGGATGCTGCAGCGCGTCGGCAAGCCAGCGCGCCAGGTCCTCCGGTCGGGCTCGGGTCTGCACGCCGTCCAGTGGCAACTGGGCGGCATCGCCCCGCGCGACCCGGGTGCGTTGGCCGTCCAGGTAGACCTCCCACAGGGTGCCTTGCTCCACCATGGCAAAGCCTTCGATCTGGATCGGTGCCGCCAGCAGGTCCAGTGCCACCGTCTCCCGCACGGCCTCCACTTCCAGCAATGCCAGCGGCGGTTGCTCACCGGCGGTGGAAGGCGGGGGCCGGAAGGCCATGCGCGGTACCGGCAAGAAGCTTTCGCCGCGGCTTGCTGGCGCTTGAAAGCCCGCCACCATGGCGTTGTGTCGCTCCAACTGCTGGCGCGCGCCCTCGCGTTGCCTGCGCGGCTGCGCCTCCACCAGCGCGGTCGCCAGCGCCACGTCCACGGCCCCTTCCACCCGCACGCGCTGGCGCTCACCGTCGCTGCTGACCTGCGCACGCCCGGCCGCCAGGGCCTCCTCCAGGGCGGCCGGCAGTGGCGCGCCTGCGGGCAGGTCGATCGTCAGCGCGGGCAGAGGCAGCGCAGGCGTTGCGGCAGCACGCTCGAAGAGCGGCCCGTCATCACGCTCACCGTCCGGCCCCACCAGCGCCAGCGGGAGCTGGGGCGCGATCATCGACGCCATGTCCATCGGGTCAAAGCCCATGCCATCGATCAGCCGGTCGGCCAGCGCGTTGGCGGCCATGCCCGTTGCAGCTTCCGTCACGTGGGCGTAAGCACGGTTCAAGGCCGGGCGGGTGCGGGGCGTGGCATAGGGCATGCGCAGCACGCGGCCCAGCAACTGCTCGATGGCGGTACCCGATCGGATGGTCTGCACGCTGCACAGCACGTAGGCAAAGGGGCAGTCCCAGCCCATGCCCAGCGCCTGCACGGTGATGATGAACCGCACCGGGCAGTCGCGCGCCGCCAGGTCGATGCCGTCAATCTCGCGCCGCGTGCCCGTGGCCACCTTCACCTGGGCCTCAGGCAGGCGCAGCTCATTGACCAGGTGTGCGCGCAGCACCTCCACATCCACGGGCTCACCCTGGTTCTGGGCCTGGAACAGCACGATGGGGCGGATGTAAGCCCCCTGGTTCGGCCCGGCCTCGGCCTCCTCCGCCAGCGCTTGGGTCTCCAGCAGGCGCTGGGTCTGCACCGCGTCCAGCACGGCGGCCTGCCACCCGCGGGTGTGTTCCACCAGCGTGATCGGCATCTTGATCATGTGCTCGGCCTGCAACTGCTGGGCCGACACGTGGAACAGCACATTGGTGCGCTTGGGCAGTGGCGTGGCTGTCAGTTCCAGGATCAAGGACGGGTTGAGCCGCTTCAGCGCCTCAAA
The DNA here is from genome assembly GCA_046087245.1 of Rubrivivax sp. GTDB lineage: Bacteria > Pseudomonadota > Gammaproteobacteria > Burkholderiales > Burkholderiaceae_C > Rubrivivax. The sequence continues at coordinate 8,675 of JBJTZN010000094.1, forward strand.
ACTGCGCTCGGTCTTGGCGGTGTGGGCTTCGTCGACGATCACGTAAGGCTGGCGCAACGCCAGCCAGTTCGCCAGGCTCCAGCGCGGCTGCCCCACGAAACGGGCCAGCATCTCACGCCCCGATGTAACCGAAGCCACGTCTTCCGGCGTGACCTGTGCGTCGGGCAGCCCCTCCAGCGCCGCCAGGGCTGCCGGCGGCAGGCCGCGGAAATGCGGCTCGAAAGCCTCACTGAAGGCATAGACGTTGCGCTGGTCGGTGTCTTCAACACGAAAGCTCTGGATCGTCGCCACCACCACCACCGCGCGCTGCTCGTAGTCCTGCGGCGCAAGCTGCGCCAGGGCTTCCAGTTCGCACACCACGGTGTCATCGCCGCAGGCCGCCGTCAGTGCCTCACAGAAGGGGTGGCCTGGTTTGGACAAGGCCCTGAGCGTCTGACTGCGGATGGTGTCACTGGGCACCAGCCACAGCGCCAGCGGCTTCGGGTGACGGCCCGGCCACTCCTGGGCAAGCCGGCCGATGGCGTGCGCGGCGAGCAAGGTCTTGCCGCCACCCGTGGGAATGCGCAGGCACACGCAGGGCACCTCGCCGAAGGGCTCGCGGTGGTAGCCGTAGCCGGTCAACTCGGAAAAGGCCGCACCTGGGCCGAGCGTGGCCGCGCTGCGCAGAAAGCGCTCCAGCACCTCCAGCGCCCGCTTCTGATAGTGCTTGAGCTCGAAGGCCGGCATCCGGGGTTCTCCTCAGCGTGGGTGCGGCTCAGCGCGGCACGGCGTGCGGCAGTTGACGGAAGGTGATGCCATGGACCGCCAGCCGGGCGTCGCCCAGCAGGCAGGCCTCACCGTAGACCACCTTGGGCCCCTCGGGCCAGCCGGGGCGGCGCAAGTTGTCGAGCACGGCACTGGTCAGCACATTGCCGGAAGCGGGGCGCCGATCGCCCAGGATGCCGTTGTAGAGCAGGTAGTAGGCCCGGCCTTCATGCACGCCCAGCAAGGGGCCAGGCGTGGCGGGCGGCTCCCAGGCGCTGCCGGTCTCGCGCATCCACACAAAGGCGGCCAGGTCGCCAAAGCGCACCTCGGCGTGCAGATCGCCCTGTTCGTCGAACAGCGGCGCGCCGAGTTGCAGGGTACGAAAGCCACCTCCGCCCTGCCAACCCACGGCCGCGCTGATGCCGCCCTGCTCGCCCTCCACCACCTTGCGCAGGCGCGGCAGGCAATGGCTGAGCGCATGCTCGCCCATCTCGATGCCGATCCAGCGCCGGCCCATCTTGTGCGCCACGGCGGCCGTGGTACCGCTGCCGAGGAAGGAGTCGAGGATGAGGTCGCCCGCATCGCTGGCCAGTTCGATGATTCGAGCCAACAGGCGCTCTGGCTTCGGCGTGGCAAAAAGTTCGCCGCTGTTGTCTGTTCTCAAGCCAAGCATCTCTGCTTTGGCATCTTGGTTATGTCCAGCCTCGCTAGACAGCCAGATGGTGGTCGGCACAACCCCCTGCTTCTGCTCACTAAGGAATCGCTTGAGTCGGGGTTGATTGTTCCCTTTCAATCCCCACCAAATGCGGCCATCGGCCTCAAACGCGGCGATGGAATCTTGCGAGTACGCCCAAGCGCGGCCAGCTGGAGGCATGACTTCGACCCCACTGGGCGAGCGAAGTGCGAACAAGCCGGACGATGTGCCGGAACGCGCGTACTGCGCACCTCTTTGACCTGACGTCAGGCTAACGTGCAGCGGGCTCGAAGACCATGCGCCGCGCCAGTCGTTATCAGGGTTCGCGTAGTCGCTCGCATTGCGCTCACTTCGCTGAATACGGCCAAGACGAAGGCGCCCGAAGGACTGTGCATAGACAAGGAGAAGGTCAGAAGATGAAGAAAAGAACTCTGCGTTGTTGTGAACGCTAGTGGTCTTCTGCCAAGTCACCGAAGCAACAAAGTTCCCGCGCCCGAACACCTCATCCATCAGCACCTTGAGGTAATGCCCTTCGTGGTCGTCGATGGTCACCCAGATGCTGCCGTCTTCGCGCAGGAACTCGCGCAGCAACTGCAGCCGCGGCAGCATCATGCTCAGCCACTGTGAGTGCTCCAGGTTGTCGTCGTAGTGCTCGAAGGCGCTGCGGGTGTTGTAGGGCGGGTCGATGAAGATGCACTTCACCCGGCCGCGGTAGAAGGGCAGCAGGGCCTTCAGCGCCTCCAGGTTGTCGCCCTGCACCAGCAGGTTGCCCTCGGGCGGCGGCGTGCCGACGGTGGGTGCGGCCGGGTGCGGGCGCAGCACGCGGGTGGGCACGCGATGGGCCACACGAAAGGCGGCGTCGCGGTCAAGCCAGTCAAGCGTGGGCATGGGTGGGCCGTGAACAGGTTCAGTGCTGCGCGGCGCGCGGCGTGATGTCGTAGCGGGCCTTCAGCCGCGTGAGCACATGCCCGTAACCCAGGCGGCCGCGGTGCTGCAACTGCCCCACCACGATGCCGGGGTGGACACCGATGTCCCGGGCAAAGGCCTCGATGGGGGCGGCCTCCAGCGGCAGCGCGGCCAAGCGCGCTTGCTGCGCACGGGGCACCAGGATGTCGGCGGCAAAGCGGTTGGCCTCTTCCTCTTCAGGCATGTCGGCCGTGGCGCCGGCTGCGGCATCGTCAAGAAATATGGCACGTGCGGGGTGCTTGAGCACATGCCCCACTTCGTGAAAGAAGCTGAACCAGAAGCCGTCATTCCACTTGCCAAGCAGCGACAACTGGATCAAGGGCTTGCCATGCAGCCACCGCGCCACCCCTGACACCTGCGCGCCCGGCAAGGCGGGCACGAAGACCAGGGCCACGCCCGCATCGGCACACAGGCGCACCAGTTCGCGCTGGATGCGTTCTGGCGGCTGGGTGGTCAACGCGCGCATGGCGGGCAGGGCAGCTTGCAACCGGGCCGGGCTGTAGTCGGCCGTCTGCAGCCGTGCGGCGTGCAGCTCGCCCATGCGCAGCCAGGCGGTGATGGCTGCCACGTCGGCCTGGCGCGCCGGCCGCGCACGGCGGAACTGGGGCTGCATCTGCTCATAGTGGGCCTTCCACCCGGCCGGCGAAGCGACACCGAAGAACCGCAGCAAGGGCTCCACCAGGGCCTGCTTGAAGGCTTGCGTCAGCCGGCCGGCCGGCAGCACGTTGGCTTCCTGCAGCGCCTTCAGCGGGAACTGTTCCAACCAGGGCAGGTTCTCACGCGCAGCCTCGGTGCTGCGCACGCGCGCCAGGTATTCCCGGTAATGGGATTCGCGTACCAGCCAGAACTGGGCGGGCACCTGCGTCACCCGCTCCAGTTCGATCGCGGTTTCTTCGGTGATTTCTTTCTTGCCGGCGAGGATCTCGTTGACCGCCTGCGGTGGGCGGCCCAGACGATGGGCCAGCTCGCGCTGGGTCCAGTCGCGCTCTTCCAGGAGATCGCGCAACGTGGCGCCGGGGGGCGAGACCTCAACGGGCTGGTAAGCAAGCGCCGGGTCGCCCCAAGCTTGCTTGCTCCCCTCGGGGGGCGGGCTGGGCGCAGCCCGGCCCTGGGGGCGCTGATGAGCCAGGGAGATTTCAGTCATGGTAGTTCACCACTTCAAGGACGATCAATGCATCAACGGCGGCCCAGTCGAGCCCGCCGTCAGGCTTCAAGGGGGGTGGTTGGCGCCTGGGCCTGACGACCAGCCGGAGCTTCTTGTCGAGCCGACACGAAAACTGGCCGCGCCTGTCACCCGTCAGTTCTTCCCACTGGCCGGGCAAGTGCCGCACCGCTTCCATGTGCGCCGCAGCGCGAAGATCATCCAATCGCTGGGCCAGTTTGTCGGCCGCCGCCTTCTGAAAGGCGCGCTGGCGTGCTGACTTGTCTTCGCACCGCTTCTTGAGACGGCCGTCGATGAACTCGACTTCCATTCGTTCACCCCCAAGGTGAACGAATGTAATGCAAACCAGGCGCCGATGGCGCGGCCAGCGCAGAAAAACACTTCAGTGCCTCAGCACTGGCAAAGCAAGCAGGCCCTGCACCGCGACCGCTACCCCGGCCGCGGTAAAGACCCGACCCACGAGGCGCTCATCAGCCCTTCAAGGCCCCCAGCACCTCGTCCAACATCTTCTTGGCGTCGCCAAAGAGCATGCGGTTGTTGTCCTTGTAAAAGAGCGGGTTGTCCACGCCGGCGTAGCCGCTGGCCATGGAGCGCTTCATCACGATGCTGGTGCGGGCCTTCCAGACCTCCAGCACGGGCATGCCGGCGATGGGGCTGCTGGGGTCGTCCTGCGCGGCCGGGTTGACGATGTCGTTGGCCCCGATCACCATGGAGACGTCGGCCCCGGGGAAGTCCTCGTTGATCTCGTCCATCTCCATGACGATGTCGTAGGGCACCTTGGCCTCGGCCAGCAACACGTTCATGTGCCCGGGCATGCGGCCGGCCACCGGGTGGATGGCAAAGCGCACGTTCACCCCTTTCTCGCGCAGCAGCCGGGTGATCTCGTACACCGTGTGCTGAGCCTGCGCCACCGCCATGCCGTAGCCGGGGACGATGATCACGCTCTTGGCCTCGCGCAGCAGCTCGGCGGTCTCGGTGGCGCTCACGGGCTGCACCTCGCCCTGGGGCTCGGCGGCGCCGCCGGCGGCCTTGGGCGCCGGCGCGCCACCCCCGAAGCCGCCCGCGATCACGCTGATGAAGTTGCGGTTCATCGCGCGGCACATGATGTAGCTCAGGATCGCACCCGAGGAGCCCACCAGCGCACCCGTGACGATCAGCAGATCGTTGCTGAGCATGAAGCCCGTGGCCGCCGCCGCCCAGCCCGAGTAGCTGTTGAGCATGGACACCACCACCGGCATGTCCGCGCCGCCAATGGCCATCACCATGTGGATGCCGAACAGCAGCGAGATCACCGTCATCACGATCAGCGGCGTCATGCCGGCGTTGACGTCCGGCGCCAGCACGAACTCGCGCCCGTACCAGATCACCACCAGCAGCGCCACCAGGTTCAGCGCGTGGCGCGCGGGCAGCAGCAGGGGCTTGCCGCCGATCTTGCCGCTCAACTTGCCGAAGGCGACGATGGAGCCGGAGAAGGTCACCGCGCCGATCAGGATGCCGATGTAGATCTCCACCTCGTGGATCACCTTCTCTGCGCCCGTGTAGGCCACCGAGGTGTCGACGTAGCTTGAAAACCCCACCAGGCAGGCCGCCAGCCCCACCAGGCTGTGCATCAGCGCCACCAGTTCGGGCATCTGCGTCATCTGCACCTTCTTGGCGGCGATGAGGCCGATGGCGCCGCCCAGGACCAGCGCGCCCACGATGTAGGGCACGCCGATGGCCGTGACGCGGGGGCCCAGGATGGTGGCCACCACCGCGATGCCCATGCCGAGCATGCCGAAGAGGTTGCCGCGGCGCGCGGTCTCGGGGTTCGACAGGCCGCCGAGGCTGAGGATGAAGAGGATGGTCGCGCCGATGTAGGCGACCGTGGCAAGGCTGGCAGTCATGTCAATGGCTCCACCGCGCATGGCGCGGACTGCAACTCACAAAGCGTGCAAAAAAATCTAGCTTCCCGCCGCGGAACCGGCTCTGCCGGGCCGCTGGCGGACGGCCCCCTTGGGGGGGTGAGCCGCGCCGAGCGAGCGCGGGGCACTCGCGAGTGGCTGCGAACGGCGCAAGCGAGCTTGGAGGCTTCATTTCCTGAACATCGCCAGCATGCGCCGCGTCACCGCGAAGCCGCCGAACATGTTGATGGCCGTAAGCACCAGGGCGATGACCGCCATGGTGAGGATCAGCGTGTTGGGCCGGCTGGCCGCACCGGCAGCGTCCACGGGCGGCGCGATCTGCACCAGCGCGCCGATGGCGATGATGGACGAGATGGCGTTGGTCACGCTCATCAGCGGCGTGTGCAGCGAGGGCGTCACGTTCCACACCACCATGTAGCCCACGAAGCAGGCGAGCACGAAGACCGTGAAGTGCGACAGGAAGCTGGCCGGCGCATAAGCGCCTACCAGGGCGAACAGCGCGGCGCCCACAGCGAACACGATGGCCAGCGTCTTGGCCGACATCGGCTCGCCGGGCCCATGGCCATGCGACGACGCCTTGGGCGCGGCCACCGCTGCGGCGGGCTTGGCCGCCGGCGCAGCAGGCAGCTTGGGCGCCGGGGCCGGCCAGGTGAGGGCACCTTCCTTGACGACCGTGAGGCCGCGGAGGGCATCGTCCTCGAAGTTGACGTGGATGACGCCGTCCTTGGTCTTGCACAGTTCCTCGGTCAGGCGCAGCAGGTTGGTGGCGTACAGCGTGGAGGCCTGCTTGGCCAGACGGCTGGCCAGGTCCGTGTAGCCCACGATGGTGACGCCGTGGCGCACCACGGCCTCGCCCGGCACCGTCAGCTCGCAGTTGCCGCCCTGCTCGGCGGCCATGTCCACGATGACGCTGCCGGGCTTCATGGTCTGCACCATCTCGGCCGTGATCAGCTTCGGCGCGGGCTTGCCCGGGATCAGCGCCGTGGTGATGATGATGTCGGCGTCCTTGGCCTGCTGCACGTACATGGCGCGCTGCGCGGCCTGGAAGCCCTCGCTCATGACCTTGGCGTAGCCACCACCGCCGGAGCCTTCTTCCTCGTAGTCGACCTTCACAAACTCGCCGCCCAGGGACTTCACCTGGTCCGCCACTTCGGCGCGGGTGTCGTTGGCGCGCACGATGGCGCCCAGGTTGGCCGCCGTGCCGACGGCCGCCAGACCCGCCACGCCCGCACCCGCGATGAACACCTTGGCCGGCGGCACCTTGCCCGCCGCCGTGATCTGGCCGTTGAAGAAGCGGCCAAAGGCGTTGGCCGCCTCGATCACGGCGCGGTAGCCCGTGATGCCGGCCATGGAGGTGAGCGCGTCCATCTTCTGCGCCCGGCTCAACTGGCGCGGCAGGCAGTCGATGGCCAGCACCGTGGCGCGCCTGGCCTGCAGTTGCTGCATCAGCTCGGGGTGCTGCGCGGGCCAGACGAAGCCGATCAGCGTCTGGCCTTCGCGCATCAGGGCCACCTCTTCCGGGGTGGGCGGGCGCACCTTGAACACGATGTCGGCGGTGGACCAGATGTCGGCCGCAGAGGGCAGCACCTGGGCACCCGCTGCGCGGTAGGTGTCATCGGCAAAGTTCGCCGCGTCCCCGGCACCGGCTTGCACCGTCACGGAAAACCCGAGCTTGACCAGTTTCTCGACCACGTCAGGCACGGTAGCGACCCGCTTTTCGCCCGCGGTCGTCTCTTTAGGCACACCGATCAACATGAGGACAGTTCCTTCCTTGCTGTGTCCACACCGGACCCAACCCGTCAGCTTACACAACCCACCCTGCGGCCGCTGGAGTGGTCACCGATGCGCCAGCGTCGCGCTCAGGCGTGGCCGCCTGCGCCCAGCGCCCCTCGACCTTGGCGCGGGCGCGGCCTGGCCCGCCGTTAGCATGTCGATCATGTTCCCGCCGCGATGGAAACCCACCGTCACCGTGGCCGCCGTCATCGTGCGCCAGGACAGCGACGGACCCCGCTACCTGCTGGTGGAGGAGCACACGCCCCAGGGCCTGCGGCTGAACAACCCGGCCGGACACCTCGAGCAGGGGGAAACCCCGCTGCAGGCGGTGTGCCGCGAGGCGCTGGAGGAGACCGCGTGCCGCTTCGAGCCGGACAGCCTGGTGGGGGTGTACCTGTCGCGCTTCCAGCGCCTGGCCACGGACGAGGACGTCACCTATCTGCGCCTGGCCTACGCCGGCACCTGTTCGCCGGCCGAGCCGGGGCGCGCCCTGGACGAAGGCATCGCGCGCACACTGTGGCTGGGGCCCGACGACATCCGCACCAGCCGCCCGCGCCACCGCAGCCCCCTGGTGTGGCGCTGCATCGAAGACCACTTGATGGGCCGCCGTTTTCCCCTGGACGTGGTGCAGGCCGACGCCAGCGTGCGCACTCCCGAGATCAAGTGATGACACCGTGTAGCACTGGCACGGGATGGCTGGCAAGGCGCCACCCGCCGCGTGGTGGGGTATGCCGCCAGTTTTACGTGAAACTGACGTACAGTCCGCACCCGATTCCTTCCACTCCATCGATCAGGAGCCATCGATCATGCTGAAGTCTCTCTCCCGCCTCGCGCTGGGCGCCGCTGTCGCCGTGGGCACGCTGGCCGCCCTCCCGGCTCATGCTGGCAAGACCATCGACACGATCAAGCAACGCGGCCAGCTGGTGTGCGGCGTCAACACGGGCCTGGCCGGCTTCTCGGCCGCGGACAGCCAGGGCAACTGGTCCGGCCTGGACGTGGACTACTGCAAGGCCGTGGCTGCAGCCCTGCTTGGCGACGCCACCAAGATCAAGTGGGTGCCGCTGAACGCGCAGCAGCGCTTCACCGCGCTGCAGTCAGGCGAGATTGACATCCTGTCGCGCAACACCACCTGGACGCTGACGCGTGACGCTTCGCTGGGTCTGTCCTTCGTGGGCGTGACCTATTACGACGGCCAGGGCTTCATGGTGCCGTCCAAGGGCAAGATCAAGAACGCCAAGCAGTTGAAGGGTGCCACCGTCTGCGTGCAGTCGGGCACCACGACCGAGAAGAACCTGACCGACTACTCGCGCGCCAACAACCTGAACATCAAGCCAGTGGTGTTCGAGAAGGTGGAAGCCGCCACCGGCGCCTACTTCGCCGGCCGCTGCCAGGCCTATACGACGGATGCCTCCGGTCTGGCCTCCGTGCGTAACAAGGAAGCCAAGAACCCGGCCGATCACATGATCCTGCCGGAACTGATCTCCAAGGAGCCCCTGGGCCCGTCCGTGCGCCGCGGTGACGATGAACTCTTTGCCATTGCGCGCTGGGTCAAGTTCGCGCTGCTGGAGGCTGAAGAGTACGGCGTGAACCAGGCCAACGTGGACCAGATGAAGACCAGCACCGACCCCGTGGTGCAGCGCCTGCTGGGCGTGTCCGAGGACACCGGCAAGCTGCTAGGTCTGGACAAGGACTGGGCTTACCGCGCCATCAAGGCCGTGGGCAACTACGGCGAGATCTTCGAGCGCAACGTCGGACCGAAGTCGGCCCTGGGTCTGCCCCGCGGCGTGAACAACCTGTGGAACAAGGGCGGCCTGATGTACGCGCCGCCCGTGCGTTGAGCCTGCACCTGCTGCAAGGCTGAGGCCGATGAGGGGCTCGCCAAGTACTGAGGTCGTGGCGACCCGTTCGCTGCTTTCAGTACGTCACCAGCCCGCGCGACCCGCTGACACGATGGCGTGTCGGCTCGGGACGGCGAGTGCAACGCAACGGTTCCGATGATTCCCAGCCGTCCTCCGCCTCCTCGCAAGCGCACCTTGTCGCTGCGCAGCCGCGCTGTGCGCGGCTTGCTCTACCAGGTTCTGGCACTGGCGTTGATCGCGCTGGGCGTGTGGTTTCTGGCCTACAACACGCTGGAGAACATGCGCTCGCGCGGCATCCAGAGTGGTTTCGACTTCCTGCTGCAGCCCGCCGGCTTCGACATCGGCGAGTCGCTGATCCCGTACGAGTCGATCCGGCCGTACTGGCAGGCCTTCCTGGTCGGCATGGTCAACACCCTGCGCGTGGCCGTGATCGGCATCGTGCTGACCACGCTGCTGGGCACCTTGCTGGGGGTCGGGCGCTTCTCTTCGAACGCACTGGTGCGCGGGCTGTGCTACGGCTACGTGGAGGTGTTCCGCAACGTCCCCATCCTGCTGCAGTTGCTGGTCTGGTACCTGCTGATGACCGAGTGGCTGCCCAACGCCGACGCGGCCAGTTCGCTCTTCGGTCTGATCTTCCTGAGCAAGGGCGGGCTGGCCTACCCGGTACCGGTGTGGGAGTTCGCGCATGGTCTGGTCTTGCTGGGTGCGGCCGCAGGCGGCATCGGCGCCTGGGCCTGGGCTCGCTCGGCGCGGGCGCACTTCCAGCGCACCGGCCGACCGCGTGCGGTGGTCCTGCCCGGGCTCGCGTTGGTGCTGGCGGGCGCGGTGCTGGGCTGGGCGGCCGGGGGCGCCCCCACCCAGTGGAACCTACCCAGCCAGGCCGAGGCCGCCGTCGTGGACGGCACGTCACTCACGCCCGAGTTCCTGTCGGTGCTTCTTGGGTTGGTGTTCTACACCGCGGCCTTCGTGGCCGAGGTGGTGCGTGCGGGCATCGCCTCGGTGCCTCGGGGGCAGACGGAGGCGGCGTCCTCGCTGGGGCTGTCACGCGGCCACACCATGCGCCTGGTGGTGCTGCCGCAGGCACTGCGCGTGATCATCCCGCCCATGACCAACCAGTACCTGAACCTGACCAAGAACTCCTCGCTGGCGGTGGCCATCGGCTACCCGGACGTGGTCTCGATCTCGAACACGGCCATCAACCAGACCGGGCGCGCCGTCGAGTGCATCGCGCTCATCATGCTGGTGTACCTGTCGACCTCCTTGTCGACCTCGGGAATCATGAACTGGTACAACCGTCGTGCCGCGATCAAGGAGCGTTGAGTGAGCGCCGTGGCCCCTTCTTCCGAAGCGATCGCTCCCCGGCCGTCGCCGCGGCGTACCGACGGGCTGCTGCCCTGGCTGCGCCGCAACTTGTTCGGCAGCCCCGGCAACATGGTCTCGACACTGCTGGTGCTCGGACTGGCCCTGTGGTGGCTTCCGGGTCTGGTGCAGTGGGCCGTGACCTCCGCCGTCGTCGCGCCCGATGCCGACAAGTGTCAGGCGGCGCGCGGGGTGGGTGCCTGCTGGGGTGTGATCACCGAGAAGTGGCGCCTGATCATCTTCGGCCGCTACCCCTTTGACGAGCAATGGCGGCCTGAGGTGGCCACGCTGGCGATGGTGGCGCTGCTGGTGGCCAGCTGCATCCGGGCTTTCTGGAAGCCTTGGCTGGTGGCGCTGTGGATCGCTGTGCTGGCCCTGTTCTTCTCGCTGATGGGCGGCGGCGTGTTCGGTCTGGAAGAGGTCGACACCGATCGCTGGGGCGGCCTGCCGCTGACCATCATGCTGGCCACGCTGTCCATCGTGCTGGCCTTCCCGCTGTCCATCCTGGTGGCCTTGGGCCGGCGCAGCCACCTGCCCGCCATCAGCACCCTGTGCACGATCTACGTGGAGCTGATCCGCGGCGTGCCGCTGATCTCCGTGCTGTTCATGGCCAGCTTCATGTTCCCGCTGTTCATGCCGCCGGGCACCAGCATCGACGTGCTGGTGCGGGTGCTCGTGGGCATCACGCTGTTCGCCGCAGCCTACATGGCCGAGATCGTGCGTGGCGGGCTGCAGTCCATTCCCAAGGGCCAGTACGAGGCGGCCGACTCGCTCGGGCTCACCTATTGGCAGGCGCACCGCAAGATCATCCTGCCGCAGGCGCTGGCCACCGTGGTGCCTGGCGTCATGAACAACTTCATCTCGATCTTCAAGGACACCTCGCTGGTGACCATCGTGAGCCTGTACGAGCTGACGGGCGCGATGGGTCTGGCGCTGAACTCCGATGCGAACTGGCGGCCTTTCAAGATCGAGGCCTATCTCTTCATCGCGGCGGTGTACTTCATCTTCTGCTTCGCAATGAGCCGCTACAGCCTGTGGATCGAGAAGCAGCTGTCGCGCAGCCGCAACCGTTGACGGAAATCCCATGGCCGAGCCCATCATCAGCTTCGACAAGGTCAACAAGTGGTATGGCAATGCCTTCCACGTCTTGCGCGACATCGACCTGCAGGTCGCGCGCGGCGAACGCATCGTGATCTGCGGGCCTTCGGGCTCGGGCAAGAGCACGCTCATCCGCTGCGTCAACCGGCTGGAGGAGCATCAGGAGGGGCGCCTGGTCGTCGACGGCGTGGAACTCAGCGACGACGTCAAGGCCGTGGAGCAGGTGCGCCGGCAGGTCGGCATGGTGTTTCAGCAGTTCAACCTGTTCCCGCACCTCACCGTGCTGGAGAATCTGACCCTGTCGCCCATGTGGGTGGGCAGGATGCCCAAGAAAGAAGCAGAAGAGCGCGCGATGGCGCAATTGCAGCGCGTGCGCATCGCCGAGCAGGCGCAGAAGTACCCGCTGCAGCTCTCCGGCGGCCAGCAGCAGCGCGTGGCCATCGCGCGCGCGCTGTGCCTGACGCCCAAGATCATGCTGTTCGACGAGCCCACCTCGGCACTCGATCCGGAGATGATCAACGAGGTGCTGGACGTGATGATCGAGCTGGCCCACCAGGGCATCACGATGCTGTGCGTGACCCACGAGATGGGCTTCGCCCGCCAGGTAGCCGACCGCGTGATCTTCATGGACCAGGGGCAGATCGTCGAGCAGAACACCGCTGCGAAGTTCTTCGAGAACCCGACCAACGAGCGCACGCGGGACTTCCTGTCAAAGATCCTGGCGCACTGAAGCGCAACGGCCGCCCGTCCCGGGCAGCCCCTGCGTGGCCCCCTGGCGGGGCGTGCAGCCTTGTGATGCGCCGCGCAGGATGCGGCTCCGCGACAATTCGCGCTCATGAAAACCCGTGTCGTGGTCGGCCTGTCGGGCGGCGTGGACTCCGCCGTCAGCGCCTGGCTGCTACAGCAGCAGGGCTTCGAGGTCGTGGGCATCTTCATGAAGAACTGGGAGGATGACGACGACACGGCCTACTGCTCCTCGAATGTCGATTTCGTCGACGCCGCCGCCGTGGCTGACGTGGTGGGCATCGAGATCGAGCATGTCAACTTCGCCCCGGAATACAAGGACCGTGTCTTCGCCGAATTCCTGCGCGAAGTCCAGGCCGGCCGCACGCCCAACCCCGACGTGCTGTGCAACGCCGAGATCAAGTTCAAGGCCTTCCTGGACCACGCCATGCGCCTGGGCGCGGACAAGATCGCCACCGGGCACTACGCGCGCGTGCGCCGCTCAGCCGATGGCGCGTACCAGTTGCTCAAAGGGCTGGATCCGGCCAAGGATCAGAGCTACTTTCTGCACCGCCTGAACCAGGCGCAGCTGTCGCGCACGTTGTTTCCGGTGGGCGAACTG
>JBJTZN010000095.1:0-12500 GCA_046087245.1 Rubrivivax sp.
GAAGTCCGTCGTCGAATTGTCCGCGGCCGACCTGCAAGGCCCGGGCGTGATCGCCTGCCCCAACCCGAAGATGGCGCTGTGGAGCAACCACCCCCGCGTGTTCATCGACTTGGCGCACACAGGCCAGGGGGTGTGCCCTTACTGCGGTACGGTCTACCGCCTCAAGGCCGGCGAGCACCTGCACGCCCACCACTGACGAGGCGGCGGAGCTTCTTCTGCTGCCGTTTGCGTTTCCTCGCTGTCTCCAGCCCCTCCACTTCAGAGGCCACACCCCTTGCGTGAGCGCGAATTCGTCCTGACCCTGTCGTGCCGGGACACCATGGGCATCGTCCACGCGGTGTCGGGCCTGCTGTTCCAGGCCGGCTGCAACATCATCGACTCGCAGCAGTTCGGCGACGTCCAGGGTGAAGACGCCACCGGGTTGTTCTTCATGCGGGTGCATTTCGAGGCCCCGGCGCAGCTGGCCGACGTACCCACGTTGGAGCGCCTGTTCGAGCACGTGCGCACGCAGCATGGCATGGAGGCGCGCTTCCATGCCGTGGCGCAGCGCCCACGCGTGCTGCTGATGGTCAGCCGCTTCGGCCACTGCCTGAACGACCTGCTGTTTCGCTGGAAGAGTGGGCAACTGGCGGTGGACATCCCGGCCATCGTCTCCAACCATCCGGATTTCGAGCCCCTGGCGCGCAGCTACGGCATCCCCTTCCACCACCTGCCCCTGACCGACGGGCGGGATGCCGCGGCCAAGCGCGCGCAGGAGCAGCGGGTGGAGGCCTTGATCGAGCGAGAGCGGGTGGATCTGGTGGTGCTGGCGCGCTACATGCAGATCCTGAGCACCGAGTTCTGCCAGATGCTGCACGGCCGGGCCATCAACATCCACCACAGCTTCCTGCCCAGCTTCAAGGGTGCGCGCCCCTACTTCCAGGCCCACGCCCGCGGCGTGAAGCTCATCGGCGCCACGGCCCATTACGTCACGGCCGACCTGGACGAAGGCCCCATCATCGAGCAAGATGTGGCCCGCGTGGACCACGCCATGTCGGCCGAAGACCTCACCGCGCTGGGCCGCGACGTCGAGTGTGTGGTGCTGTCGCGTGCCGTGCGCTGGCATGTGGAGCACCGGGTGCTCATGAACGGGCACAAGACAGTGGTGTTGCGGTAACCGGCGCATCTGCTGCCCTGACCCCTGTCCATCCCCAGCCATGCCCCTTCGCCGCCAGCCCCCGCCTGCCGCCCTGCTGACCTCGCCGGAGGACACCGAGGCGCAGTTCTATGAAGCCTTGCAGAGCGGCGACATTGAGCGCCTCATGTCGGTGTGGGGCGACGACGAAGAGATCGCCTGCGTCCACCCGGGCGGGCCGCGGCTGGTGGGTGCTGCGGCCATACGCTCCAGCTTCGAGAAGATCTTCGCCACTGGCGGGGTGCCCGTCACGCCCGAGCAGGTGCACCGCCTGCACACCATGACCACCGCCGTGCACCACCTGGCCGAGCGCATCACCATCCACACTGCCGAGGGTACGCAGACCGCCTGGGTGCTGGCCACCAACGTCTTCATCAAGACCGAGCAGGGCTGGCGCCTGGTGGTGCACCACGCCAGCCCGGGCACCATGGGCGAGCAGCCGCCCGCGCCGGGTGAGCCGCCGTCGCTGCTGCATTGAGCGTGGGTCGCCGGCGTTCCGGCGTGGCTGAACCGGCACCGCCCGGCCCGAGCGGGCTGGCCGCCTTTCGCAGCCCGCTGTGGCTGCCCGGGGCTCACTTGCAGACCATCTGGGCCGCGCGCCTGGCCCTCACGCACCAGGGTGCCACGCCCGTGTTCCGCCGCGAGCGCTGGGACACGCCCGATGGCGACTTCATCGACGTGGATTTCGCCGTCGAATCCGGTGCTGGGGTTGCGGGGGGTGCCGGGGGGCAGACGTGCGCGTCGACCGACCAGCCCTGGCTGGTGCTGTTCCACGGCCTGGAGGGCTCGTCCACGGGCCACTACAGCCTGGCCATGGCTGACGCGGCGCGCCGTCGTGGCTGGACTTATGTGGTCCCGCACTTCCGCGGCTGCTCGGGCGAGATCAACCGGGCGCCGCGGGCCTACCATTCGGGCGACTTCGAGGAGGTCGGCTGGATCCTGGCCCGGCTGCGCGCCCGCGCCCCGGGCCCCCTGTGGGCCGTGGGCATCTCCCTTGGGGGCAACGCGCTGATGCGCTGGGCCGCTGAAGCGGGTGATTCCGCAGCCGCGCTGGCGCGCGCCGTGGTGGCCGTGTGCTCGCCGCTGAACCTGGCTGCGGCCGGCCAGGCCATCGATGTCGGTTTGAACCGGCTGGTCTACGCGCGCATGTTCCTGGCCACCATGAAGCCCAAGGCCCTGGCCAAGCTGGCGCAGCATCCCGGGCTGTTCGACGGCCAGCGACTGCGGGCAGCAAGGACCCTGCGCGAGTTCGACGAGGTGTTCACAGGCCCCTTGCACGGGTTTGCCGGCACGGACGACTACTGGGCCCGTGCCTCGGCCCTGCCGCACCTGAGCCGCATCCGCATACCAACGTTGGCGCTGAACGCCCTCAACGACCCCTTCATCCCGGCCTTCAGCCTGCCGCGGGCTGGTCAGGCAGGTGCGGTGGAACTCTGGCAACCGCCTCACGGCGGGCATGTCGGCTTTGCCCACGGCGCCCCGCCCGGCCACCTGGGCGCCATGCCGCGCGCCGTGCTGGACTGGCTCTCGCGACGCTGAGTCCACTACCTGCAGCGGACCGCCGACGCCCGCCGGCAGGTGCCTGACCGAGCCCGGCGGTCCTGCCGTACGCTGCTTCACCGCAGGCAGGTACGGGACGAACCCTGTCGAGGCCTCCCTCGCAGCGCTCCCGGCCTTGGCATAAGCTCGCGCGATGGACCCCATCGTCGAAGCGGCACTGCGCAAGTGGCCCCGTGTCCCCCACTGCCATGGCTGGCTGGCGCTGGACGCGCGCGGCAATTGGTACATGCGCGACGACAGGGTGCAGGCGACCGGCCCGTTTCCGCAGGTCAAGGGCAGCCTGATATGCCACGACAAGCTGCGCGAGTTCATCCACCGCAACTACCTGCGCGATGAACGGGGCGGCGCCTACTTCCAGAACGGGCCGCAGCGGGTCTACGTGGACCTGGAGCTCACTCCCTATGTCTGGCGCGTGCAGCAGACCGCATCAGACCCGCCGGCCTGGGAGGTGACGGCCCACACGGGCGAACCCGTGCAGCGGGTGGACGCCGCCTGGCTGGACGAGCAGGGTCGGCTGTACCTGAACTGCACGCTGCTCAGCGTGGGGCCAGCTTTCGGCCTGGTGCACTCGCTGGACATGTTGACCGCCGCCGAGGCGGTGGAAGCCGGCGTGTGGAGACCGCGCGAACTGACTGCAGACAGCTTGCCGCGCCGCTTCGGCTTCCAACGCAACCCGCGGCCCTGAAGCACCTGCGCTGCGCGCGCGCGGGCGGGCGGGCCTACTTTGGCGCGCTGGCAGCCGCGGCAGGTGCTTGGGGTTCGGCGAACTTCGCGCCAGCCTGGTTGGCCATGTACACCACGGCGCGGCCGATCTCGATGTCGGAGTAGTCGCCGCCACCCTGGGCGCCCATCGCGCCCTTGCCCTTCAGGGCGGAATTGAGCAAGGTGTCGTAGCCGGTCTTGAGGCGCGGGGCCCAGGCCGCGGCGTCGGCCAGCTTGGGCGCGCCGGCCGCGCCGGCGTTGTGGCAGGCGGCGCAGGCGATCTGGTACACCTGCTCCCCTGTCTTCATGGCAGTCACGTCCGTGGGGTCCTTCAACTCCACCCGACCTACAGGCGCAATCCGCTGGGCCACGGCCTCGGGCTCCAGCGCCTTGGAGCCCGCGCCGGTCTTGTCACCCATGGCCACGTAGTTCACCAGCAGGATGATGACGACGATGGGCACCACGAACGAGGCGACCACGGTCCAGATCAGCTGCTTGGGCGTCTTGATCGGGCCTTCGTGGGCGTCGTGGGTCTCGTGGGAGTCGCTCATGGGGTCCTCGGAAGTCTGTCTTGGCAAAGTGCTGTCGCGCCCCGGCCGGTTCGCGCCCGCCGGATCGCCGGCAGGCCTTGGGGCGACCTGGGGCGCCGCGGACTTGAAGCGCCTGCAACCCCAGCTTGCATGCAGCCTGCAAGTATACGGGCGGCCCCTGACGCGGGGCCTTGGCGGGGCACTCCTTGGCGGGGCACTTGCGCCCGGCCCTGGTCCGAGCCGTTACGCGCCTGCGCAACGCGGTTGGGCGCTGGGCGGCGGAGCTGCGTGCCGCCCAGCGGGTGAAGCGCAGCACTAGAATGACCGATCACGGCGACCGTGGTGAAGTGGATATCATGCGGCCCTCCGAAGGCCGCGTCGCAAGTTCGATTCTTGCCGGTCGCGCCAGCTTGGACATGCCCCGATGCCCAACGCTTCTCCTTCCCTGCGATGTCTGGTTGTTTTGCATCTGGCGCTGCTGCTGTCGGCTTGCGCCGGCACGCGTTCCCCGGTGGTCGTCCTGCCCCCTGCAGCTGACCTCACCACCGACGGTCCGCCCCTGACCGTGCCGCCTGATCTGGCGCAGGTGCCCAACGCGGTGCCGCGTGTGGAGCCCCTGCGCGTGGGAGGACCCAACAGGCCCTATGAGGTGGCCGGGCGTCGTTACGTGCCCATCGCCACCGACCAGCCTCTGCTGGAGCGGGGTGGCGCCTCCTGGTATGGGCGCAAGTACCACGGACGGCCCACGTCCAGCGGCGAGCCCTACGACATGTTCGCCATGACGGCGGCGCACACCACCATGCCCATTCCCAGCTACGCGCGGGTGACCAATCCTGCGAACGGCCGGGAGGTGATCGTGCGGATCAACGACCGTGGCCCCTTTGTTGCGGGTCGCGTGATTGACCTGAGCTACACGGCAGCGTTGAAGCTGGATGTCCTGCGCGGGGTGACCCCCGTGATCGTGGAACGCCTGACCCACGATGCCATCCGCGCGCTGCGCTGGCTGTCGCACCTGACCGATGCCCCAGGCAGCGGCCAGGACGCCGCTGCGGCGGCAGCCCCCGGCCCGCGCCGCTGACCGGCATCGGCGGGCGCCGGTTCAGGATCCGCTGGCGAGGGGCTGCTGGAGTTGCGTCACGCGGGCCCGGCCCCTTGTGGTGACGATGCTCACGGCGTCGCCCGGCCTGAAGGCTTCGGCGCCCCGGGCCTGCACCACGGCGCGCCGACCACCGTCGGGCAGGCGCACCAGGATCTCCAGGGACTCCTCGCGCGTGCTGGCGCGCTCGATGGCATGGCCCACCATGCCGCCGATCACCGCGCCCAGCGTGCCCACGGCCACCTGCTCACGCTTTCCGCCCACGCTGCTGCCGGCCGTGCCCAGCACCAGCGCGCCGGCGGCGGCGCCCACGCCGCTTTGTTGGCCCTCCACGGTCACGGCCCGCACGGACTCGACCGTACCGGTCAATACCGTGGACAACTGCCCGGCGTCCGAGCGGGCGATGACGTCGGGGCTGGTGGTCGAGCAGGCACCTACAAGCCCCGCGAGGGCCAGGGCGGTGACGGTCTTGATCATGGGAAACTCTCCTTGGTTGTGGGTGGATTCGCCTGGGGCCGCCGTGGCGCGGTTCCGCGGCGGGGGGAGCTGCTGCAGCGCGCTGTGTCCAACTGCGGTCACTGTGCCCGATGTGTTGTTGGTGCGCGATGCACATGGGTGCCGTACCGTGGTGAAGGCCCTTCGGTACCGCAGGGCAGTACGATGGCCTTGATGCAGGGGTCCCGACCTCGCCGCCACTGCCACCTTCCCTCCTCTTGAGCAATCCCCAACTTCTGTTGCAGGCCCTGCGCGTGGAGATGCGTCGCGCCGGGCTGACGTACCGCGCGCTGGCTGAACGCGTGGGCATGAGCGAGTCCAGCATCAAGCGCGTGTTCAGCCAGGGTGACATGAGCCTGGGCCGCCTGTCGCAGTTCTGCCAGGCCGTCGGGGTGTCGATGCACGACGTGCTGCAGCAGGCGCTGCAGGCCGCGCCCGAGACCGATCGCCTGACGCTGGAGCAGGAGCGCTCGCTGGTGGCCGACCCGGTGCTGCTGCTGGTGGCGGTGTGCTGCCTGGGGCACTGGAGCTTCGAGCAGATCCTGGAGACCTACCGCGTGGAGGCGGCGCCCTGCATCGCGGCGCTTGCGCGCCTGGACCGCCTGGGGCTGATCGAACTCAAGCCGCTGAACCGCTACCGGCTGCGCGTGTCGAGGGCATTTCGCTGGCGGCCCGACGGGCCGGTGCAGGCGTACTTCCGCGAGCATGTGGTGCAGGACTACTTCGGCGGCCGCTTCGATGCCACGGGCGAGACGCTGATGGCCGTCCACGGCCGCTTGTCCAGCGCCAGCGCCCAGGAACTGGCCCAGCATGTGGAGCGGCTGGCCGGTGAACTCTCCCGCCTGCACCAGGAGGATGCCCGGCTGCCGGCCGCGGCGCGCGACGGCTACACCCTGGTGGTGGGCCTGAGGTCCTGGGAGCTGGCGGCTTTCACGGGTCTGCGGCGCGAGGCCGCGGCTTCAGACCGGCCTCACCAGAAGGGGCCCAGGAAGACGTAGGCCGCGCGCCCGCCGCGGTGGGTGGCGCCCAGCGCGAAATACACCGGCCCGAACAGGGTGTCCACCGACATGAAGGTGCTGCCGGCTAGCTTGAGTTCGCGCACGCTCACGCTTTCTCCGACGGGGAACAGGCCGCCCAACTCCAGAGAAAAGCCGGCCCGCACCGGGCCGCCCAGACCCACGGGCATGCGCCCGATCGGCACGCCCATGACCACGCGTCCCAACAGGCTACTGCGCCCGTCCAAGGAGTTCTTCGGCGTGCCCGACAGGCGAAGAAAGCCGCCCAGCGCCAGCGGCGCGAAGCCGCCCTCGGCGCGGGAGGCATCGGCGTACACATGCCCGGCCCAGCGGCCCATCCTGAAGCCGGCCATGCCGCGCACTTCCGCCTCGGCGTCGCTGGGCAGGCCGGCGATCGTCCTGGAGCGCCAGGTCGCCTGCAGCAGGACGCCCCGGGTCGGAAAGGCCACGGAATCCAGCGAGTCCAGTCGCAACTGTCCGAAGACCCGGCGGTAGCTCAGGCGCACCAGGTCGATGGGCGTCGGTGAGGCGAGCAAGGGATCGATCTGCCAGTGAGTCCGCTCCAGCCCCACCTGGACGTCGCCCAGGCGCCCGATGGCCATGCCCGCGGCCAGGCGCGTGATCCCCGCGCCCACGCCCAGCCAGGACACGCGGTTCCCGGCCACATAGACGTCCTGCGAGCCCGCGTCCCTTCGCCAGGAGGCCAGGCCGAACCAGGGCACGCCGGGCCCCAGGGGTTGCCACCATTCGCCCATCACGGTGGTGCGCGAGCCCAGCCGCAGCAGCGCGCGCAACTCCCCGCCCCAGGCATTCAAGGGGCTGAAGGTGGTCATCGCCGTGGCCGAAAAGCTGGTGGCATCCTCGCGGTTGCCTTGTTCGGTCTGCAGCTCCAGGCCCAGCCGCAGCGGATGGCGCCGCCAAGGGGCCTGCACCGGAACCAGGATCAGCGCCCGGCCGTCGGGCAGCAGGGCCGACTGCACCTCCACCCGCTCGAAGTCGCCGCTGGCATACAGCCGGTCGGCTGCCGCACGCGCCTGCGCCGCGTCCACCGGTTGACCCAAGGGCACGCCGGCGGACGCGGCGAGCAGCTGGGCACCGGCCCGGCCGGTCGGGCGCACGAACAGGCGCCCGCTGTCGGCGGTGCCGAGCGCAGCCGGCTGCTGCGTTCGCACGGTCTCGAACGACTCCCAGGCCTGAGGCCCGACCCCCAGCGCCCGCAGCCGCTCGGCCACTGCCCGGGCCGCAGCCTGGCCGGCGGCGATGGCGCGCGTGGCGCCACTGGCCAGTTCGCTCGAATCCAGGCGGCTCAGGTCGGGCTGGATAAGAATGTCTGCGGGGCGCAGTTCGCTCAGCGAGCGCTGGGCGTTCTGCTCAGTCAGCAGGTTGATCATCTGCTGCGCAACACCCAGGGCGCTGCCCAGATCCTGCACGTGGTCCACGGGCGTGCCCACATTGACGACGATGAGCACCTGCGCTCCCAGGGCGCGGGCCTGGTCCACGGGCACGTTGCGCACGAGGCCGCCGTCCACCAGCAGCCGGCCGTCGCGGGCGTAAGGCGGGAACAGCCCCGGCACCGACAGCGACGCCCGCAGGGCCACGACCAGCGGCTCGTCGGCCAGCTCCACCAGTTCGCCCGTGCGCAGGTCGGTGGCCACGGCCCGGAACGCCACCGCCAGGCGCCCGGCTGGCCGTTGCGCCTGGCCAGGGGGCAGCAAGCGCTCCAGCGCCAGCTCCAGCGCCTGGCTGCCCGCCACCGCGGGCGGGCCGATCAGGCTGGCATCCGGGCCGATGCCGAACTCGATGCGCGAGGGCACCTCCAGATCCGTTTCGCGCCGCCGAAAGCTCCCGGCCGTCCTGGCGGGTCGGTCTGCCAGCACGCCGGCCCAGTCCGTGTCCTGCGCAAAGCGTTCCAGTTCTGCGGCGCTGCGCCCGGCCGCGTAGGCGCCTCCGACCACGGCGCCCATGCTCGTGCCCACCACGATGTCCACAGGCACCTGCAACTCCTGCAGCACCTGCAGCACCCCGATGTGGGCAAAGCCGCGCGCGCCGCCGCCTGAGAGCACCAGCCCGATCCGGGGGCGTTGCGCCTGCCCCTGCGGCTGCCCTTCAGCGGGCCCGCTCCGTGCCTGCCCCTGCACGGGTGCCTGGGCCTGTGCCCGTGCACCCCCGGCTGCGGCCAGCGCCAGCAGCCCTGCGGCCACCAGCGCCGCCACCGCCGCCACCGCCGGCAGACGGTCCGCGCAGCGTCCGCTCAAGCCGGTACGACGCAGCATCGTGGACCCAGGAGACCGTTCCAGCCCGTGTGCCTGTGACTCAACGCCCGCCCGTGACGTCAATCGTCGTGCCGGTGGCATAGCTGGCCTCGTCGGACAACAGCCAGACGATGGCCGCCGCCACCTCTTCCGACGTGCCGGCGCGCTGCAAGGGCACGCTGGGCGCCATCTGGGCGGCGCGGTCGGGCTGGCCGCCGCTGGCATGGATGTCGGTGTCGATGATGCCGGGCCGCACCCCATTGACCCGAACGCCCTCGGCGGCGACCTCGCGTGCCAGCCCCAGGGTGAAGGTGTCGATCGCACCCTTGGAGGCGGCGTAGTCCACGTACTGGTTCGGCGAGCCGAGCCGGGCGGCGGCCGAACTCAGGTTGACGATGGCCCCGCCGGGCCCGCCGTGACGCCGGCTCATGCGCTTGAGGGCCTCGCGCGCGCACAGGAACGAGCCTGTGATGTTGACCGCCCACATGCGCTGCAGGCGCTGCGGCGACATCTCGTCCACCCGGGCCGGCAGGTCAACGATCCCGGCGTTGTTCACCAGCCCGGTCACGCGGCCCAACGAGGCATCGACCGCCGCAAACATCGCCAGCACCTGGGCCTCCTCGGCGACGTCGGCCTGCACCACCATGGCGCGCCGGCCCAGCGCGCGCACTTCGGCTGCCACGGCCTCGGCGGCTGTCGCGTCCCGCGTGTAGTTGATCGCCACGTCCCAGCCGGCACGCGCGGCGCGCACGGCCGTGGCCGCGCCGATCCCCCGGCTGCCGCCAGTGACCAGGAGGATGCGGGTGGGCGTGACGGCGGATGTGCTCATTGCAGCGGTGGCGGGGCCAGCAGGTGGTGGAAGCTCCGATCCTAGACCGATCCTGAGCTCGTTACAGTCCATGGTCGTCCGTTGTCCCCGTGCGTTGGGGGACTGCACCACCTGGAGAACATCGCCATGAGCCTGTCCCGTCGCCACCTTGTAGCCGCCGCCGGTGCCGGCCTGGCGCTGCCGTCCCTGGGCTGGGCCCAGGCCCTGGAAAAGCCCAAGCTCACCATCGCCGTGGGCGGCAAGAACCTGCTGTATTACCTGCCGCTGACCATTGCCGAGCAGCGGGGCTACTTCAAGGCCGAGGGGCTGGACGTCACCATCGTTGATTTCGCCGGCGGAGCGCGCGCTCTACAGGCCGTGGTGGGCGGCAGCGCCGACGTGGTGTCCGGCGCCTTCGAGCACACGGTGAACATGCAGTTCAAGGGCCAACGCATGCGCGCCTTCGCGCTGCAGGGGCGGGCACCGCAGATCGTGCTGGGGGTCAACCCCAAGACGATGCCGGCCTACAAGACCGTGGCTGATCTGAAGGGCAAGAAGGTGGGCGTCACGGCGCCGGGCTCGTCCACCAACGTGATGGTCAACTTCATCCTGGCCAAGGCGGGCCTGAAGCCCAGCGACGTGAGCATCATCGGCGTGGGCGCGGCCCAGGGCGCGGTGGCCGCCATGCGCTCGGGCCAGATCGACGCCATCAGCAACCTGGACCCGGTGATCACGCTGCTGCAGCGCTCGGGTGACCTGAAGATCGTCTCCGACACCCGTCTCGTGGCCGAGGCCGACAAGGTCTTTGGCGGGCCCATGCCGGCGGGCTGCTTCTATGCGCCGCAGGCCTTCATCGACAAGCATCCCAACACCACGCAGGCCCTGGCCAACGCGCTGGTGCGGGCCAACAAGTGGATCCAGGGCGCCGGGCCCAGCGACATCATCACCAACGTGCCCGAGAGCTTCCTGCTGGGCGACCGCGCGGTCTACATCGACGCCTTCCTGGCCGCCAAGGGGGCGCTGTCGCCCGACGGCCTGTTCCCGGACAAGGGCGCCGACACCGCCTTCCGCGCGCTGGCCAGCGTGGATGCGGAGATCGCCAAGGCCAAGCTTGACCTGAACGCCGTCTACACGAACGACTTCGTCAAGAAGGCCAACGCCAAGTACCCCAAGGGTTGACCGGAACATTGACGGAGAGTCTGGCGGGAAAGGCTGAAGTTGCACGCCCTCGAACTGCAGGACGTGTCCTGCACCTTCATCAGCAAGGACGATCCCGGTCAGCGCTACACCGCGGTGCAGGATGTGTCGCTGAGCGTGGGGGCGGGCGAGTTCGTCTCCGTGGTGGGCCCTACGGGCTGCGGCAAGAGCACGCTGCTCAACGTGGGCGCCGGCCTGTTGCAGCCCAGCACGGGCGCGGTGCGCGTGTTCGGCCAGCCGCTTGCGGGCATCAACACCCGCGCCGGCTACATGTTCCAGGCCGAGAGCCTGATGCCCTGGCGCACCTCTCTGGGCAACGTGATGGCGGGGCTGGAGTTCCGCGGCGTGCCGCTGGCCAACGCCCGCGCCCAGGCCGAGGACTGGCTGCGCCGCGTGGGCCTGGGCGGTTTTGGCGACCGCTACCCGCACCAGTTGTCCGGCGGCATGCGCAAGCGCACCAGCCTAGCCCAGACCCTCGCGCTGGACCCGGACATCATCCTGATGGACGAGCCGTTCTCAGCCCTGGACATCCAGACGCGGCAGTTGATGGAGAACGAAGTGTTGGCGCTGTGGGCCAGCAAGCGTAAGGCGGTGCTGTTCATCACGCACGACCTGGACGAGGCGATTGCCATGAGCGACCGCGTGGTGGTGCTCTCGGCCGGCCCGGCCGCGCGCCCCATCGGTGAGTTCGCCATCGACCTGGAACGCCCGCGCGACGTGGCCGAGGTGCGCACCACCCCGCGCTTCATCGAACTGCACAAGGCCATCTGGGACGTGCTGCGCGAGGAAGTGCTCAAGGGCTACGCGCAGCAATTGCAGAAGGCCTGACGTCGATGTGGAACTGGCGCATTTGGAACTGGCTCAGGCCCCGCCCCGGCAACCTGCGCGTCTGGCAGGTGGGCCTGCTGGTGGCCGTCTTCGCCTTCTGGCACCTGATGACCACGCCCGGTCTGGTGCCGCCCTTCATGTTCGACAACGACCGCCAGGCGGCCTTCTTCTTCGGTGAGCCGTTGAAGGTGGCGGGCCGCATCTGGGTGTGGTTCGTGACCGAGGCCGACATCTACCGCCACCTGGGCATCACGCTGCTGGAGACCCTGCTGGCCTTCGGCATCGGCTCGGTGCTGGGCCTGGGCGCGGGCCTGTGGCTGGCGCTGCAGCCCATGGCCAGCGCCATCCTGGAGCCCTACATCAAGGCGCTGAACTCCATGCCGCGCATCATCCTGGCACCCATCTTCGCGGTCTGGTTCGGTCTGGGCATCGGCAGCAAGGTGGCCCTGGGCGTGACGCTGGTGTTCTTCATCGTCTTCTTCAACGTCTACCAGGGCGTGAAGGAGGTCAGCCCCGTGGTGCTGGCCAACGCGCGGATGCTGGGCGCCCGGCCGCGCCAACTGCTGCGCCACGTGTACCTGCCCAGCGCCACGAGCTGGGTGTTCTCCAGCCTGCACACCAGCGTGGGCCTGGCCTTCGTGGGCGCGGTGGTGGGCGAATACCTGGGCTCCAGCCAGGGCGTGGGCTACCTCATCCTGCAGGCCGAAGGCAGCTTCGACATCAACACCGTGATGGCCGGCATCGTGGTGCTCACGGCCTTCGCCCTGGTGCTGGACGCCGTGGTCGGGCGCATCGAGCGGCGCCTGATGAAGTGGCAGCCCAAGGCGGGCGAGACGGAGAAG
>JBJTZN010000096.1:0-18772 GCA_046087245.1 Rubrivivax sp.
CCCGCTCGTCCGCCCCAAACGGCCCCGCTCGTCGTTGCAAATGCTCGCCGTAGCCCGAGCTACGGCTGTGCTTTGCGCCTGGATCGGCACCCTTTGGAACGCCCGCTCGGGCGCGCCGGAATACTTCACAAGCTCTGAGGCTGCGTCCCAGCCGCGCCTTCCAGGACCGCATCACTGCCCCATGAATCCAGAGACTCCTCCCCCGGCTCCGCGCAAGAAACCGGCCGGGCGACGGCCATCGGGCAAGTCGCCGCGCCGCCGTTCGCGCGAGTTGGCACTGCAGGGCTTGTACGAGTGGCTGCTGTCGGGCAGCGAGCCCAGAGTCATTGACGCGCACATGCGCGAGCAGGAGGGCTTCGAAAAGTGCGACAGCGCGCACTTCGACGCCTTGCTGCACGGCTGCATCCGCGACGCCGCGGCACTGGATGCGGCGCTCTCACGGCATGTGGACCGCCGCACCAGCGCGCTGTCTCCCGTGGAGCACGGGGTGTTGCTGATCGGCGCCTGGGAGCTCTCGAACTGCCTGGAGATCCCCTACAAGGTGGCCATCAACGAGGCCGTGGAGCTGGCCAAGGAGTTCGGCGGCACCGACGGCCACAAGTACGTCAACGGCGTGCTGGACAAGACCGCCGCCGACCTGCGGGCCACGGAGGTGGCGGCCGCGCGGGCCTCGCGCCAGAAGGACGCGGACGCATGAAGCTCGCCAGCCGTGTCGAGCGGATCGAGCCTTTCTGGGTGATGGAAATGGCCAAGGCGGCGCGCGAAGTGGCTGCGGGCCCGGCTTGCGACCCCGCTCAGGGCGGCGAGCCCATGATCTACCTGAACATCGGCGAGCCGGACTTCACGGCCAGCGTGCCGGTGCAGGCCGCCGCCCAGGCCTGCCTGCAAGCCGGGCAAACGGCCTACACCCAGGCCACCGGCCTGCCGGCGCTGCGCTCGTCCATCAGCACCTGGTACGCGCAGCGCTTCGGCCTGGACATCGCGCCGGAACGCATCCTGGTCGCGGCCGGCGCCTCGGCGGCACTGCAGCTCGTGTGCCTGGCCCTCTTCGAAGCCGGGGACGAGGTACTGATGCCCGACCCCTGCTACCCGTGCAACCGGCACTTCGTCACCGCCGCAGGTGGCCAGGCGCGTCTGCTGCCCTGCGGGCCCGAGCAGCGCTTTCAGCTCGATGCCGCGGGGGTGGAGGCCGCCTGGACGCCGGCCACGCGCGGCGTGGTGCTGGCCTCGCCTTCCAACCCCACGGGCACCTCCATCGACCCCGCCGAGATGGGGCGTATCGTCGAGGCGGTGCGCGCGCGCGGCGGCGTGACGGTGGTCGATGAGATTTACCTCGGCCTGAGCTACGACCAGCGCTTCGGTCACAGCGCGCTGGCGCATGGTGAGGACGTGATCTCGGTCAACAGCTTCTCCAAGTACTTCTCCATGACCGGCTGGCGCCTGGGCTGGGTGGTGCTGCCCCCGGCCCTGGTGCCCGCTGTGGAAAAGCTGGCCCAGAACCTCTACATCTGCGCCTCCAGCCTGGCGCAGCACGCGGCGCTGGCCTGCTTCACGGCCGAATCCATCGCCGAATACGAGCGGCGCCGCGGCGAGTTCCAGCGCCGGCGCGACGTGGTGCTGGCCGGGCTGGAGCGCATCGGCCTGCAGGTGCCGGTGGCGCCCGACGGCGCCTTCTACGCCTGGGCCGACTGCAGCGACTTCTCCCCCAGCAGCTGGGACTTCTGCCACAGCCTGTTGCACTCGGCGCACGTGGCGCTGACCCCGGGCCGCGACTTCGGCCCCGCCGCCGCCGAACGCCACCTGCGGCTGAGCTATGCCAGCTCCATGGCCCACCTGAGGCAGGCGCTGGCGCGCCTGGAGCGGGTGCTGCATCGATAAGGGCTGCAGCGGCATGGCCCACGACATGAATCCCTTCAGCTGGCCCGTGCGCGTGTACTGGGAAGACACCGACGCTGGCGGCGTGGTCTTCTATGCCAACTACCTCAAGTTCTTCGAGCGGGCACGCACCGAGTGGTTACGGCAGCTGGGGGCCGGTCCGGACACGGCCGGCACGGACATCCCCGGCTTGAACCAGCAGGCCCTGCGCGAGCAGACCGGGGCCGTCTTCGTCGTCAGCCGTACCGAAGTACGGCATCTGGCACCTGCGCGGCTGGATGACGAACTGCTGATCACCGTGCAGCTCACCGACTGCGGCCGTGCCTGCCTGGGCTTCGCGCAGCAGGCCTGGTGCGGCACGCGCCTGCTGGCCGAAGGCTCCATCCGCGTGGGCTGTGTGGATGCATCATCGTGGCGGCCCCGGCGCATGCCCGAGGCCGTCCTCACCGCCTTGCAGCGTTGGCGACTGTCCGCACCTTGACCTGACCACGAACGACCACCCCCCATGAACCAGGACCTGTCCATCCTCCATCTGATCCTGAACGCCAGCCTGGTCGTGCAATTGGTCATGGCCGGGCTGCTGCTGGTGTCGCTGGCCAGCTGGTCGGTCATCTTCGGCAAGGTCTTCGGCCTGCGCAAGGTGCGCGCCCGCAACGAGGAGTTCGAGCGCGAGTTCTGGTCGGGCCGCAGCCTGACCGAGCTGAACGACGGCGCCGGCAAGAAGGCCGACGCCGCGCCGATGGAGCGGCTGTTCGCCAGCGGCATGCGCGAGTTCCTGAAGCTGCGCGAGCGCCGCATGGACGCCAGCGCCCAGCTCGACGGTGCACGGCGAGCCATGCGCGCGAGCTTCCAGCGCGAGCTCGACGTGGTGGAGCGGCACCTGAACTTCCTGGCCTCGGTGGGTTCGGTCAGCCCGTATGTGGGCCTGTTCGGCACGGTCTGGGGAATCATGCATGCCTTCGTGGGCCTGTCCAACCTGCAACAGGTCACGCTGGCCACCGTGGCACCAGGCATCGCGGAGGCTCTGGTGGCCACGGCCATCGGCCTGTTCGCCGCCATTCCCGCGGTGATCGCCTACAACCGCTTCTCGCACGACATCGACCGCATCGCCACGCAGATGGAGACCTTCATGGAAGAGTTCACCAACATCCTGCAGCGCCACGCCGGGGCGACCCCGGGCGCGGTACGGTAGGGCGCGCACATGCCCGGCCCTGCAGCCAGAGGCGCCCCGCGCCGTCGCTCGATGAACGAGATCAACATGGTCCCGTTCATCGACGTGATGCTGGTGCTGCTCATCATCTTCATGGTCAGCGCCCCCTTGATCACCACGGGCGTGGTGGACCTGCCCTCGGTGGGTCAGGCACAGCAGCGCATGTCACGCGTGATCGAGGTGGTGGTGGGCAAGGACGAGAAGCTGCGTCTGCGGGTGGACCAGCAGGACGACCCGCTGCCGCTGACCCTGGAACGCCTGCCCGCGCGGGTGCGCGAGAAGCAGGCGGGCAACGTCGACACCCCGGTGGTGATCAGCGCCGACCGCAACGTCAGGTACGAGAGCGTGCTGCGCGTGATGGACGTGCTGCAAAGGGCGGGGGTCAAGCGGGTGGGCCTGTCGGTCAAGCCATCCGGGTGACCTTGGTGAGTCTTGTCTGTCGACGCCTGAGGCATGAAGCCACGGTCTGAAGCGCCCGTGCGTGAATCGGGACACGATGGCGGGGCCGGGCCGGCCCGTGACGTCCTGATGCCCCGCCTGCCAGGCAGTGCGGTGCCGGGCGCCATGCTGTCGGTGCTGGTGCATGGCGGCTTGCTGGCAGCGTTGGCCTGGGGCGTGGCCTGGCGCTCGCCGCCGCCCGTGACGGTGTCGGCCGAGTTGTGGGCGTCCTTGCCGCAGGAGGCGGCGCCGATGACCGAGCAGACGCCACCGCCGGCCCCCGCACCGGCTCCACCCCCTGCGGCATCTCCGCCGCCCGCGCCCGCACCCACGCCCGCACCTGCGCCACCGCCGACAGGTCCGCGCGAGTCCGACATCGCGCTGGAGAAGGCCCGCCAGCAGAAGGTACGCCAGGAGGAATCCGCCGCGGCAGCGCAGGCCGAGAAGGCTGCGCGTGAGAAGGCACAGAAGGCTGAACGCGACAAGACCGCAAAGGACAAGCTGGCCCGCGACGCAGCGCAGCGCAAGCGCGAAGAAGAAGCCGAGGAGAAGCGCTTGGCGCAGCAGCGCCAGGAGAACCTGCAGCGCATGATGGGACAGATCCCCGCAGGTGCAGGTGCGCCGGGCAGCCGCGGCACGGCCAGCGCCGATGCCGCTCCATCCAGGAACTACGCGGGCCTGATCGTGCGTGCCGTCAAGCCCAACATCGTGTTCACCGAGGCGGTCATCGGCAACCCCGAGGCCGTGATCGAAGTGCGCGCCGCGCCCTCGGGCACCATCATCGGGCGCAGGCTGGTGAAGTCCAGCGGTTCCAGGGACTGGGATGAAGCCGTGCTGCGCGCCATCGACCGCACCGGCACCCTGCCCAAGGACACCGACGGCCGCGTCCCCGGCACCATGGAGATCGTGTTCAGGCCCAAGGATTGAGCTGCAGGAAACGACGGACGAAACCGCGGTCGATCCAGTCCTTCCACCACCAGACCCAGCGGCCTTCGGCAGCCCAATCGCCCCAGGCCATGATGGCGCGGCGCTCGCCGCAGGACAGCAGGTTCAGCGTGCGCCGCTGCGGTGTGTAAGGCCGCAATGCACTTGCGCCGACGAGACCGCGCAGGTTCAGCGCCAGTGGCGGGCCCGCCCGTACCGCATGGACCCCGCTGCGTGGGTGCGAGATGTCGTCCCGCACGGCCACATCACCGGCAGCCAGCACCTCAGGGTGCGACACGCTCTGCAGTGTGGCGGCCGTGCGCACGAAGCCGCGCGCATCCAGGGCCAGGCCGCTGTCGCAAAGCCAGTCCGGCGCCGAGACGCCCGTGGCCATCACCGGCACGTCGCAGGCCACCCGCGCGCCCGAGGCCAACACCAGCGCGCGAGCCTTGATGTGAGTGCAGGGCTCGCGGAACAGGGTGACCCGGTGGCGTGCCAGCGCGCGCAGTCCGCGAGCCACCACGGCAGGCGGATAGCCGGCCAAGGGCTCGGTGCCCCCCGTGACCAACGCCACGCGTGTCCCGCCGTCGCCCACGCGGGCCAAGCTCCACGCCAGGGCGAGCGCCAATTCAAAGCCGGCCGCGCCGGCGCCCACCACCACCACGTCCAGCGCGCGCCGGGCCGCCCGGGCATGCAGCCGATCCATCTGTTCGACGAAGGGCTCCACAGGCCGCGCGAACAGGGCATGCTTGCACGCCCCTGGCAGCGCGGATCGGTCCTGGGTACCGCCCACGTCCAGGGACAGCACGTCGTACTCGGCCACTCGGCCATCCGACAAGGTGACCACACGCTCCTGCGCGTCCAGCGCCGTGGCCTGCGCGCAGACCAGGCTCACGCGGGCGGCCTCGCACAGGGGCAGCAGGGGGATACGGGCCTGATCGGGCGTGTAGTGTCCCGCCACCGCGCCAGGCACCATCCCCGAGTAGGTGAGATGGGCATGCG
The DNA here is from genome assembly GCA_046087245.1 of Rubrivivax sp. Classification (GTDB taxonomy): domain Bacteria; phylum Pseudomonadota; class Gammaproteobacteria; order Burkholderiales; family Burkholderiaceae_C; genus Rubrivivax. Next base: position 5,450 of record JBJTZN010000096.1, read on the forward strand.
GCGTGATCAGCACCGCCCGCGCGCCAGCCAGCGGCTCGCGCGCCAGCGCCTGCAACACGTGCAGGTGCGCGTGCCCTCCGCCCAGCAGCACGACGCGCTTCATGGGCGCAGCGCCAGGTCTTGCAGCCAGCCCAGGCCGCGGCCGCCGGTGTTATCGGCGTCTGCTCCCACCAGCACCGCCATCAGAGGCGGCACGGTCGGCGTCTCTTCGCCGAAGGCACGCAGGAAGTCGGCCTGCAGGTCGCGCTGCTCCGTGTGCCAGACGCCCAGCGGCGACTCCGCGCCGCGCAGCACCATCCAGCGCATGCGGCGCGTGTGGGCATTGGGCAGCACGCTGCCGCCCGACGCCAGCGGCGCCCAGACGTAGCACAGCGTGGCCGCAGGCAGGGCCTGGCCCGACGTGGCGCGAGCCAGTCGCAGCATGTGCCGCTCCACAAACGGGACACGTTCGGTCGGCAGGTCGAACAGCACGCAGACCTTCAGGGCTGCATCGTCACCGGCCTTGGTCTTCAGGTCGGCGCGCTCGATGGCGCGTTCGAGCTGCCAGCGCCAGGCCAGCTCGCGGGCCTGGCTGCCCGCACCCTGCAGGGCGTGCACCAGGTTGCCGTAGCTGCCCTCGGCCTGCACCCGCCAGGCCGGGCGACCCTCGATGGCGCGCACCTCCAGGCGCGTGGGCGGCAGCTTCTGGGCCGGCAGCAGTGCCGGCACCCAGGCGGCTGCGCCGGGGGCAGCCAGGAGGTTGCTGCCCTGCGCCTGGGCCCAGCCCGCGACCGGCTGCGCTCCTGCCCCGAAGGCCAGGACCAGCAGCGCAGCCCAGCCCACGGCACCCCACGGGTCTGCCCATCGTCACGGAATTCGAGCCTGTCCTCACCCGCGCCTCCACGCATGCAGCCGTTCCACCCAGCGCAGCAGCGGCTGCGGTTGGTGGGCCCGCTTCCAGGCCCCCGCCGCGTACTTGGCAAACTCGGCAAGGGTCGGATAGACGTGCATGGTACCTAGCACCTTGTGCAAGCCCAGGCCGTGCTTCATGGCCATGACCGATTCGGCCAGCCATTCGCCCGTATGCCCGTATGCCCGCTGCCATCACGACAGCGCGGCCCGCGGCGCCAGCGGAAGCAGCCCCAGCAGCAAGGGGGAACCCGGCAAGCCCGGGCACCCGATGCACTGCAGCAAGCTGACCGGAGCCAGGTGCGTGCCCGCATTGACGTACGCCCGCGCCCTGGGCCGCATACCCAACGGGCTGACCCAGGAGACGTCCACCACCGCAGGGCGGCCAACCCCATCAGCAGGTCGATAGCGAAGACGGGGAGCACCGGCACCAGGCGCAGGGCAAGGGGGCGGACGGCCCCTTGGCTTGCGATGCTGTGGTCCGCCTCGGCCGGGTGCGCGCCAAATGGCGGTTGCAAGGCCTTGCGCAGCCGGGCGCAACGCCGGCATGGCCAGTGCGGGTCCACAGTGAAAGCGAACGACACCACCAGCCAGGTTTGCGCCAGGCCGTGACAGCGCCGTCACTGCCATGCGAATCCCCAAAGATGGTCGGGACGAGCCTGCCGGTCCGCGGCGCGCACAGCCCGGCCGGATCGGCCTGCACCGCGCGAAGCCGATGCTGCGACATGAATCGGCCGGGGTCGAACGCGACAAAGCCTGCCACCGAGGCGGCCAGCACCAGCGCGAGAAGACGCCGCGAGAACGTTCAGGGATGGCGCTTGGGAGGCGCCTGTCGGTCATCTGTGACGACATGGTGCGACGACGGCGGGCTCCCCACCCGAAGCTCGGCGCTGCAAGTCAGGGCATCCTGGCGTCAGCACCGGACAACACACGCCCTCCGAACCAAAGGCGGGTCAGCACGGTCAGGCCGCACAGGCCGGCAAACACGAGCGCCAGCAGAGGGAACGCCTGCGGCCACAGGCACATGGCCACGAAGACCAGCAAGGTCTCCGTGGCCTCAGTCAGCCCGCCCAGGTAGTACAGGCCCTTGGCAGGGTAGGCCGTGCTGCGAAGCCCCCGGCGCTCAGCCAGCACGGCAAAAGCCAGGAAGCTGGAACCCGTGCCGACGAAGGCCGCCAGCAACGTGGCCGCGGCCAGGGCGTTGCGCCCGGGGTCGGCCCAGGCAAATGCAAGGGGGATGCTGGCGTAGAACACAAAGTCGAGCGTGATGTCCAGGAAGGCGCCGCGGTCGGTGGGCTGCGTCAGCCGCGCCACCGCCCCGTCCAGACCGTCCAGCAGACGGCTGACAAGCAGCAGCACGAGGCCAACCACAAAAGCCTGCCAGGCGATGCAGGCGGCGGCCGCCAGCCCGATGACAAACCCCGCCCAGGTCAGCGCATCCGCACCGACGCCCACCCGCACCAGAGCCCGCGCCCCGGCCTCCATGCCCGGGCGCAGCCGTGCGATGGCCCAGCGGTCCATCATCGCCGGGCTTTCAATGGCCACACCGGACTACCCATGCCTCCTGGCGCACACCACCAGCACCTCTGACCACGCAACGACGACATCAATGTCTGCTTGCCTGGCCGGGGAAAGACCTGAAGCGGCAAGGCACCCCTGTGCCCGCGCCCACTGGCCAACCTTGCCCGCGGGCTTTGGGGGCGTACGACTTCACTCGGTGAATTCCGCAGGGCCCGCGCGTCGACGTTGCCCCTACATCCCCCAACGCAACGCGGCGGTATGCACCGGTGAGTCCCACAGCGCCAGCGTCGACGGGTCGGCGGCACACACGGTGATCGAGCAGCCCGCCATCTCCAACGACGTGACGTACGACCCCGTCAAGTACCGCACAGCCTTCACGCCCGCGCCGGCGAGCACCTTGTTGGCCGCATTCACCATCACATACAACTCCATCAAGGGCGTTCCGCCGAATCCATTGACCAGCAAGAACACTTCCTGCCCCCGCATCAGCGACAGATCCTTCAGCACTGCCCCCGTGAGTTCAGCGGCAATGTCTTCCGCACTGGTCAGCCTGACTCGCCGCCGCCCAGGCTCGCCATGAATGCCGACGCCCATCTCCATCTCATCGGGGCCAATCTGAAAGGTGGGCGATCCTGCAGCCGGCACCGTGCACGATGTCAACGCCACGCCCATGCTGGCGGTGTTCTTGTTGACCGCAACGCCCAGCGTCTTGAGTTCAGCCAGGCTGTGGCCTCGCTCGGCCGCTGCGCCGACGATGCGCTCGATCAGCAACGTTCCTGCCACGCCACGGCGTCCGGTGGTGTAGGTGGAGTTCTCCACGGCGACGTCGTCGTTGATGACGATGATGTCGTTCTCACGGTCCAGCATCTCCGCGGCCATCTGGAAGTTCATCATGTCGCCGGAGTAGTTCTTCACGATGAACAGCACACCACGGCCGGTGTCCACCTCTTGCGCCGCTGCCAGCATCTGGTCCGGGGTAGGTGACGTGAACACCTGTCCCGGGCAGGCAGCGTCAAGCATGCCGTGACCGATGAAACCGGTGTGCAGGGGCTCGTGGCCCGAGCCACCGCCCGAGATCAGCGCCACCTTGCCGGGCTTGAGCGTGCGCCGGCGAACGAACTGCAACCCTGGATCCAGGGTCACGATGTCGGCATGGGCGGCGGCGAAACCTTGCAGCGACTCGGCAAGAACCGTGTCGACGTGGTTGATGAGTTTCTTCATGTCGGAGCCTCGATGGATGGACGTTCAGGGGATGGCTGGCTGCGAGTCATAGCCCGTCGCAGATGCTGCCGATGATCAAGGCCATCGAGCGCGATCCTGGGTCCACGTGGCCGAGCGCGCGCTCGCCGAGGAAAGAAGAGCGACCTCGACCGGCCTCCATGTGCGCCGTGGCCCGCGCGCTGTCGTCGGCACACTGCCGAACGCGGGCCAGCAGTTCAGGGCCGCTCGTGTCACCGGCTGCAGCCAGTACCTGGCGAACCGGGTCCAGCACGTCCAGCAGGGTCTTCTGGCCGACTTCGGCCTTGCCCAGCCGGGTCAGTGCCTTGATGGCCGCATCCAGAGCCCGGGCCAGGTCGGCCGAGGTCGGTTGCGCCGGAAGTTCCTTGCCCAGCGTGACCAGCAGGGTGCCGAACACCGGACCCGATGAGCCACCAATGGTGGACAAGCACGTCAGGCCTATGGTCCTGAGCGCTTCGTTGAGCGTCTGAGTACCCAGCACTTCCAACTTGGCCTGGATGGACTGTGCTCCGCGGCGCATGTTCAGCCCATGATCGCCGTCGCCAATGGCCTGGTCAAGCGCAGTGAGTTCGTCAACGTGGTCGATGAGGGTCTGCGTCGCTGCTTGGATGAGTGAGGTGTGGTTCATGACGGGCATTTGATGCGGTGGGTGGGTACTCAAGCAGACAGCCGCAGGCCACTGGCGTCGAACCACAGCGCTCGCCGCACCTGCAGGTTCACTGTGTCACCAGGTTCCAGCCCCGTGCTGGCGGGCGTGGCAGACACCATTTCCTGACCCGTGCCGCAGATCCGGACATGCACCAGGTGTTGGTCGCTGAGGCGCTCGACGCGCAGCACCTGGGCCTGGGGCGCGGCCGCGCCGGCATCCCCTCGGCTCAAGCTGAGATGCTCGCTGCGGACTCCGATGATCGTTGCGTGGTCGGGCGCCGCCATGACGGCCAAGGCCTCACGCGGCACCAGGTTGATGCGCGGCGTACCCAGGCGCGACGCCACGTAGCTGCTGACCGGGTTCTCGTAGATCTCGCGCGGTGTGCCCAGTTGCACCAGCAAGCCACGCTCCAGCACACCCACGCGGGTGGCCATGGTCAGCGCCTCGGTCTGGTCGTGGGTGACGTAGAGCATCGTCGCACCCATGTCCTGGTGGATGCGCTTGAGCTCGATGCGCAGGTCGTTTCGCAGCTTGGCATCCAGCGACGACAGGGGCTCGTCCATCAGCGTGACCGCCGGGTTGCGCACCAGTGCGCGGCCGATTGCCACCCGCTGCATCTGCCCGCCCGACAAGCGCGTGGCCGGGTTCTGCAGCTTGTCGTCGATCTGCAGCATGCGGGCCACTTCGTGGACCTTGGTCTCGATGTCGGCCTGGGAGGTGGGCCGCATGGGCGAACGCAATGGGAAGGCCAGGTTGTCGAACACGGTGAGATGCGGGTACAGCGAATACTGCTGGAACACGAAAGTCACGTCGCGCAGCGCCGGGGCCAATGTGGTCACATCGCGTCCGGCGATGAACACGTGGCCCGCATCAGGCTTGTCCAGACCGGCCACCAGGCGCAGCGTGGTGGTCTTGCCGGCACCGCTGGGGCCAAGCAGCACGATGAACTCGCCGCTTCGAATGTCCAGATTCAGGTCGTGCACGGCCTGAACCTCGCCAAACCGCTTTCCCACGCCTTCCAGCCGAAGGTCAGCCATGAGGGCCTCCGGCATTCGTGTGTCGGCTACGTGACCGTGCCGCTATGGGGACATCGTCTCGCGCGGTGAGCAGCGCACGACCACTGGCTTGGTCGAACAAGGATACGGCGGCGGCCTCGAAGCGCAGCCCGACATGGTCGCCGCGCGCCACCGGCAAGTCCGCATCCACCTTCGCGCGCACGGTGGCACCTGCTGCCGTGACCACGGTGACGATCTGGCTGATACCCAGGTACTCGGTGCCCAGCACTTCGGCGCGCAGCGCCGAATCTTCGGCAAGACGCACGTGCTCGGGCCGCACGCCGCACAGCAAGGCGCTCATGGGAACGTCCTGACGAAGGGCAGGCACGGCCATGCGGGCCGGGCCGATCTGCACGGTATCGGAACCCTTGTCGAGGGCCGCCTCGAAGGGCAGGAAGTTCATGGCCGGCGAGCCGATGAAGTCGGCGACGAAGACACTGGCCGGGCGCTCGTAGACTTCCATCGGTGCGCCCAGTTGTTCGATCACGCCGCGGTTCATGATGGCGATGGTGTCGGCCATGGACATGGCCTCGGTCTGGTCATGGGTGACGACCACGGTGGTGGCCTGCAGGCGGTCATGCAGGGCACGCAGCTCGTTGCACATCACTTCGCGGAATTCGGCGTCAAGCGCGCCCAGCGGCTCGTCCATCAGGAAGGCCATCGGCTGTCGCACGATGGCCCGACCCAGCGCCACCCGCTGGCGGTCGCCGCTGGACAGCCCCGACACCGACGAGCCCAGCAGGCCGGTGATGCGCAGCGTGGTCGCGGCCTCATTCACCCTGCGCTCGATCTCGGCTTTGGGCAGCCCTTGCGAAACCAGCGGAAAGGCGATGTTCTGGCGCACGTTCATGTGCGGATACAGCGCGAACATCTGAAAGCAGAAGGCGATGTCGCGTGCTGAGGCGCGCTTGAAGCTGACGTCCTCGTCGCCCAGGAAGACCTGCCCCGAGGTGGGCAGCTCCAGTCCCGCGATCATGCGCAGCGTGGTTGTCTTGCCGCAGCCTGAGGGACCGAGCAGGCAGAAGAACTCGCCGTCGCGCACGGTGAAGGAGGAGTCCTTCACGGCGGTGAACTCGGCGAAGGCCTTGTGCAGATGATGAACGCGGATCTGTGCCATGTCAGTGGCGCCCGGGCGGCCGAAGCCATTGACGGCCCCCTGGCGAGACTGCGGCGAAGCAACGTGGGGGTGGTTTCATCGGTCTCAGTCGGGGAACTTCGAGACCACCATGAACATCACGGTGCCAACGAGCGTGGTCACGAAGGACCAGGTGAAGAGGACCATCGCCAGCGGTTGCAGCATCATGAAGATGCCGGCTGCGATGACGACACAGGCCAGCGTCTCCATGGGGCCGCGCCGCAGTGCCTTGGGCCAGGAAGCCTTCTTCATTTACGCACCGCCCCGAAGGTGATGCCGCGCAGCAGGTGCTTGCGCAGCAGGACTGTGAAGACGAGGATCGGCACCAGGAACAGCGTGGTGCCGGCGGCCACTGCTGGCCAGTCCTGCCCACCCTCGCCAATGATGATGGGAATGAAGGGCGGCGCGGTCTGCGCCGTACCTGAGGTCAGCAGCACGGCGAACGCGTACTCGTTCCAGGCGAAGATCAGGCAGAAGATGGCCGTGGCGACGATACCCGTCGTGGCCTGCGGCAACACCACCTTGCGGAAGGCCTGCAGCCGGGTGTAGCCATCGACCATCGCGGCTTCTTCGTACTCGCGCGGAATCTCGTCGATGAAACCCTTGAGCAGCCAAACCGCCAGCGACACGTTCACGGCGCTGTACAGCAAGATCATGCCCAGGCGCGTGTCCGACAGACCGAGCTCGCGGTACATGAGATAGATGGGGATGGCCACCGCAATGGGCGGCATCATGCGCGTGGACAGGATGAAGAAGAGCAGGTCGTCCTTCAGCGGCACCTTGAAGCGCGAAAATGCGTAAGCCGCCATGACGCCCAAGCCCACCGACAACACCGTGGAGCCGATGGCGATGACCAGGGAGTTGACGAAGCGCGGGATGTAGTTGGACGTACCCGCCACCACCATGTTGGCGTCGCGCGCCTGCTGCTCGCAGGTGCTGCCAGCGGGGGGCAGCGCGGCGATGTACTCCGGCGTCTGACGCGAGCGCGTGGTGAACAGGTTGCAATAGCCTTCGATGGTGGGCGTGAAGATCACTTTGGGCGGGTAGCCGATGGCATCCGACGGCGTCTTGAAGCCAGTCAGGATGATCCATGCCAGCGGCACGATGGTGATGAACGCATAGAGCGCCACCATGACGCCCGCCACCACCCGGGTGCGGACCGTGGGCTCCACCACGGAATGTGCTGTGCTGATACCCCGCTTCATGGTCTGCTCATCGGTTCTTCACGTGGTTCAGCGCCTTGACATAGACGTTGGCCAGGCCGAACACAGCCACGAACAGGATGACGGCAAATGCCGAGGCGTATCCCGTGCGCCACTTCTCGAAGGCCTCGCGCTTGAGGGTGATGGACGCGAGTTCGGTGGCCGAGCCCGGGCCGCCCGAGGTCAGCAGGTTCACCATGTCGAACATCTTGAAGTTCTCGATGCCGCGGAACAGGACCGCGAGCATCACGAAGGGAAGCACCATGGGCAAGGTGATCGACCAGAACTGCCGCCAGGCAGATGCGCGGTCGACCTCGGCCGCTTCGTAGATGTAGTCGGGAATCGATCGCAGTCCGGCCAGGCAGATCAGCATGACGTAGGGCGTCCACATCCAGGTGTCGACGATGACGATGGCCCAGGGTGCCAGTTGCACCGAACCCAGCATCGAGAACGACGACGGCGACACGCCGCTCAGGAAGGCGACGACGTAGTTGAACAGCCCCATCTGCGGCTGGTACAGGAAAGCCCAGAAGTTGCCCACTACAGCCGGCGACAACATCATGGGAATCAGGATCAGCGTGGTCCAGAAGCCATGACCGCGGAACTTGCGGTCGATCAGCCAAGCCAGCGTGAAGCCGATCAGCACCTGCAGCAGGATAGTCCAGAACAGGAAGTGCGCCGTGGTCTGCATCGCCGCCCAGATGTCGGGGTCCGTGAGCACGGCGATGTAGTTGTCCAGCCCCACTCCCAGCACCTCGGCGTTGGGCCGGTTGGCGCGGAAATTGGTGAACGACAACCTTACCGTCCAGATCAACGGGAAGATGTTGATCGCCAGGAGCAGCAGCATGGTCGGGCCGATGAACAGCCAAGCCACAGTCCGGTCGGACAGTCCGCGCACCCGCAGGGCCACAGACTCGGGCGTGGCACGGGCCAGGGTGTTGGCCAGGGGCGCTGAACTGAGGTTCACAGAGCGTGATCAGGAAGCGGTCCGTGGCAAGGCCCGGGCCTTCGCGGCCCGGGCCTTGCCCGCCGGTTCACTTCAGCTTGCCGTCGTCCTTGAACACCTTCTTCCAATCGGCGACCAGCGCGTCCAGCGCCTCCTTCGCGGTGCCCTTGTCGGCCACGACGAAGTCATGCACGCGTTTCTGCATCGCCAGCATCAACTGCGCGTAGGAAGGCTCGGCCCAGAAGTCCACCACCATGCCCATCGAGTCGAGGAAGGCCTGGGCGAAGGGCGAGCTCTTCGGGTAGGCCGGGTCATTGAGCACTGCCTTGGCAGCCGACGAGCCGCCAATGGCCTGCCACTTCTTCTGTACCGCCGGGTCGGCGAACCACTTGATGTACTGCAGGGCTTCGTTCCTGTTGTTCGAATAGGACACCACCGAAATGCCCTGGCCACCCAGTTGCACCCCCTTGGCCTTGTCCGACGGGTTGGTGAAGAACCCGATCTTGGCACCGCCGACATTCGGGTCCTTGCTCAGGCCCGGGAAGAATGCGAACCAATTCATCATCATCGCCACCTGGCCCGACTTGAAGGCGTCCAGGCCCTCGCCCATGTAGGCGTTGGTCAGCCCCGGCGGCGTGCTGCCCTTGTAGATGGACTTGTAGAACTCCAGCGCCCTGACCGCGTCGGGTGAATTGACGAAACCGTCCATCGCGTACGGCTTCTTTGGATCCTGGTACCTGAAGCCCATGGGATAGAGCACGTTGGTCACACCCATCGTGATGCCTTCGCTGCCGCGCTCGGTGAAGATGTAGGCACCGTAGACTTTCTTGCCGTCGATCATGCGGCCCTGGAAGAACTCGGACACCTGCCTGAACTCGGTCCAGGTCTTGGGCGGTGCCAGATCGCGTCCATGCTTCTTCTTGAATTCCGCTTGGAGCTCGGGCCTGGCGAACCAGTCGCGACGGTAGGTCCAGCCCACCGAGTCGGCCATCGCCGGCAGGGCCCAGTAGTTCGGCGTGTTCTTCGGCCACTCGGCATAGCCCGTGACCGTGGCCGGCGCGAAGTCCGACATCTTGATGCCTTCCTTGGCAAAGAAGTCGTTGAGCTTGACGTAGTGGCCGCTCTCGGCTGAACCACCGATCCACTGGCTGTCGCCAATGATCAGGTCACACAGCTTGCCCTTGGAGTTCAGCTCGTTGAGCATGCGGTCGGCAAAGTTCGGCCAGGGTACGAACTCGAACTTCATCTTCACGCCACTCTTGGCGGTGAAGTCCTTGGACAATTCGACCAGCGCGTTGGCTGGGTCCCAGGCTGCCCAGCACAGTGTGATGGTCTTGTCCTGCGCAAGGGCGGCGGTGCCGCCCAGCGACAAGAGGGCGGCGGCGGCCAGGGCCTTCAGCCCTGAAAGTGTCTTGCGTTGCAGCTTCATTGCGGGTCTCCGTTGGGGTAGTTGGACTCTTGGGCACACATCCCGCAGCCGCTCAGTCCAGGTTCTCGGCGGTCAGGATCTCGATGCGCGGTTGTGCGACGTTGAGCGCGCCGCGCACGTTCTCGCACTGCGCGCGCAGCACGCGCGCGGCTGCCAGGACGCAGTAGTGAATGTCCTGGTGCAGGAGGTAGGACAGGGCGCTGGCGGTGAGCAGCCTGCGGTGCTCGTCGGTGAGGTCATGGGCAATGGCGCCGACCTCAGGCGTCAGGCCCATCCTGTCCAATGCCTTCGCCACGCCGGCGCCGCCAGAGCCCACGTTGTAGATGCCGGCCACGCTCGAGGGGTCCACACCGCCGGCAAGGAATTCGGTGAGTGCCTTCTCAACACCGTGCGCATCGGCCGGCAGGTCGGGCACGCGCACCATCCGCAACTGCGGGAACCGCTCTTCGATCACCTGTGCAAATCCCACCCGGCGCTCGATCTCTGCCGACAGGCGGGTGGCCTGTGAAGACAGGAGCAAGGTGTCGCGTGACCCCGGCCGCGCCATGCGCGCCAGGAGCAAACCTGCCGTGCGGCCGGCGGCCCGGTTGTCGGCGCCGACGTAGGCTTCACGCATCGAGCCAGCGACATCGGAGAACATCGTCACGACATGCACGCCAGCCCGGACGAGTTCATTGATCGCCAGCTTGATTGGAGGCAGGTCCGGGGCCAGCACGGCGATGCCGTGGCAGTCGACCAGTGCCGCCAGCTTGCCGGCAAATCGCACCGCGTCCCGGGCGTCCAACCGGTGCGTGACCTCGGTGATGTGCTGGTGACGGAAGTCGCCTGCCGACTGGGCAATCTGCCTGTCGATCAGGCCGAAGAAGGGTGATGCTTCCTCGGGCAGCACGTAGGCAAAACGGAAGTTTTCGCCGCGGCGCGGGCGCCCGGGCTGCGGCTTCGCGCCAAGCGCAGCAACCACCTGCAACACCCGCTCGACAGTTCCAGCGTTCACACCCGTGCGCCGGTTGAGCACGCGGTCAACTGTCGCAGTGCCCACGCCCGCCAGGCGGGCGATCTCGGCGATGGTGGGCGTGGTAGCCATGCTGGGAGCCTGCTTGATGAATTCATTTCATCAACATCAGAAAAAAAATCTATCATGGTTAACGAGCACAGCCATCGGGTCGCTCATCAAGCCCCGCACCGCAGGCCATCCAGGGCGACCCGATCGCCTGGGCTGGAGTTCAGCCTTCAGCGCGATGGCGAGTTCTGGCTGCTGCTCAAGCCGCGGGGCGACGGGGCGTATCGCTAAAAGCTACCGGAAGTGCCTTCAGTTGGTACATTCATCGCACATATTGATACCTTGGAAGCCTATGGTGATGATGCGGCCCCGATCCACCCACTGATCCTGAAGAGCCCTGCCGCCATGAACAACCGCTTGCCCCTGCCCGCCGTCGTCCTGTCCATGATGCTGGCCTTGCCGCCCTGGCCGGTCGCGGCGCACCGCGACGCTTCCACCGACCTCTCTGCCGCCTCGGCGTTGCCGGTGGCGATATCGGTGGTCGCACCCGCCGGCATGATGGCCTCGGCCGGTGAGTTCACTGTCGTGGCGGTGCAGGCCAGCACGCGCGGCAGCACCTGGGTGCTGGAACGTGCCAGTGACGGTGCCCGTGCCAGCGTTCACTTCGCCAGCAATGCCGCGCAAGGCCTCGTGCTGTCCGCCGGCATGACGCTGATTGCCGTGACCTCGCCCGCCGGCTGGGTGCTCGCGCAGGCCGGCAAGGCCGTGGCGATCATCCCCAACGCGCTCGGTCAAGGCCTGCTTCACCACGAGAGGATTTCGCGATGAAACTGCTGCGTCACGCTCGCAGGTTGGCCGCGGTGCTCTCGGTCGGCCTGAGCACGCTGGGCACGGCGCTGCCGGCTCACGCCGGACGCAGCTGCGAAGCCCGTACACCCGAGGCTCAGGCGGTGGTCAACGGCCTGGCGCTTGCCGCCCGCACCCATCAGGCCCTGGAAGACAGCGGCGCGCAGGTGGTGGTGCTGGCGCGTGCTGGCCAGGACCTCTCGAGGTACGGTCTGCGCTGGTCGCACCTTGGGCTGGCGTATCGGGAGGCTGAAGGCGGCCCATGGCGTATCGTTCACAAGCTCAACCGGTGCGGCGACGACACGGCCGACCTGTATCGCCAGGGTCTGGCCGAGTTCTTCCTCGACGATCCCTTTGAGTACCGCGCTGCGCTGCTGCTGCCGGCCCTGGAAGTCCAGGAAAAGCTGCTGCCCCTTTTGCGAAACGACACACGCGCCAAGCAGCTGCATGTGACCGGCTACAGCATGCTCGCCTATCCCTGGGCGCAGCGGTATCAACAAAGCAACCAGTGGGCCATCGAAACGCTGGCGATGGCCATGTTGGACGGCCGCGCCACCCGCGGTGCCGCCACCGTGGAGCAGCAGCGCGCACGCGCACAGGCCTGGCTGCAGAAGCTGGGCTACGAACCCACGACGCTGGGTCTTTCGGCCTTCACCCGTCTGGGCGCGCGGATCTCGGCAGCCAACATCGCGTTTGACGACCATCCGAACGAAAAGCGCTTCTCCGACCGCATCGAGACGGTCACCGTGGACTCCGTCTTCCGCTGGATGCTGCGAAGCGGCCTGGGTGGCCGTTTGCAGGAAGTCCAGTGAGTCACACGCTCTCGCACCCTCCAAGGATGGGGATTGCGCCCCGGGGCGGGCCGCTGTGGTCAATGCAGCCGGCCACCGTGCAGCCCGCCGCCGCCGGCATGTGCAACCCGGGCACCGCGGCGCTGGCCATGGGCCGGGTCGTCACGGATCGAACACCCGTAGCGCGACATGGCAGTCACGCCGCCCGCAAGCACCCGTCGCTGGCGCCAGCGATCGGATGTCGGAACGGGCCGAACACGCATTGACACGTTGAGTCCGGGTGGTCTCATGACGCTCGCGCAGCACCGTCGGACAGACAAGGGTCGCGGGTCGGCGGCCGCGGGCCAAGGCGCGGCAGCTTGCATGCGCGGGCGTAGCGCGATGGACCGGTAGCCGGACCACCGCCGGCGAGGCCGTCAACCCGATCCAAGGGTCTACCAAGCCACGCGCAGGGTTCAGGCGTCGTTGGCAAGCCGCTGGACCTATTGATATTTCCTAAAATCATGACAACTGATTGGCTGCTGATGCGTTGTATGGATACTTGTTGGGTATCGGGTGCAGCAGATGGCAGCAAAGCGGTTGGACGAGGCGGTTCGCAAGCGGGTGCAGGCTGGACGAATGT
>JBJTZN010000097.1:0-10709 GCA_046087245.1 Rubrivivax sp.
GTGGTGCTCAACAAGATGCGCCAGTTGCAGGACCTGGGCCACGTGGTGATCCCGCTGATCGGTGACTTCACCACCATGATCGGCGACCCGTCAGGGCGCAACAGCACGCGCCCGCCGCTCACGCGTGAGCAGATCGAGGCCAACGCCAAGACCTACTTCGAACAGGTGGGGCTGGTCATCGACATGGGCCGCGCCGAAGTGCGCTGGAACAGCGAATGGAGCGACCCCCTGGGCGCGCGCGGGATGATCTCGCTGGCCTCGCGCTACACCGTGGCACGCATGATGGAGCGCGACGATTTCTCTCGTCGCTTCAAGGAAGGCACCCCGATCTCGGTGCACGAGTTCCTGTACCCGCTGATGCAGGGCTATGACTCGGTGGCACTCAAGTCTGACCTGGAGCTCGGCGGCACCGACCAGAAGTTCAACCTGCTCATGGGCCGGATGCTGCAGTCCGAGTACGGCCAGGAGCCGCAGTGCATCCTCACCATGCCCCTGCTCGAAGGTCTCGACGGCGTCGAGAAGATGAGCAAGAGCAAGAACAATTACATCGGCATCACGGAACCTGCGAACACGATGTACGCCAAGGTGCTTTCCATCAGCGACACGCTCATGTGGCGCTGGTACACGCTGCTGAGCTTCCGCTCGGAGGCCGAGATCGCGACGTTGAAGGCTGAAGTGGAGGGCGGGCGCAACCCCAAGGACGCCAAGGTGATGCTGGCGCGCGAGATCACTGCGCGCTTCCACGGCGCAGCCGCGGCCGATGCGGCCGAGCAGGACTTCCAGAACCGCGCGGCCGGCGGTGTGCCCGATGTCATTCCCGAGCTGAGCTTGTCGGGCGCACCCTTGGGCATCGGCGCGCTGCTGAAGCAGGCGGGCCTGGCGCCTTCCACCACCGAGGCCTTGCGCCTGGTGGACCAGGGTGGCGTGCGCGTGGAGGGCTCGGCCGTCAGCGATCGCGCTCTGAAGCTGTCGCCGGGCACCTACGTGGTGCAGGTGGGCAAGCGCAAGTTCGCGCGCGTCACGCTCACCTAGCCGCAGGGCCGCGCAGGTCCCATGCAGGTCCGCTCCTACCTGAAGCTGTCCATCGCGGTGGCGCTGGCCACCATCGCGCTCAAGACCGGCGCCTGGTGGGTGACCGACTCGGTGAGCTTGCTGTCGGATGCGCTGGAGTCGCTGGTCAACCTGGCCGGTGCGATGTTCGCGCTGACCATGGTGACGGTGGCCGACCAACCGCCCGACGCCGATCACCCCTACGGTCACCACAAGGCCGAGTACTTCTCCAGCGGCTTCGAAGGCGTGCTGATCATGGTGGCGGCATTGGCCATCATGTGGGCCGCCGGGCACCGCCTGCTGGATCCGCAACCCCTGGAGGACGTGGGCCTGGGCCTGGCGCTGTCCGTGGCCAGTTCAGTGCTGAACGGCGCGCTGGCCTTTGCCATGTTGCGCAAGGCGCGCGAGCACCGCTCCATGGCGCTGGAAGCCGATGCGCGGCATCTGATCACCGACGTCTGGACCTCTGCCGGCGTGGTGGTGGGCCTGCTGGCGGTGAAGTTCACGGGCTGGCTGTGGCTGGACCCGGTGGTGGCGATCGCGCTGGCGTTGAACATCCTGCGCGAGGGGAGCTCGCTGGTTCGCCGCTCCGCCGACGGGCTGATGGACCGCGCGCTGGAGCCCGAGGTGCGGGCGGAGATCGAGAAGACCCTGGACGTCTTTCGCCACCAGGCCATCCGCTTTGACCATGTGAGCACCCGGCGTGCCGGCCAGCGCCGCTTCGTCGATCTGCACATGCACATGCCGTCGGGCTGGACCCTGGGCCGGGCTGCGGCGCTGCGTACCTCGGTGGAGCAGGCGCTCATGAGCGCCGTGCCCGGACTGCGGGCGTCCATCCAGTTGCTGCCCATGGACGTGGAAGCGCATTTCGACGATCCCAAGGACCTCCTGTGATCGCACTGCTGCAGCGGGTGTCGCAGGCGCGGGTGGAGATTGCCGGGGAGACGGTGGGAGCCATCGGTGGCGGCCTGCTGATGCTGGTGTGCGCCGAGCCCGACGACACCCCGTCCGTGGCGTCGAAGCTGGTGGACAAGGTGCTGAAGCTGCGCATCTTTGCCGACGAGCAGGGCCGCATGAACCGCAGCGTGCAGGACACCGCCGGCGGCCTGCTCATCGTGTCGCAGTTCACGCTGGCAGCGGTTACCCGGGGCGGCAACCGCCCGAGCTTCACTGGCGCAGCGCCGCCACTGCAGGGCGAGGCGTTGTACGAGACCGTCTTGCGCCTGTCCCGGGAGCGCCACCCGCAGGTGGCCTGCGGCCGCTTCGGTGCCGACATGCAGGTGCACCTGGTCAACGACGGACCGGTCACGATTCCGCTGCGTATCGGCGCCTGAGGGCGGGGCATGAAAAAGCCGGCCCAGGGGCCGGCTTGTCCGATCAGGCCGGCCCGAGGGCCGACCGGTCTCAGCGCAGGTGGGGGCTGATCAGTCGGCGTACTGGCCGGCGGCCTTGATCACCGGGCCCCACTTGTTGATCTCGGCCTCGACGAAGCGCTTGTGCTCGGCCTGGCCCAGGCGAGCGTCGCTCACGACCACGGCGCCCAGCGCTTCCTGGCGCTTGATGAACTCAGGGTCGGCCAGCGCCTTGCGCAGTGCGGCGTTGATCTGCTCCTGGATGGGCTTGGGCGTGCCCTTGGGTGCGTACATGCCATGCCAGATGCTGACGTTGAAGCCCTTCATGCCGGACTCGTCCAGCGTCGGCAGCTTGGCCAGCGCCGGCGTGTTCAGGCGCCGCGGGCTGGTGACCGCATAGCCCTTGACCTTGCCACCCTCGATCTGTGCCGACGTGTTCGTGGTCTGGTCGCACATGATGTCCACCTGGCCGCCCATCAGGTCGGTCATGGCCGGGCCCGTGCCCTTGTAAGGCACGGTGGTCATGTCGATCTTCAGGCTTTGCTGGAACAGCAGGCCGCACAGGTGGGAGGCCGCCCCCAGGCCCGCGTTGGCCAGGTTGATCTTGCCCTTGTTGGCTTCCAGCCACTTCACCAGTTCGGGCATGGTGCCCGCGGGCAGCGTGGGACGGCCGACGATGGTCATGGGCACGTCGTTCACCATGCCCAGGTACTCGAAGTCAACCAAGGTGTCGTAAGGCATCTTGCGGTACAGGGCCGGCGAGGTGGCCATGCCGATGTGGTGCAGCAGCAGCGTGTAGCCGTCCGGTGCGGCCTTGGCCACCTTGGCAGCACCCAGGGTGCCGCCGGCGCCGCCGACGTTCTCGATGATGACGGTCTGGTTGTTCAGGTGCTTGCTCAGCACCACACCCAGGTCGCGGGCCACCTTGTCGGTGGGCCCGCCCGCGGCGAACGGCACGACGATGGTCACCGGCTTTTCCGGGTAGGCCGCCAGGGCGGACAAAGTCAGGGTGGCGGACGCCAGGGCGGCCAGCAGTTTTTTCATGGGGATGTCTCCGGGTGATGGGCTTGACAGGTCGAGATGGTAGGGGCTTGAGAAAGCCCCTGGGGGTGGCAACTGCTTCATCGGTTGTGCCGGGGTCCAGGGTGCGCAGCAGGAAGTCCTCGGCGGCTGCGACAGCTCCACGGGTGAGCAGCTCATCGATAGGTTCGGGCGTCCTCGATCACCTTGCCGTCGTTGGGCAGCGAACCAGGGGCCACCAGTTCCACATCGCAGCGCAGCTTGGTCACGTCGCGCACCGTGTGGGCCACGGCCTCGCCCAGGCCGTCGGGGGCGCCGGCCACTTCCAGCCGCAGGGTCATGCGGTCGTTGGCCATCTCACCCTCCACCACGAGGCGGGCGCGCGTCACGCCGGCGTGCCGCCGCAGCACCTCGGCCACCTGGCTGGGGTGGACGAACATGCCGCGCACCTTGGCCGTCTGGTCGGCGCGGCCCATCCAGCCCTTGATGCGGCCGTTGGTGCGGCCGGTGGGGCAGGGCCCCGGCAGCACGGCCGACAGGTCGCCTGTGCCAAAGCGCACCAGCGGGTATTCGGGGTGCAGCACGGTGACCACCACCTCACCCACCTCGCCCTCGGGCACCGGGTCGCCAGTGCCGGGCCGCACGATCTCCACCAACACGCCTTCGTCGACGACCAGGCCCTGACGGGCGGCGGTTTCGTAGGCGATCAAGCCCACGTCGGCGGTGGCATAGGCCTGGTAGCCCTCGATGCCGCGCTCTTTGAGCCAGTCGCGCAGCGATGGGGGAAATGCCTCGCCGCTGACCAGCGCCTTCTTCAGCGACGGGATCACCACGCCAGTCTCGGCGGCTTTCTCCAGCAGGATGCGCAGAAAGCTTGGCGTGCCGCAGTAGGCGTCGGGCCGCAGGTCGGTCATGGCTTGCAACTGCAACTCGGTGTTGCCCACGCCGCCCGGGAAGACGGTGCAGCCCAGGGCCTGCGCGCCGGACTCCATCATCCAGGCGCCGGGTGTGAGGTGGTAGCTGAAACTGTTGTGCACCAGGTCGCCGGCTTCGAAGCCGGCCGCGCGCAGGGCACGTGCGATGCGCCAGTAGTCAGGTGACCCACCTTCGGGTTCGTAGATGGGCCCGGGCGACTGGTAGACCCGGCGCGCGCCGCCCAAGCCCCGCAACCCGCGCCAGCCGATGGCGGAGTAGCCGCCGAAAGGATCGCTGGCCCGCTGCGCCTTCTGCTGCTCCAGCAACTCGGGCTTGCGCAGCACGGGCAGCGCTGCCAGGGCGGTACGGGTGCATACGCGGCCCGGGTCGACGCCCTGCAGCAGTGCGGCCATGCCCGGCACGGCCTGCGCGGCTCGCACGACATGCGGCAGGGCCGCCATCAAGGCGGCCTCGCGTGCCGCAGGGCCCCGGGCTTCAAGCGGGTCCAGCGGCTTCGGGGGGATACGTTGGATATCAGTCATCTCGGTCGCTCCATTGGGCGAGCTGCTTCTTCAGGTGCTGCGTGAAGTCGCGCACGTCGGCAGAGGTCTTCAGGGTGCGGGCCTGCCATTCGGGGCTGTTGCGCGAGGGCTTGCGCACCGCTGCCACCTCCAGGTGGCCGTGCGCCACGCTGGCCCGGGCGATGGCCGCACCGCGACGCTCGAACACGCCCGCGCGCTCGCTGAGACCCAGGTCTTTCAGGTCGCGCCTCAGCCGCTGCAAGGCTTCCTCGGGCTGGAAGGGTGGCGGGGCGAAGCCCCAGGCGTCATCGCTCACGTGGTCGGCGGGTAGGTGCGTGGCCGTGCGGTGCAGGTGCAGACAAGGTGTCGTGCGCGTGCGGAACTCAGGACAGCCAGCGCTTGCGGCGCTTGTAGCTCTTGACGTCCTTGAAGCTCTTGCGGTCGCCGCCGCCCATGCCGAGGTAGAACTCCTTGACGTCCTCGTTCTCCCGCAGGGCCTTGGCCTCGCCGTCCATGACGATCCGACCGTTTTCCAGGATGTAGCCGTAATCGGCGTAGCGCAGCGCCATGTTGGTGTTCTGCTCGGCCAGCAGGAAGGTCACCTTCTCCTTCGTATTGAGATCCTTCACGATCTCGAAGACTTCTTCCACGATCTGCGGCGCCAGGCCCATGGACGGCTCATCCAGCAGCACCATCTTCGGGTTCGCCATCAGCGCCCGACCGATCGCGCACATCTGCTGTTCTCCGCCCGAGGTGTAGGCCGCCTGCGAAGTGCGGCGCGTCTTCAGGCGCGGAAAGTAGTTGTAGACCTTCTCCAGTGTCTGCGCGATCGCGGCCTTGCCATCCGTGCGGGTGTAGGCGCCGGTCAGCAGGTTGTCCTCGATGGTGAGGTGGGCGAAGCAGTGGCGCCCCTCCATCACCTGGATGACGCCGCGGTTGACCATGTCGGCCGTGGAGAGCTTCTCGATGCGCTCGCCGCGCAGTTCGATGGAGCCTTTGGTGACTTCGCCGCGCTCACCTGCCAGCAGGTTGCTCACGGCGCGCAGCGTGGTGGTCTTGCCCGCGCCGTTGCCGCCCAGCAGGGCGACCACCTTGCCTTCGGGCACGTTCAGCGACACGCCCTTGAGCACGAGGATCACGTGGCTGTAGATGACCTCGATGCCGTTGACGTTCAGGAGGATGTTGCTCATGGGGCGGCCTTCTTGTGGCTTGTTCCAGCGCCGCACGCGACGCTCGAACAAGGACCCCTTGCGGGGCCCTTGAAGAGGTGCTGAAAGATCAGCTCTGGCAGTCCTGCGGGCTGCGGCGCTGGATCTTCTTCTCGGCGGCGTAACGGTCGGCAGAGGCGCGGACCATCGGCTTGATGATCTGGTCATCAGCCTGCAGCCAGTCCGAAGACCAGGTGAACTTGGCGCCGTCCCAGGTGTGCACGCGGGCCCAGGCGGAACCCATGTGGTCCGCACAGCTGGTGGACACCGGACGCATCACGCCCTTGAAGCCCAGCGCGTCAAGCTTGGCCTGCGTGAGGTTGAGGTTCTCGTAACCCCAGCGCGCCTGCTCGCCCGTCATGACCTTGCCCTTGCCGAAGCGCTCCTGCGCTGCGCGCACACCTTCGACAGCCAGCATGGCGCCCACGACACCGCGCATGTAGAGCACCGAGCCGACTTCGTCCTTCGGACCCGTGCCTTGCCCCTTGGCGTGCACCTTGTCGAGGATCTCCTTGACGACTGCGGACTGCGGCTCGGCTCCGTGCTGCATCATCACCGCGTTGTAGCCCTTGGCGGCGGCGCCCACGTCACGCAGATCCGGCTCGGCACCGGACCACCAGGTGCCGAACATCTTCTCGCGCGGGTAGCCCGTGGCGACGGCTTCCTTGATGGCCGTGGGCGTCATCACGCCCCAGGTCTGCATGATCACGTAGTCGGGGCGCTGCTGGCGCACCTGCAGCCAGATGGCCTTCTGCTCCACGCCGGGCGCGGGCACCGGCAGCAGCTGCATCTCAAACCCGTGCATCTTGCTGCGCTCGGTGATGATGGGCAGCACTTCCTTGCCGAAGGGGCTGTCGTGGTAGACCACGGCGATCTTCTTGCCGCGCAGCTTGTCAAAGCCGCCTTCGAGCTTGGCGATCTGCTGCAGCACCACGTCGCCTGCCACCCAGTAGTGGCCGATGAGCGGGAAGTTCCACTTGAACACGCCGCCGTCGGCGCTGTCGCTGCGGCCGTAGCCCGAGGTGATCATCGGGATCTTGTCGTTGGGAACCTTCTCCGTCAACGCGAAGGTGATGCCGGTGGACAGGGGCTGGAACACCGTGGCGCCGCCATGCTTGCCCTTCAGGCGCTCATAGCACTCCACGCCGCGGTCGGTGGCGTAGGCGGTCTCGCACTCCTCGACCAGCGTCTGCACCCCGTTGATGCCGCCGCGGATGTTCACGAGCTTCATGTAGTCGGCGTAGCCGTTGGCGAAAGGCGTGGCGTTGGGCGCCACAGGCCCCGTGCGGCCCGTCAGGCTGGGAAAGAACTGCACCTTCGCCTGCGCCATGACGGCACCCGAGGTGAGCATTGCGCTGGCGCCGGCTGCGGCCAGCGTGGCCGCCAGTGCGATCGATCGGAACTTCATGGTTTGCCTCCAATAGGGGGTGGGAAATGCGCTGCACTCGTCAGTGCTGGTGAGTTCGAGAGGGCCCGTCGGCCGCTGGTTGGAAACTTCAATGTTCAATGCGGGAAGGGCCACAGGCGCAGCTTCTCCTTGGCCGTGGACCACAGGCGGGCCAGCCCATGGGGCTCCACGATCAGGAAGAAGACGATGAGCCCGCCGAAAATCATCAATTCGGCGTGCGCGACCATGGCGGTGCTGATGTCCACGCCCACCAGAGCCCCCGCCGCCGGCAGGAACTGGTTCAGGAAGATGGGCAGGATGACGATGAAGGCCGCCCCGAAGAAGCTGCCCATGATGGAGCCCAAGCCGCCGATGATCACCATGAACAGCAGCTGAAAGCTGCGGTCGATGGAGAAGGCGGCGGGCTCCCAGGAGCCCAGGTGCACGAACGCCCACAGGGCGCCGGCCACGCCGACGATGAAGGAGCTGACGGCAAAGGCCGTGAGCTTGGCATACACCGGGCGGATGCCGATCACCGCCGCAGCCACGTCCATGTCGCGGATGGCCATCCACTCGCGCCCGATGTGGCTGCGCACGAGGTTCTTGGCCCCGATGGCGAAGACCACCACGATACCCAGGCAGAAGAGGTACTTGGTCTCCGGGGTGTTGATGGGCAGACCGAAGAAGCTCAGGTCGGAGACCGACACCGAGCCTGAGGTGCTGTTGTTGGTGAACCAGGAGATGCGCAGGAAGGTCCAGTCCACGAAGAACTGCGCTGCGAGCGTGGCCACGGCCAGGTACAGGCCCTTGATGCGCAGGGAGGGGATGCCGAAGAGCACACCCACCAGCGTGGCACACGCGCCGCCCAGCAGCAGCGCGAACAGCAGCGGCATGCCTTCAATGCGCACCATGAAGTTGTAGGCCGCGTACGCGCCCACGGCCATGAAGGCGCCGGTGCCCAGCGAGACCTGGCCGCAGTAGCCCACCAGGATGTTCAAGCCCAGGGCGGCCAGCGACAGGATCAGGAAGGGAATCAGGATGGCGCGGAAGGCGTACTCGTCGGCCAGCATGGGCACGACGAAGACCGCCAGCGCCAGCAGCAGGCCGATGGCGGCGCGGTCCTGGGCGATCGGGAAGACCTGCTGGTCAGCCCGGTAGCTGGTCTTGAACTGGCCGTTCTCGCGGTAGAGCATGGTTGTGTTCCGTTTACACGCGGTGGATGATCTCTTGGCTCCGGCCGGGCCGTTGGCCCTTCACATCCGCTGCGCGGATATGAGCCTGCGCTGAAGAATCATGGATCGCGTTTTTCATACTCGATCAATGATCTTTTCGCCAAACAAGCCCTGGGGGCGCACCAGCAGCACGAAGAGCACCAGCACGTAGCCGAACCAGATCTCGATGCCGCCGCCCAGCGTGGGCCCGAGGTACACCTCGGACACCTTCTCGCCCACACCGATGATCAGGCCGCCGATGATGGCGCCGGGCACGGAGGTGAGGCCGCCCAGGATCACCACGGGCAGCGCCTTCAGCGCCACCAGCGACAAGGAGAACTGGACCCCCAGCTTGCTGCCCCAGATGACGCCGGCCACCAGGGCGACGAAACCCGCCACGCTCCAGACGATGACCCAGATGCGGTTCAAAGGAATGCCGATGGACTGCGCGGCCTGGTGGTCGTCGGCCACCGCGCGCAACGCGCGACCGGTGGCGGTGAACTGGAAGAACATCGACAGCACGATCACCAGGGTCGCGGCAATGGCTGCGGCGTACAGGTCTTCCTTGTTCACGAGCACCCCGCCCTGGAACATGCCCTCCAGCAGGAACATCGGGTCCTTGGGCAGGCCGACGTCGATCTTGTAGATCTCGCTGCCGAACAGCGTCTGCCCGAAGCCGTCGAGGAAGTAGGTGATGCCCAACGTGGCCATCAGCAGGGTGATGCCCTCCTGGTTGACGAGCTTGCCCAGCACCAGGCGCTCGACCAGCCAGGCCACCGCGACCATCAGCAGCATGGCCACCGCAAAGGCCAGGATGTTGGCCAGCACCTTGCTGTCGAAGCCCATCCATTGCGGAATCCACTCCGAGAACCGTGCCATCGCCAG
Source organism: Rubrivivax sp. (assembly GCA_046087245.1). GTDB lineage: Bacteria > Pseudomonadota > Gammaproteobacteria > Burkholderiales > Burkholderiaceae_C > Rubrivivax. Next base: position 9,550 of record JBJTZN010000097.1, read on the forward strand.
TGCGGCGAACAGCACCATCGCACCCTGGGCGAAGTTGAAGACGCCCGAGGCCTTGAAGATCAGGACGAACCCCAGGGCCACAAGCGAATACAGCATGCCCGTCATCAGGCCGCCGATCAGCGTCTCCAGGAAGAATCCCATGTCGTGTTCCTCTTTCGGCCTTCAGGTTCAGTGGCTGGTGCCGAGGTACGCGCTGATCACGTCCTCGTTGCGGCGCACCTCGTCGGGCGTGCCGTCGCCGATCTTCTTGCCGTAGTCCAGCACCACCACGCGGTCGGAGATGTCCATGACCACGCTCATGTCGTGCTCGATCAGCACGATGGTGGTGCCGAACTCGTCGTTGACGTCGAGCACGAAGCGGCACATGTCCTGCTTTTCCTCGACGTTCATGCCCGCCATGGGTTCGTCCAGCAGCAGCACCTGCGGCTCCATGGCCAGGGCACGGCCCAGGTCCACCCGCTTTTGCAGGCCGTAGGGCAGGCGGCCCACGGGGGTCTTGCGGTAGGCCTGGATTTCCAGGAAGTCGATGATGTGCTCCACAAACGCGCGGTGCTCTTCTTCCTCGCGCTGTGCCGCGCCGAAGCGGATGGCCTGCTGGAAGAGGTTGGTCTTCATCTTCAGGTTGCGGCCCGACATCAGGTTGTCGATCACGTTCATGCCCTTGAACAGGGCGAGGTTCTGGAACGTGCGCGCGATGCCCATCTCGGCCACCTGGCGCGAATTCATGTGGTCGAAGGTCTTGCCGCGGAAGGAGATGGTGCCCTTTTGGGGCGTGTACACGCCGTTGATGCAGTTCAGCATCGAGCTCTTGCCCGCGCCGTTGGGGCCGATGATGGCGCGCACCTCGTGCTCGCGCACGTCGAAGCTGATGTCGGTCAGGGCCTTGACGCCGCCGAAGGCCAGAGAAATACCCTGGACGTCCAGGATGACATCGCCGATCTTGCGGCTGTCCGGGGTGGTCTGTGGGGTGCTCATGGTCAGGCCGCCTGCTTCACGCTGCTGAAGGTCTTGACGTCGATGATCTTCAAGGTGGCGCTCACGCTACCGCTGCGTCCGTCCTCGAACTTCACCGCCGTCTCGATGAACTGCTCGGACTTGCCGCCGTACAGCGCGTCCACCAGCACCTGGTACTTGTCGCCGATGTAGCCGCGGCGCACCTT
>JBJTZN010000098.1:0-7309 GCA_046087245.1 Rubrivivax sp.
CCCGCTCGTCCGCCCCAAACGGCCCCGCTCGTCGTTGCAAATGCTCGCCGTAGCCCGAGCTACGGCTGTGCTTTGCGCCTGGATCGGCACCCTTTGGAACGCCCGCTCGGGCGCGCCGGAATACTTCACAAGCTCTGAGGCGGCCTGCCGCTCCAGTCCCTGGGGGGCGGTCACCCACGCGTCAGCTGCACTTCAGGCGGGCATGCATCACCTCGCGCACGAAGCTACCCGCGTTGAAGCGATGCGCCTGGGGCCTGCTGGCAAGCTCGTCCCTGACCAATCCCACCAGGACGTCAAGCCGGACCTCGGCGCCCAGGCAGACCTGGGGATCCCTGGTCAGCAGCAGGGTGTCCAGGACGCCCATGACGTAGTGGCGGCCGGCCTCCACGGCCGCCGGATCGGTTGAAGCAAGCCGCTCGTACAGCGCCCCCGCAGACAGGAAGCGTACGCTGCGGGTGGCCTGGGCGGTGGCGCTGCCGGAAGCGATGACGCCGGCCAGGACCAAGCCAATCAGACTCCCGCGCAGAAGGACCTGAAGAGGGTTTCGCCAGACAGGGCGCACTTGCAGTTTTGGCATCGCCGGCAATCCGAAGCGTGATGGCAGGCGCGTCCGCGAAGTCCTGGAGGCACCCTGTTCCGGCACAGTGTGCCATGCGGTGCAACCCACATCCTCAGGCCTGCCTGGTCCTGGGGGGGCACGCAGGATCGGCCAAGCACGGGCCTCAGCCGGACTGCGGTGCGCGGCTCCAGTCTGCCAGCTGAACCTCCCGCAGTCGGCGGTGCTGGATCTTGCCCGTGGCCGTGCGCGGCATGTCCTGCTCGCCGATGAAGGACCAGGAGCGCGGGCGCTTGTAGCCCGCCATCTTCGGTCGGCACCAGGCGTCCAGCGCTGCGGCGTCCAGATTGCAGCCCGGGCGGGGCACGATCACGGCGCGCACGTGTTCCCCCCACTTCGCGTCGGGCATGCCGATGACGGCCACGTCCTGCACGCCAGGGTGGCCTGACAGCACGGCTTCCACCTCGCAGGGGTAGATGTTCTCCCCCCCGCTGATGATCATGTTGCTCTTGCGGTCCACAAGATGGATGAAGCCGTCGGCATCGCGTCGCGCCATGTCCCCTACGGAGCACCAGGCGCCGCGGAAAGCCTCCTGTGTCTTGTCGGGGTCGCGCCAGTAGCCGTCGAACACGTAGGAGGTGCGTGAGAAGAGCTCGCCGACTTCGCCGTCGGGTACCTCCTGTCCCCGCTCGTCGAGCAGGCGTATGGCGCCGGAACCCGCCCATTCGCGCCCCACCGAGCCCAGGTGCCTGAGCTGTTCGTCGGGCCGCAGGATGGTCACCCAGCCGGCCTCGGTGGAGCCGTAGAGCTCGAACAGCCGGCCATTGGGAAACAGCGCCATGATCCCCAGCTTGGTATCGCGGCGGGCAGGTGCCGAGGAGATCAACAACTTGCCCACGTTCCCCAGGTCGTGCCTTGCCTTCACGTCCTCGGGCAGATCCAGCATCATGACGTAATGCGTGGGCACGAGCGATGTGAAGGTGATGCGGTCGCGGGCGAGTTGGGCCAACAGGGCGGCAGCATCGAAGTGAGCGCGATCGTCGATCACGATGGTGGCGCCCAGCATCGCGAACGTCACGCCGAAGTACAGCGAGTTGGCATGGCAAAGCGGCATCACCAGCAGGCCGGTGTCGTCACGCGACAGACCGAACTCCAGCGCGGTGGCCAGGGCGATGAGAGCATTGCCCTGGTGGCTGCGCATCGCGCCCTTGGGCCGGCCGGTCGTGCCCGAGGTGTACATCAGGGCGAACAGATCCTGCGGACCGGCCTGGCGCTCCAGGGGGGCATCGGGCGCCGTTGCGATCAGCGCTTCATAGTCGCGCCAGCCGGCAGGACAGCGAGGCTGCGGCGGCTGGGGGGCGTCACCGCAGCGATCATCGGTTCGGGCACCGGTCCGATCATCAGCCCTTTCGCAAGCCTGGCCATCCATCTGGTCGGCCGGCCCGTCCGCCAGGAGGATGCACCCCTCAGGTTCGATAGGCAGTTCGTCGCGAACAGCATCGACCACCTGGCGCAGGGCCTCTTGCACGATGATGGCCCGGGCCTGGCTGTGTTGCACGATGTAGGCGATCTCCGGGCCCGCCAGGCGAAAGTTCACCGGTACGGCCACCAGCGCGGCCCGTGCCAGCGCCGCATAGATCTCCATCCACTCCAGGCGGTTGTAGGCCAGCAGCGCGACCCGATCGCCGGGCTGCAGCCCCAGTGCCGCCAGCGCCTGCGCCAGCCGGGTGGCTCTTTCGTTCCACTGGGCATAGCTCAGGCTGCGGCGGGAGTCGCGAACGGCGGTCTTGGCAGGTTGCAAGCGCGCGTGGGAGGCCACCGCGTCGCACAGCGTCAGCAACTCGCCCATGGCTCAGGCCCGCCGGCGCTGTTCGGCCTCGTCCCAGGCCGTGAGCGCCTGACGATCGGGCACCCAGCCCAGCCCCTTGCCGGCGTCTGAGCTCAGGGCGTCCCGCGTGGTCACCACGTCCAGCAGCGCCGGCGCCTTGTCGAAGGCTTCGCGCAGGGCGTCCTCCAGGCGATCAGGCTCGGTCACGCGCTCCGCGTGCAGGCCGAAGGCACGCGCCATGCCGGCATAGTCGCTCCAGGCCAGCGTGGTGCCGACGACGCGGCCGCCGTAGTTCATCTCCTGATCCAGACGTTCGATGTTCCAGGCCGCGTTGTTGGAGACGACGAAGACCACCCGCGCGCCGTGGCGCTTGGCAGTGTCGATCTCCATGGCATTGATGCCGAAGGCCCCGTCGCCGGTGATGGTCACCACCTGGCGCCCGGGATACAGCAAGGAAGCGGCCACGCCATAGGGCGTGCCCACCCCCAGGCAACCGAAGGCGCCGGCGTCCAGGTAGTGCCGAGACTCCAGCCCCATGCGGGCAAAGCTCAGCAGATCGCCGCCATCTGCAATGGTGATGGCATCGGGCTGCAATACGCGACGCAACGCGGCGAAGATCCGGTAGGGATGCAGGTGTCCGTCGCGCCCCGGACCGGCCTGCAACATCGCCTGGGCATGACGGGCGGCGCGCTGCAGGTGTTCGGCGCGCAGCCCCCGTGTCCAGGCGGTGTCCAGGGGTGAAGGCGGCAGCCCTGCATCAGGCACCGCCGAGCCTGTCGCGCCCAGGTCCCGCGCCAGCGCGTCCAATGCCAGGGCCGGGTCGGCCAGCAGCTCCACCTCGCCCCGGCGGTTGTCGCGCAACTCGTCCGCGTGGTCGGCGATGCGCAGGAAGCGGGCATGGCGAAACACGGCCGGAGAGCCGTAGGCGAGCTGGTAGTCCAGCTTGCGCCCGACCACCAGCACGCAGTCGGCCTCCTGCATGGCCTTGGCACGCACGGCACCCACCACCGCCGGATGCCCAGGGTCGACCAGGCCGCGGCTTTCCTGGGTGTCCAGATACAGGGCGCCACTGGCGTCCAGCAGGCGGGTCAATGCGGCCGCAGCCCCGGCGCTGGCCTGCGCCCCGCGCCCTGTGATGACCAGCGGCCGCCGGGCCTGGCGCAGCCACGCTGCGGCCTGTGCGACCAGCCCGGCATCCGGGGCTTGCGGCGGGCGCCGGGTGGGGCGCAGGTGTTCAGGCAGCACGCAGACCGGAGGGACCGTTTCGCGCAGCACGTCGGTGGGAATCTCCACGTACACGGGCCCGGGCGGCCCACCGTCACCCTGGGCCAGCGCCCAAGCCTTGTCCAGGTCTCTTGCCATCTGCTCGGCTACACGCAGCGTGCGTGCATGGCGGGTCACGGGGGCCAGCAGGGCCACATGGTCGATGCCCTGCAGCGGGCCCAGATCGTCCTGCGGGCGTGGCGGGCAGCCGCCAATCAACAGCACCGGCACCCGCTCCAGGTGCGCATGGGTCATGGCGGTCACGGTGTTGGTCACACCGGGCCCGGCCGTCACCATGGCCACCCCCAGGCCGCGGCCAGCGGGCATGCCCAGCACCGTGTGCGCGTGCGCCATGTGGACAGCAGCGCCTTCGTCACGCACATCGACGATGCGCACTCCCAGGCGCGCAAGCCAGTCCCAGATGGGTTGTATGTGTCCCCCTTGCAATCCGTAGATGCGGTCCACGCCGCGGGCGAGGAGGAAGCGTGCGACCAGTTCGGCGACGCTGGTGGGCTCTGGGGTCATGGCTGTCGGCTCGCAGGAGAGTCAGTGCATTTTAGAACTCTGTATTCAGAGTGCATTAGACTGCGTGCAGGGCGTTGTTGCGTCTGCGGCACACCGGCAAGCGCCTGTTGCCCCATCGGCCTGCCCGGCACCGACCTCCATGAAGCCCCTGCTCCCCTCCCCCCAGCTCGCCGAGCAAGTACGCGATGCCTTGCTTGCGGACATCACTGCCGGAACCCTGGCCCCTGGCAGCCGCCTGATCCAGGAGCACATCGCCCGAAGCCTGGGAGTGTCTCGCCAGCCGGTGCAGCAGGCGCTGCTGTTGCTGCGCAACCAAGGTGTGTTGCGCGAGGCGCCTGGCCGCGGTCTGGAGGTCGTGGCCCTGCAGCCGCAGCAGGTGCGCCACATCTATGAACTGCGGGCGGCGGTGGAGGCGTTGGCGGCGCGCATGGCGTGCGAACGGGGCGCCGACCGGGCGGCCCGCCAGGGCCCGGCGCTGATCGAAGCTGGACGCAAGGCCTTGGCCAGCGGCTCTATCGCGCGGATGTCGCTGGCCGACAGGAGATTCCATGAGTTCATCTACGAACTCTCCGGCAATCCGCTCATTGGCCCGACCATGGCGCATCACTGGTTGCACATCCAGCGTGTGATGGGCGCCGTGTTGGCGCGCGACGACGCCGCGCCCAGCCTCGTCTGGGACGAGCACCAGGCACTGCTGGAGGCGATCGTGCGCGCGGATGCCCCTGCTGCGCAAGCGCTGGCCCAGCAGCACCTGCTGCAGGCGGCAGACCTGCTGGTGCGACGTCTGGCTGCCAGCGGCTGAAGCGGCTGCGGCCTGCCCGCCGAAGCGCCCGGCGCGTAGGCGTGGCTACACTGCCACCCCTCATGGTCACGCCAGTTCCAGCCTCCAGCCCCGAGGGTCTCATCGTGCGGGGCGTGCGTGCAGGCCTGAAGCTGTCGGACTTCAAGTTGATCGCGTTCGACATGGACTCCACGCTGATCAACATCGAGTGCATCGACGAGATCGCCGATCTGGCGGGGCGCCGGGCCGAGGTTGCCGAGATCACCGAGGCCGCCATGCGTGGAGAGATCGCTGACTACAAGGACAGCCTTCGGCGTCGCGTGGCGTTGCTGGCTGGCGTGCCCGAATCGGCGCTGGAGCGCGTGTACGCCGAACGGCTGCGGCTCAATCCGGGTGTGGAGACCTTCGTGGCCGCCTGCCAGGCAGCCGGACTGAAGACGCTGCTGATTTCCGGGGGATTCACCCACTTCAGCGAGCGCATCCGGCAGCGCCTGAGGCTCGACTTCGCCCGCGCCAACACCCTGGGCGTGGCCAACGGCCGGCTCACCGGCACCTTGTTCGACCGCCCCTGGGGAGACATCGTCGACGGGGCGGAGAAGAAGCGCGTTGTGCTGGAGGTCTGCGAGCTCATGGGCATCTCCACGGCGCAGGCCATCGCCGTGGGCGATGGCGCCAACGACCTGCCCATGATGCAGGCCGCCGGCCTGTCCATCGCCTACCACCCCAAACCCGCCGTGGCCGAGGTGGCCATGCTGTCCGTGCTGGAGGGCGGCCTGGACCGGGTGCTGGATGTCTTGCGGCCGGCATGACCGGCAGAGGCCCGGCATGCTGCGCATGCGGGCAAACCAGGGCTGTCCGGTGGGCCCGTGAACCTCTAGCATTGAAGGGCCCGGCCAGAGAAAGAGGTACACCCCATGATGCAGCAAACCAAGTTCCTGCTCGACGAAGGCAGGATGCCCACTCACTGGTACAACATTGCAGCCGATCTGCCGCAGCCCCTGCCCGCTGTGCTGCACCCGGGCACCCTGCAGCCCATAGGTCCGGCAGACCTGGAGCCCCTGTTTCCGATGGAGTTGATCCTCCAGGAAGTCTCCACGCAGCGCGAGATTCCCATCCCGGAGCCCGTGCGCGAGGTGTTCAGACTGTGGCGGCCCAGCCCCCTCATCCGGGCGCACCGGCTGGAGAAGATGCTTGGCACGCCCGCGAAGATCTACTACAAGTACGAAGGCGTGTCCCCCGCCGGCTCCCACAAGCCCAATACGGCCGTGCCGCAGGCCTGGTACAACGCCCAGGCCGGGGTCAAGAAGCTCACCACGGAAACCGGGGCCGGGCAGTGGGGCTCTTCACTGGCCTTCGCCGGATCCCTGTTCGGCATCGATGTCCAGGTGTTCCAGGTGCGCGTGAGCTATGACCAGAAGCCCTACCGCAGGGCCCTGATGGAGACCTACGGGGCCCGGTGCCTGGCCAGCCCCTCCAGCCTGACCAACTCCGGTCGCGCCATCCTGGCCCGAGATCCCGACCACCCGGGGTCCCTGGGCATCGCCATCAGCGAGGCGGTGGAGGTTGCCGCGACACATGACGACACCAAGTACGCCCTGGGATCGGTGCTCAATCATGTGCTGCTGCACCAGACCATCGTCGGTCAGGAGGCCATCGCCCAGATGGAGATGGCGGGCGACGATCCGGATGTGATCATCGGCTGCACGGGAGGCGGCAGCAACTTCGCGGGCATTGTCCTGCCCTTTCTGGGCATGCAACTGCGCGGAGGCCGACAACGGCGCATCGTCGCGGTGGAGCCTGCGGCCTGCCCCAGCCTCACGCGCGGGAAGTACGCCTATGACTTCGGCGACACGGCGCACCTGACGCCGCTGACCAAGATGCACACGCTGGGCAGCACCTTCACGCCGCCCGGCTTCCACGCTGGAGGGCTGCGCTACCACGGCATGGCGCCGCTGGTGTCGCATCTGAAGGAACTGGGTCTGATCGAGGCGACGGCGTACCACCAGAACGCGTGTTTCGAGGCCGGGGTGATGTTCGCACGGGCCGAGGGCATCGTGCCCGCGCCGGAAGCCAACCACGCAGTCAAGGGAGCCATCGTCGAGGCGCTGCGCTGCAAGGCCGAGGACCGGCCCCAGACCATCCTGTTCAATCTGTGTGGCCACGGCCACTTCGACATGACGGCCTACAGCAACTACATGGCGGGCAAGCTGGTGGACCAGCAGTACGACGAGGCCGAGCTCGCCATGGCCCTGTCCGGCCTGCCTTCGGTGCCGGCCTGAGCGCTCCGCCCTTGGCGAGGGCTCAGAGCTTGTGAAGTATTCCGGCGCGCCCGAGCGGGCGTTCCAAAGGGTGCCGA